>JASJCP010000199.1 GCA_030065935.1 Xenococcaceae cyanobacterium MO_167.B27
GAATAATTTAATGATTCTGTAAATTGTTGTCCTTTTAGGATTGAATCATGATTCAACGCTATTTAGTATTTTTACTTTGTTACAAAATTCCGTAAAGCCCTTGTCGTATATGGATTAGGCTGGCTGTCCCCCCGCCAGAGGGTAGGCAGTGCAGGGAGTCCTACTAAAGGAATTTGTAAAAGAAAGAGCTAGGTATGGAGTAGGTAAAAAGCCCATGAATTCGTAGAAAAAGTACCAAAAATTCAGCTTGAAAAATTGCCTGAAGTCGCTATATCTTAAAGGTTACAAATCTTTGCGCGAGAGAAGAGAAGACACCCAACGCCCGTCCCCGCCCCCCCGAGCCCCGACCTGAACCCCATCAGCCCCAAAAATGCCCATGCCCCAGGCAAATGAGCCGTTGGGGCTAACTCCCAATTAAAGGTTAGGTCTGAGTACCGAAGATATTTTCCTCCTTTTCTCCAGCTAATGCGATCGCAAAAATCTTGAAATATTTTTTTATTATACTCTTCTGTCCCCGCCAGACTCACAATTATCTCTTTCTGGACGCTGAAGCCAAACTTACCCTTGCTGTATTTGACCCACAATTGATCGATAATGCGTAGGTCTTCACAGCGGAAGTTTTTGATACTATCTATATCTAACCAACCTTGTTCTTCCCTATCTGCTACCTTGAGCATGACTTTTAAGGTTTCTTCGTCCGCTTCTCGCCATTGTCCATTCTTCAAATAAGTTTCTAGTGATTGATAAAGTTGATTTTGCACATTACTTTCCAAAGAAGTTAACTCCCCTTCGATTTCTGGGTCTATCTTACGGGGTGTTTCCTCTAGACACCTTAAAGCCAAGGTGTTTGCTTCTTCATTATTCAGAGCAATTAAGGAACGAATTAAGTTGGTAGGATTAACCAGGGCAGCATAAAGAAGAATTGTGCCACGCCACCATTGTGACTGCCAGTTGTCTAGTAATAGTTGCTCTTGCTTGGTTTCTTTGATTTGCTTGGCTGCTAAGAATTCTTGAAAGCTCAAGTGAGCAAATTCGTATTCTTCCTCTCTTTTGACAATTAGTTCACTAACATCCCGAATCTTGTTAAGAAACTCATCACTTGTTACAGGATCTTGGGTATCTAATATCCTTAATTGTTTGTCAATTAATCGGGTTAAATCTTTAGCACTAATACGTGGTTCTTGGACTTTTTGCATCATATCCAGTGCTACACCTTGCAATAGCTGTTGACTTTCAGCTAGTGGTAAAGGCATATCGATACCTCTGGCGCGGGGACGGTCTTTGAGTTGAAAAGTGCAGATATCTTGATATAGTTCTGCCCGTCGTTGGGGTAGTGGTTGCCCTTGATAACTACGATGTAGATTCACAATCATATTCAGTAGCAGAGGATTTTTGGCTAATGCCCCTAATTCTTCTCTGTCTTGTAGTTGTTGCAGTAGGTTAGCTGTTTGTTTTTCTACTCTATCTTGGACATTAGCATCATTACGACCTGCTCTAATATTAATTTCTTGAGCTTTATACCACTGGCTAATAAAACGTCTTTGTTGCTCCTGGTTGAACTCTTTAACAAATAGTTCGACTCGAAGTTTAATCTTATTTTTATGAGCTTTAAAGGCGCGAGGACGGGAGGTAATAATAAAGGTTGAATTAGGATAACTACCAATTTGATTATTTAGCCATTGACTTAGGAATTCCCGTTGTTCTTCTTTAACTTCATCAAACCCATCAAACATCACCAGCATATTACCCTTACGAAGATGATTCTTTGCCCATCCTGGCGGTAGTTTTAGTTCTTGATCTTCTGGTAAATAGGGAATGTGATGTTGTTCAATGAGGGTTGGTAGGTCTGGGGGATTATTAGCTAAAAGTTCTTGCCATTGTCGTAAATAAAGCAATACTGGCAGTAGTTTTGGGGCTTTGTACCTCTTGTATTGTTTGGTCATGTAAGAGTAGGTGACATGACGTAATAAGGTGCTTTTACCAAAGCCTCCCCAGGCTAGAATAGCTAGACGACGGAAAGCAGGATTTTTGCGGGTTTGTGATAATAAGTCCCAAATAATTAGAGGTTCGGCTGTTGTTTCTCCCCTCTCGCTCTTCGCTCTTATTCGATTGAATCCAGGTAATCCAGGGAATTCATCTCCCGTACAATCTTTGATAAAAATATCGCTCAGTTCAAGGGGAACAAACACATCTTTGAGTAGTGGCATAAATATACCAGAGGGTTGATTGAACCCAATGGTTTCATAATCACGACAGAAACTACCCTGACACTTGAGATACTTATCATCTGTTCCTGCTAACTGCCACTTGATAGCTTCTTTGATTGCACTATCTAACTTCTGCAATTGTGCTATTAGGGATTCAGCACCTTTCTTGCCTTCCTCTTCCATTATCTCTTGAATTCTTAGCAAAAAGCTTTTGGAATAGGCAGCCCAAGCTACTGCACCAACCATGAAAGGAAAAGTAAATAAAGCCTTCAGTACTTCGTTATCCAGAATGAAAGAGGCAATTAAACCAATACTGCCACCAGTAGGTGCATACCGGACTAATTGAGATATAAACCCAAGAGAAGCCTTACGTTCCTTTTCAAAGTCATCTTTTTCCTTCTCTTTCTCTTGCTTTTTCTCTGGTTCAACAGGATTGCTCATTGCAGCAAAGTAAATACTTACCTTCAATAGTATTTACTGCCTGACCTTGCCTTGCTAGTTTTTCGATAAACTTTACAATTGATTAAAAGCTAAAAACTGATATATTTTCGTGTCGGTGCAAGATATAAATAATACATCCTATAATTATTCTGCTCCACAATTAGACCACTTTCTAGTTTGTGGTTTAGGAAGTTTGGGACAACATTGTGTGAAAGCTCTAGCGGAATTTGGAGTTAAAGTAATTGCTATAGAACAAATCTCACCAGTCAGTTGGGAAATAAACTTTTTACCCAATTTATTAGAATCTTTAATTATTGGAGATTGTCGTCAAAAAGATTCTTTAAAACAAGCCCAAATTCAACAATGTCGGGCTGCTTTAATTGTTACTAGCAACGAACAAATAAATATTGAAACAGCTTTAGCTATACGACAAAATAACTCTCAAACTCGTCTAGTAGTGCGTTCTGGTAAATCTAATCTCAATCAATTATTAAGTTATCAATTAGGTAATTTTATTGCCTTCGATTGTACAGAATTACCTACCTCTGCTTTTGCTTTAGCAGCATTGGGGACAGAAATTTTAGGCTTATTTAAGCTTAATGGAAAAGTGGCACAAGTATATCAACGTTACTTACAAACAAAAGATGCTTGGTGCGATCGCTATCTGGTAGAATTAGAAACACACAACAGAAAAATCTTGGCACATTATAGAAGTAATCATAATCTAGCTCCTGCTTTAGGAAAGTGGAATCCTAATGAGTTGATGATAGCTGGAGACACTGTAATTTATTTAGAAATTGATGCGGAATTTAATCCTTATAATTTCTGTTTACCCAGAATTTCTCCTACCCGAAATAATCAAACAAAAAGCTGGCAATTTCTGCGCTCTTCAGTCCAAAAAATCTTTAATATTGTTCGGCGGTTTAATTTACGTCAGCAAATTAGACGTTTAGCTCTGGTTTATCTGGTCATTGTTTTATTATTATTGATTATTGGGACTCTTTTGTTTAATTGGTACTATCCAGAAATTACCCTACTCTCCGCTTTTTTAGCCACTGCTATTTTACTTTTAGGAGGATACGGCGATTTATTTAGTGAACTTGAGGATATCACTTTAATTCCTTGGTGGCTCAGGTTATTTAGTTTAGGTTTAACTGTAGTAGGAACAGCCTTTGTGGGTGTTTTATACGCTTTACTCACAGAAGCTTTACTCTCATCTCGGTTATTTCTCCAACAACGTCTCCCAATTCCCCAAAAGTATCATGTTGTCATTGTGGGAATGGGAAGAGTCGGGCAAAAAGTAGCACAATTACTGCAACAATTTAAACAGTCTTTAGTAGGTATTACTGAAAATTGCGACTTTTATCAGCAATATTCTGGAGAAATACCGCTAATTTTAGGCAAACTTACCCAAGCTTTGCCCCAAGCTCATCTAAAACAGGCTAAAAGTGTGGTTATTGTCACAGATGACGAAATTTTGAACTTAGAAGCAGCTTTAATGATTCAACAAATTAATCCTAAACTTAATTTAGTGATACGTACTTCAGGATTAAGATTATGCGAACATTTAAGTGAACTACTCCCCGAAGCACAAGTCTTAGGAGTATATGCAGTAACAGCAGCAGCTTTTGCTGGGGCTGCTTTTGGGGAAAATATACTGAATTTATTTCGTCTAGGAAAAGATACGGTTTTAGTTACAGAATACGATATCGAAACTGGAGACACTCTCAATGGATTGTTATTAGCAGATATTACTTATGGCTATGGTGTGACCCCGATACTCTACCACAAACAGCATCAAGACCCGATTTTACTACCTTATGATGATTTTAGGCTACATATAGGGGAAAAATTAGTATTTTTAGCCACTATTGAAGGCTTAAGGCGTATTGAACAGGGTAATTTGAATTTAGCTCTTAAATGCTGGCAAGTCATAGTAGAAAAAGCTCTCACGACCGATGCAATTTTTGAAGGGGCAAATGTGATCTCTCGTATTTCTGGATGTAACTTAGCTCTAGCAAGAACCACTATGGATAATTTACCTCAAACTTTATCCATTCCTCTCTATCAATATCAAGCACAAAGATTAGTCAGAGAATTGAGAAAGGTATTAGTTATAGCTCATGTTCACTCTAACCACAGTTCTACTAACCACTAACCACTAACCACTAACTACTAACAGGTATATTTAATACCTAGTAGGGGGCGATGCACCTGCCCAGCCCCTTCCAATTCATCATTTTATTCTTTGTGTTCTTCTTTGCGTCTTTGCGCCTTTGCGCGAGATAATATTATCTTTCTGAAAGCAACTTAGTATAACTACACTATTTAATAACCAGTAATGGCAAAAGATTCAACAAATATCAACGCTTACGCTATTGATTTCGGCACTAGTAACACAGTAATAGCCCGTTGGAATCGAGCTATAGAACAGGGAGAACCAGTTAAAATACCGCAATTTTCCCAGGAAATACCCTCTTTACCCCCTGTAATCCCCAGTTTGGTCTATGTAGAGTCCGCCCAGGAAGGAAAAACTTTAATTGGTCAACAAGTGCGTGATCGCGGATTAGATTTAGCCAGTAATTCCCGTTGCTTCCGCAGCTTTAAAAGGGGTATTGCCACAGATATTCAAGGGTTTTTGCCCGAATTAGACGGTGTAAACCTTAGTTTTGAACAAATTGGAGAGTGGTTTTTAAAAAGTGCGATCGCCAAAGTTCCAGCAACTCCAGAAGAAAATATTGAATCTCTAGTTTTAACTGTACCTGTTGACAGCTTTGAAGCTTACCGTCTCTGGTTAAGTGATATTTCTCACTCTTTATCTATCGAACAAATCCGTATTATAGATGAACCCACCGCAGCAGCTTTGGGTTATGGCGCAGCAGAGCAAAATCTATTACTAGTGATTGACTTTGGTGGTGGTACTCTGGATTTATCCTTAATTCGCCTTGCAGAAAACAGCCCACAAAACCAAGGTTTTATCCTGAAATGGGGTCAAAAATTCCTCGGGGAAAACTCAGCACAAAAGCCTAAAATTGCGCGAGTATTAGCAAAAGCTGGTAAAAATTTAGGTGGTTCAGATATTGATGCCTGGTTAGTTGATTATTTCGCTACAAAACAGGGTTTAACTCCTTCTTCTTTAGTTACTCGTCTTGCAGAAAGATTGAAAATTAAATTATCTGGCTCTACCGAAGCAGAAGAAGTATATTTTAATGATGAAACTCTAGAAAGTTATGAGTTAAGTCTAACTCGCGATCGCTTTAAATTGATTCTTCAAGAACATCAGTTCTTTAGCCAACTAGATGACTTAATGAGTTCAGTACTCCAGCAAGCCAGACGGAATGGGGTAGAAGTAGCAGATATAGACTCTGTTTTACTAGTAGGAGGTACAGTGCAAATTCCTGCGGTACAAGATTGGGTAAAAGATTACTTTCCTGAAGACAAAATTCGCTGCGATCGCCCTTTAACTGCCATTGCTACAGGCGCGTTACAAGTAGCCCAGGGTTTAGAAGTGCAAGACTTTCTCTATCATAGTTATGGGATTCGCTATTGGAATCGTCGAGAAAAACGTCATGATTGGCATCCTCTAATTAAAAGCGGACAACCTTACCCAATGAAGCAACCAGTAGAACTTTTATTAGGAGCTTCTGTCCCCAACCAGCCTAGTATTGAGTTAATTATCGGAGAACTCGCCACCCAAAGTGCAAGTACCGAAGTGTATTTTGATGGTGATCGCCTAGTTACCCGTACTCTCAACGATAATACTACTCAAGTTAAACCCCTTAATGATAAAGACGGAGCAAGAACTATTGCTCAACTCCAACCCCCAGGAAATCCAGGTAGCGATCGTCTAAAGCTGCTATTTTTCGTTAATAAAGCAGGATATCTGTGTTTAACAGTAGAAGATATCTTAACGGGTGAAACTTTACAGAATCAACAAATTATTGCTCAATTAAAGTAGTGATTGGGGATTGGCGATTGGGGATTAGGGATTGGGGATTAGGGATTAGGGATTAGGGATTGGTGATTGTTAATTGCTAATTGTTAATTACTGATTACCTCTTACCAAGTCCCCAGTCTCCCCGTCCTTACAAGTGTATGATTTTAATAATTGAATGATTCGTTTTTTTTACTGACACGAGAAATCAAGGTTACACCTTCCCCAATTCCCCAAATTCCCTATTTCCCCACCTGCTTAAATCGTTAAATATAAAAATCATACCCCTGAAAAGTCTCCCCAGTCTCCCCAGTCTCCTGACTCCTCCCCCCTCATAATTCATCCCTTAAGAACGGAAGCCCTCGTCAAAATCACCGATACATAAGCTAAAGCTCGTGTTTTATTAACAAAGGTTAAGTAATTATTTTTAATGATAAGCAAAATTTTGAAGTTTTAGTGAAACACCGTAATTTTTACAAAGTTAGTATAGCTTAATTCTTTTTCATAGTACATACTAGTGGTATGGTGAGTGATTGGGGAAAATTAACACAATGTGGGAAAGATTGATTTTAGCTGCTGTAGCGACTTTTTGCTTTTATTTATTTTTACATTTAGACGGGAATACGTCAGAGTCTAACTTATTGGGGAGAAATTTAACTAAAGCTCCTAACTTGATCTTTAACATTCCTATATTATCTAGATAATTAGAAATTACTAGATCAAGAGCTAGAATACAAACAGATAATTGATAAAGAACAGCTAATTGTATCTTTATTGATTCTATTAAGTATTAGGTACATTAAACAAAAATGGAAAACAAAACAGTTTTTGTTTTTGTACCCTAGCTCTTGGTGTTAAATATAGAGAGTTAGCTAAAAATCTCGCTCTAGATTTGGAGAAATAGGCGGTAGGAATTTTTTTTGTAGTAGGAACAGATAATCCTCAACATTTTCAACAGCACAAAAATATTCTTCCTATTAACTTGAATCAACAAGGAATTTTAAATTGCTACAACGATAAAAAAATTATTTGAGAAAAATCTTTATTAAAATTTAACAGACCTCAATATTTAGATAAACTTAAAATTGTAGCCAAAAAACTAAATATTCCCAGAGACTAAAATTTTTATTATTTAGATAAGAATTAATAAATTATTTTTTTTCGATGAGCATTAGTAACGCTCCCATTAAAGCCCAAGCTAAAATCATTGGGTTTCATAAAGTAGGTATTGTCTCAGTAGAAGCAGCAGAAAAAGACTCAGCAGTTAACCATCTTCATAATTGGTTAGCTTTAGGGTATCATGCGGATATGGCTTGGATGGCAAACCCGAAACGAGAGGATATTCGTTTAGTAATGCCAGAAGTGCGATCGCTGATCTGTGTGGCTTTAAACTATTACACTCCCCATCAGCACTCAGATGCGCCAGAAAACGGCAAAATATCTCGTTATGGTTGGGGGAGAGATTACCACAAAGTAATGCAGCAAAAGCTTAAACAATTAAGTCAATGGCTGCAAACTCAAGGAGAAGGGGTAAAAACTCGTTACTATGCGGATACAGGAGCGATTCAGGATAAAGTTTGGGCGCAAAGGGCTGGTATTGGTTGGATTGCCAAAAACAGTAATGTAATTACTAGAGAATATGGCAGTTGGGTATTTTTAGGGGAAATTTTAACCAATCTTGAATTAACCGCAGATCAGCCCCATACTCAACATTGTGGCACTTGTACGCGCTGTTTAGATGCTTGTCCTACTAATGCGATCGCCAAACCTTTTGTAGTGGATGCTAATCGTTGTATTGCTTATCATACCATCGAAAATCGCCAGCCAGAATTACCTAGAGAAATTGCCACAAAACTATCAGGTTGGGTAGCTGGTTGTGATATTTGTCAAGATGTTTGTCCCTGGAATCAAAGATTTGCCAAAGAAACAGATATTACTGATTTTCAGCCCTATCCTTGGAATATTCAACCCAAATTGCAAGAATTAGAAACGATAGAACAAACCGATTGGGATCGTCGATTTAGAGGCTCTGCTTTGAGAAGGATCAAACCAGATATGTTAAGAAGGAATGCCCATGCTAACCTAATATTTAGAGATAAAACTTAAACTCTAATCACTATTTTCTACTCCTTAACATATCTAACTCCAATTAAATGGCAATTAAAGTAATTATTTTTGATTTTGATGGGACAATTGCTGACACCTACCAAGCGATTGTAGATATTACCAATAGTCTGGCTTCCGAATTTGGTTACAAAACTCTGAACCCAGAAGAACTATCGTTTTTGAAAAATTTAAGTTCCGGAGAAATAATCAGACAATCAGAAATTTCTTTATTCAAATTACCTTTCTTAGTTAAAAGGGTTCAAAAAGAATTAGGGAACCAGATTGGAGAACTCGCTCCGATTCTGGGAATGAGGGGAGTTTTACAAAAATTAAAGCAGCAAGGTTATGTCTTAGGTATCATAACTTCTAACATTCAAGACAACGTAACAACTTTTTTGCAACATAATGGGCTAGAGTCTTGCTTTGATTTTATTCATTCTGGAACAAGTATTTTTGGTAAACATCGCATTATTAATCAAGTTATTAGAAGATATAGTCTGAGAAGCACAGAGGCGATTTATGTAGGGGATGAGACTAGAGATATTCGTTCTGCTCGCAAAAGTAATGTAGGAAGTATTGCTGTAACTTGGGGATTCAATTCCGAAAAAGTTTTAGCCAAACACAATCCAGACTATTTAATAGTTAAACCCGAAGAATTATTAGATGCTATTATTTCTAGAAATCAATCTCAACTGTCCATCATGGCTGCTGGTGAAAATAAGTAGCGGGGGCATCGATAAAATACTTAATTGATAATTAATAATTGAATCGTTAAGTATTTTTAAAGATATTTTTTTTAATTTCTCGATAATTATGTACTGATTCTACCAAACCGATCGCGATAAAGTTACTTAATAAAGCAGAGCGACCATAACTCATAAACGGTAAAGGAATTCCTGTAATGGGAGCAAGCCCAATAGTCATACTAATATTAATTGTTACCTGAAAAGCAATAATCGCTAACACTCCAATAGCGAGTAATGAGCCAAAATTATCTTTGGTAGAATTAGCAATCCAAATTAGTCGCCAACAAATCAACCAAAAAACTATTAATAAGATAATACTGCCAATAAAGCCTAACTCTTCTCCTACCGCAGAGAAAATAAAATCTGTATGCTGTTCAGGGATAAAATTAAGTTGAGTTTGACTACCTTGAAATAAACCAGTCCCATTTAAACCCCCATTCCCAATAGCAATACGAGATTGAATAAGATGATATCCTCCTCCAAGGGGGTCTTTTTCTGGAGCAAGAAATAATATGAGTCGGTCTTTTTGATAGTCTTTTAGTAGTCCCCAGAAGACATTACCTAATTCTACTGCACCACAATTAATTACGATCGCACTTAAAGCAGAAACAACTCTTACAGGAATGGTTAACCAAGCAATTCCCGTAATAATGAGAGTCCACAGCAACCAACCAGGAAAATATAGATGATAGAGAATGGCAGAAATTAGAGGAGAAGCCATTAAAATTAACCAACCAGGGTTAGTATTTGCCCAATAAAGCATTACAGTTACAATTACCCCAAATACTAGAGAAGTTCCTAAATCTGGCTGTAAGAAAACTAATCCCCAAGGAATTGCTGCAACAGCTAAAGTACGAATTACCGTAAATATATTAGCGGTATTTTTATTGTGTAATAAAGCAGCTAGAGTAATTACTACCCCAATTTTGGCGAATTCTGAAGGTTGAACATTAAAGCCACCCACATTGATCCAGCGTTGCGCCCCTTTAGCGGTTACTCCTGCTATCATCACAGTAATTAGGGAAATATTAGTTAAAGTATAGACTAGCCAATGCCATCGTAATAAACCACGATAGTTGAAACGGGCAATAGTTAGTGCTATCACTAATCCAATACCACCAATGGATAAATGCTGATAACTGCGATTAAATTCTTCTGCTAGTTCGATACTGTAGATAGTTAGACTACCAAAACCAGTTAAACCTATGACTAGCAATAGTAAAAACCAGTCTATATTGCGCCAAGGATGGACAAAAGTTTGTAAGCTTTCTGTTAAATAGCTCAGAAAAAATCTCGACTGAGACTTATCAGCCATATGAAGGAACTCTGGATGAAGGATAAAGGACTCAGAAGTAGCAAGGATAAATACCTATTACTTATTACCTATAATAATTTCTAATTTCTAATTTCGCTCTTTCTAATTTTTATATAGGATTAGTAATTAGTACCTAGTAATTACTAATTTCTTATTACCTCTTACCTCATCCCTCGTATCCCACCACCCCTCATCCCTTAGATATGACTCTATCAGTAAAAACCCCCAAACGGGCTATAGTAACGATTTGTTCTAGTAACTATTTTCCCTACGCTAGAATTTTATTTCATTCTCTCCAGAAATATCATCCCTCAGCATCTTTATTTCTTTGTCTAGCTGATAAACTCACTCCTGAAATCGACTTAGGAATAGAGGGAGTAGAAGTTATCCCCGCAGAAAAATTAGGTATTAGTAATTTTCCTGACTTTGCTTTTCGCTACGACATCATGGAGTTTAACACCGCAGTTAAACCCTTTGTGATGAAACTACTTATCGAGGAAAGAAACTTTGAACAAGTAGTTTATCTCGATCCAGATATTGAATTATTCGCACCCCTAACCCCAATATTTGAAGCTATGAAAGCTGGTGCAAATTTTGTTTTAACGCCTCATATTACTGAACCTGCTGAATTTGAGGAATTTCCTGATGATATTGGGATTATGAAAGCAGGAATCTACAACTTAGGTTTTATTGCTCTCAATAATAGCCCAGATGCCATCTCCTTTTTACATTGGTGGAGTCGCAAACTCAGATTTCAATGTATCAATCAACAGGATCAAGGAATCTTTGTGGATCAGAAATTTGTAGATTTGTTACCAGCATTTCACGACAATGTAGCTATTTTACGCGATCGCACCCTTAATGTCGCCTATTGGAACTTAGATCAAAGAAAACTCTCACAAACAGAACAGGGTTGGATAATAGATGGTGAGCCTTTAATCTTTTTTCATTTTAGTGGCATTGAACCCCATAATTCTCAACGTCTTTCTAAATATACAGAACGGTTTAATGGTAATCTAGCTCCAGCTATCCAAGCTTTGGTAAATGACTACATATCAAAATTACTTCAGTATGGATATGGTAAAAAACCAATTCCCGAATATGGTTATCAGCGATTTGATAACGGAATTGCGATCGCTGATATCATGCGTCGCTGTTATCGAGATTTACCTCAACCTTGGGAAAACAAACCTTTTGAGACATTTTATAACTATCTAAATCAACCCTCTGGCTTGGTCTCAGCAATTTCCCCCTGGGGTATCACTTTACTTATGTACTATCTTTGGCAACAGAGAACCGATTTACAACAGTCTTTTGATCTGAATAATTCAGAGGATCGTCTTCACTACACCCTATGGTTTATCCATCATGCTCCAGAATATAGCATTGACGACTATTTTGTTAGTCCTATTTATAGTAAGCTTACAAGAGCCGAAAATAAATATAAATTAAATATATTATTTGCCCAAATATCAGGAAAAATCGTCTGTCAACTCAAAAAAAATCTTAAAACTTGGCTACCCAGTCACATTAAACAACCCCTAAAACTTAGGTTTATTAGAAAGTAAGTCTTTAGCTGTTATTGACATCCTCTCGCACCTGAAGGAGCGAGATTCCTAGAACAAGCAAAGTTGCTCATAGGTGGTTGACGGTTCAACACAAATTGCTACATTCGTAGTCTTACATTTGCTCCCACGTCCGTTCTTACGACAATCGCTCATGGGGGAAAGCCGAGGGGCTGTCTCTTGAATTCATTTCAAGAGCTTGTAAGCCCCGTCCAAGAGCGCGTTGTCGCGCTTTTCTGAGTCGGATTGCCCACCCGCCTCTCTAATTAAATTTTTCGCTGCATTAATATCCCTGTCGTGAACTGTATTGCAATACAGACAAGTCCATTCACGGACATCTAGTTCTTTTTTCCCTCCAGATTGCCCACAGCAAGAGCAAATTTGGGAACTAGGATACCACCTATCAACAATGATTAAATCTCTACCGTATT
>JASJCP010000200.1 GCA_030065935.1 Xenococcaceae cyanobacterium MO_167.B27
ATACCAATTTCACTAACTTCAGCTACACTTGTAGAAGTAGTTACTTATAGCGATCGCCAATAAATATGTCAGGGGTAGTAAAAATTGAAATAACTGAATCGGCAGAAACTCTTAAACAACTTTTACAAAATGCTTCTACACCTCAAGAAAAAGAAAGAATACAAACCATTTATTGGTTAAAAACTCATACAGTAGAAACAGTAAAACAAATTTCTATCATGTTAGGACGGAATCGTGTAACAGTACAAAAATGGTTACGTAAATATCGTGAGGGTGGACTAAATCTATTACTAGAACCCAAGAAAAACTTAGGTGGGAGAGAAAGTTTAATTCCACCAGATGTTGTAGAAAAATTACAAGAAGAATTAAAAAATCCAGAAGGCTTTAAAAGTTATGGTGAAATTCAAGTGTGGTTAAAAACTTGTTTTGATATTGATGTGGCTTATCGAACAGTCCATCAACTAGTAAGATATAAATTAAAGAGTAAATTAAAAGTTCCACGCCCTTTACATATAAAACAAAACAAAGAATCTAAGGAAACCTTAAAAAAAAACTTTCATCCATAATAGAACACCAAATTAATTTTATTAATAAAAACTTAGAAAATCAACTACCTATTCGTTATTGGTGTCAAGACGAAACTAGAATTGGACTAAAAACCATCACTGGTAACAAATGATTTAAAAACAAGGGGGGTTTCATCAATCTGATTGCTGAGTCCCACCATTGAAATAACGGGCTTTAAACCCCCCTTGTTTTTTTATCTCCTTCTGTAAAGTTATTACTGCTTGTGGAGTTAAGCCAATTGGTTTATATCAATGGTTATTTAAATATTTATGGCTTTATGGCTTAGTCGAACCCAAAACAGGAGCGGGAAAGGGGGGAATATCCCAATAGATAACCTCTCTCATCTCAACCATAACTTACAATCCCCCCTTCCCGTCTTTTTTCTATGAATTTAGTCATTTAGATACTGCTTGTTTCGAGAAATTTTTGGAGTTATTTTCCCAAGTTTATCCTGACGAAATTCATATTATTCAATTAGATAATGGGCGAGCGCATCTAGGTTTAGATTTATCTATTCCTGATAATATAATTTTACTATTTCAACCTCCTTATTGTCCAGAAGTTAATCCCATTGAAAGATTTTGGAAAGAAGTAAAAAAATTCTTAAAAAATAAAGTATTTGACTCTTTGGATTTTCTCCGAAAAAACCTAGCCAATATTTTAGCCAACTTTAGTCAAGAAGATATCGCTTCTATTACAGGATATGATTTTATTCTTTCTGCGTTATCTGTAGCTGGACTTTAGGAAATTGGTATTACTTTAACTACAATAGAATTCCCTTGTTGTTTTACTTCATAACTAGCCAAAGGTTTAGTAGCTGGTTTACTAAAAACACTTCCATCAAAAGTAAACTTAGAACCGTGACAGGGACAAACTAATAACTGAGCTTCTGTATCTAAATCTACATCACATCCTTGATGGGTACATCTGGAAGTGACTGCAATTAGTTCGCTAGTGTTAGGGTTGCGAAATACTAAGACTGGTTGAGCAGCAGCATCTTTATTGAGGATAAAACCTCTAATGTCTAATTCTTCTACATTCCCGACTTCGACAAACTCATTTTCTGGTGATGGTGTGGAGGTTTGAGGTTCAGATTCTTGAGTGCTACAAGCCACAATAACAGCAGGAAGAGAACTAGCTAAAGTTCCTACTCCTACCCAAGTTAAAAATGTACGACGATCCATATTGATCAAGGATAATAGGTTATGGGGGACAGGTAATAGGTAATAGGTATCATAAACATTCAAGGACAATCTAGTCCAATATGGTTAAATATTGTCAAATATCTCAATGACTAAATCTCATTATATGAGATAATACGCTTTGTCAATTAAAGAGCAAAAATGAGGCTAGTTGAAAGACATATAGTTAAAGAAAATAGTCCGTTCTGGAAACAGAGCGACAACTTGTGTTTTCTGTCTAAAAATCTTTACAACTATGCCAATTATTTAGTTCGTCAATCCTTCATCTTTGAGCAAGTTTATCTGGAGTTTAATCAGGTTTATCATTTGGTAAAAGACAAGCCAGACTATCAAGCTCTACCGAGAAAGGTAAGTCAACAAGTACTGAAGGTTTTGGATAAAAACTGGAAGTCTTTTATGACTGCAAGTAAAGCTTATCAAAAAAATCCAGACAAATTTACTGGGAGACCCAAATTACCCAAATATAAACACAAAACTAAAGGGCGTAACTTACTTATTTACACAATCCAAGCCATTAGCCAACCAGGCTTGAAAAAGGGAATCGTTAAATTATCTGGCACAGATATTACTGTTCCTACCAAAGCCAAAAACATAGCTCAAGCTAGGATTATCCCCAAAGTAGGACAATATGTGATTGAAGTAGTTTACGAACAAGCTGAAAACTCCTCAGTAACAAACCCTGACGCTATTGCAGCGATAGATATTGGTGTGGACAATTTAGCGACGTTAACATCAAACCAAAAAGGCTTTGTACCTATTCTGGTTAACGGACGACCGCTCAAAAGTTTAAATCAGTTCTATAACAAAACTAAAGCTTTCCTTCAGTCACAGTTACGAGGTCTAAAACAAACATCTCATCGGATTCAAAAACTTACAGCCAAGCGAAATAATCGAGTAAATACCTATCTACATCTCTGCTCTAGATGGATAATTGACTATCTAGATTCTCGCGGGATTGGTAAGTTAATTATTGGGCAAAATACCTTCTGGAAACAGGAAGTTAATAATGGCAAACAGAACAATCAATCTTTTGTTTCTATTCCCCATGCTCACTTTGTAGAAATGCTAATTTACAAAGGATTCATGAAAGGAATAAAAGTGATTACTACTGAAGAGAGTTATACATCAAAAGCTAGTTTTTTATCTCTAGACTATATTCCTACTTATGGTGATCATGGTGCTAATAAAGTTAAGTTTAGTGGCTATCGAGAAACCAGAGGAATGTATAAAATTAAAGGCTCGATAGTTAGAATCAATGCTGATGTTAACGGCAGTTACAACATCATGAGAAAAGTAATCCCAACAGCTTTTAGTCAAGGGATAGAGGGCGTTGTAGTTCGTCCTATCAGGGTAACACCTGGTGCAGCTAAATAAGAGTCAATGTGATATTTGACTATGTTTTTAGTAACTATCCGCCTATTGTATCCCAGCCCCTACCCTGAGCAACCACAAGAATCACTGCATTTAAAACGCAGTCAATCAGGAAATAAATTTCCAGTTTTGATATATAAAGTCGGTTCAAACCAACTAAGAATAAGGTTTTCAATCCCAAAAACTTGGATTTTTTCCAGTCCTAAAATTGATTTTACGGTGGATTATTCAACAAACAAATGGTTATCATCAGAAGTTGATTAGTAAAACCTTTCACGCACCGTAAGAATTTAGTCTTCTTTAGAAGACTTTTTCTATGAGCCTGGAAATTAATTTCCAGGCGGTTTTTGAGTTATAGCAACCGAACTATAGGTTAGTGATTACTGTTTCTTGTTCTGTGTTTCCTGTTACCTCTTGGCTATTATCTAATACAGTTAACTCTTCTTGTGGGGAAGATTTAAACCAACCTTTATATTTAGCTGCGGTAATTGTGACAAAGAGTAAATCTAAAGCAACAAAACCAGCAACAGCAAACACAGAATCTCCTGTACCAAAGCCGTAACTGTGTAAACCAGTACCGAGAACAAAGTTAACTCCGTACCAAGCCATTAATACAGCATTGAAAGAAACTACGCTGGTAACAGCCATTCCAAAGTCAGCTAACCAACCTACTAAACGCCCGTGGAGAGGTACAACGTAACACATTAAGGCAATTAATGCCCAAGTTTCTTTGGTATCCCATCCCCAGAAACGCCCCCAAGCATAGTGCGCCCAAATTCCACCGAGGATAATTCCTGTGGTGAGTAATAACACTCCCACTTGCAATACTCCATAATTCCATTGGGAGAGACTGCGAATTCTAGCTTTAGATTGAGGTGCAAATAGATAGTGTCCGAGGATAATATGACCTAAACCTAGTGCTAGGGCAAAACTAGCATAGCTTAGGGTGATGGTAGGAACGTGAATACTTAACCAAAAGTTGTCTCTGAGTACGGGGACAAGGGGTTTAATGGTGGGGTCGAGTATCGCAGGAAGACTATCTGCTAGTATCAAACAAACTATTGATAAGGGTGCTGCTGCTAATAGGTAATATTTTGCACGATAGATACCTTCAAATAGTAACGCGATCGCGGTAATTCCGAAACTTACCCAGATTACAGACTCATACATATTGGTTACAGGGGGTCTTCCTGCAATTTGCATTCTTTCGAGGAAGCCATAACCATGAATCAGTAAGCCAGTGCTAAATAATCCTACTGCACCCCAATAAAAGTCAAAGGAGTTAAATAGTAAGACCAGTAGCATCACTACAAAACCCAAGGCGTAGATTATCCAAGCTTTAGCAAAGGGATGTAAGCCATAAAATCTTACTTCTCTTGCTAGAGTATCAGTATCGGGATAGATATTAGGACTCAGAGAAGCTAATTTATTGTGCAGTTGATTAGCAATATTGCCTAAACTGGCTTCATCTTGGGGATAGTTGCGATAAGTTTGTTTTAGGTTATCGTAATCTACTTTGAGAGATTCTACAGACTCAGCACTATAATATTGTTCTGCTTCAGCGATACCTACCCAACTACCTTTTAGATCTGTGGGATGGGGTACTAAAGGAATGCTCTCGTTTCCTACTGTTTCTACCATTAAAGCCAGTCTAGTTTCAATGGTTAAAGCTTCTCGTTCATCGCGGTTGAGGTCAATACCCGCAACTTGTTTCTTTTTAGTAGCTATCAGAAAGTCTCTAAGACGCGATCGCATTAACTCAGAAAAGCTAAAATATTTAAGGTCGGGTTCTAGTCCTAGTTGCTCTTTAAGAGGACGGTAACTGAATAGAATGAATGGTTCTTCGTTCCAATTGCGGTTATTAAACCATAAAGAAAGGTAAGTATCGAGATAATCGAGTTTTACGCCCTCAGAAGTCTGATAACTAGTTCTGCCGTGAATTTGCGCTACAGTTTCCCTGGCTACCGTATCTAACGGTTTTTTCCTTCCTTCCAGTTGTACTGCTAAATCTTTTAAAGGTTCAACGGGTGATGTTTGAAACTGACTCAGTGGGAAAAGCAAGATAGTAATTCCCAACACAAATCCAATAATAAATTTTATGATTTTCACAGTATATAGCGGTTCCCTAACAAAATTCATTATTTAAAATTATAGGCAATTAGGCTCTAGAGAAATTTAAATTATATAGACCATGAACAAAAAAATAGTTAAATTGGGTACTTTGGGACTCGCTATTTTATGGGGATGCGGTCTTAGTATTAGTGGGAATCAAATTATTGTAGTTTCAGCCAATGCGGTTACTGCCCCCAGTGGTAAAGTATCTTTTAATAAGTCTCCTCGTTTAATAGATGCTCATACAACTTTCAGTGAGGCTAGGGCAAGAGGTGCTACTTACTATTTTGATGTAGAATTACCACCAGATGCAGGAGAACCACTACAACAGATATTAATTAGTCAGCGTCGAGGAGCGCAAGAAATTGAATTCAGGCTAGATAAAACAGTAGCTTATATAGGGACTCATCGTAAGAAACAAGAAAGTTTAAATATCGCCAGTGCTACTCAAGATGAAACCAATCAAGAAATTAAAATTGTTTTTGAGTCTCCTATTCCCCCTGGTACAACTTTTACTGTGGGAATAAAGCCTAGGAGAAATCCTTTCCATGATGGGATTTATCTTTTTGGGGTCACTGCTTTTCCTGCTGGAGAACAAGCTAATGGTTTATATTTGGGTGTAGGCAGATTCCATTTTTATCGCTCAAACGATTTCTTTGATTCGTGAACTACCCGCGTTCTTATCGTGAGCTTCTAGCTTCCCTAATCTTTTTGGCACCATTAATTAATTGTACTATTTTAGCATAGCGATCGCCTAAACTCAAATTGCGATCGCCATACAAGATTCTTGCAACTTGGAGCAACGTGAGTGTTACAGACTGTTAGCTAGGTTTTTCCGCGAAATAATTTTACTAGTAGAATGATCTAAATTTTGCTATTTTCTTCAATTAAATGTCACGAACCCGCCGTTAAAACGCGGAGCGTTTTAACGGGGGCTTGAAAAAAAGTCCACGACGTGACCAGTTCACCATAAATTCTGGTAGCCGTTATCTAGTTCATGACACCTCTAGGTGCGTGCCAGCTTAGAGCAACTGTCGTCTAATTTTAAACATCTTTAAGGGGTTAAGGAAGTGAGTTAGGCATAACAAGATTAGATAACTGAACGAGGCAAACATTACCCCATTAGGGAGATTAAAAATGTCCAATTTTGTATTTCTTCTAGATGTAACTAAGCAACCTTTAAATCCTATTCACCCAGGACAAGCAAGGTTGTTATTAAAACAAGGAGAAGCTGCTGTATTCAGACGCTACCCTTTTACCATTATTCTCAAAAAGGAGGTGCTGCAAACCTCTAAAAATATTGCTCTTAAACTTGATCCAGGAAGTAAAACAACAGGCATTGCTTTACTTCAAGACAATCAGGTAATTTGGGTATCAGAACTACAACATAGGGGACAACAAATCAAAAATGATTTGACCTCAAGACGACAATTAAGAAGAGGAAGAAGGGGGAGAAAAAACCGTTACCGTCAACCCAGATTTCTTAACAGAAAACGCCCATTAGGTTGGCTACCACCAAGCTTACAGCATCGGGTTGATAGTACCTTAACTTGGGTCAAAAGATTAATTAGGTATGCTCCGATCAATTCTATTGCTGTTGAATTAGTTAAATTTGACCTACAAAAGCAAGATAAACCTGAAATCAGTGGAGTTGAATATCAACACGGAACTCTTTATGGGTGGGAAGTCAGAGAATATTTATTAGCTAAATTTAATCGGACTTGCCAATATTGTGGAGCAACAAATAAACCTTTTGAGGTCGATCATATTCAAGCTCGTTCTAAAGGGGGAAGCGACCGAGTCTCTAACCTAACTTTAGCTTGCCATGATTGCAATCAAGCCAAAGGGAATCAAGATATTAAGAACTTTCTTGAAGATAGCCCAGACTTAGTTAATCGCATTTATTTACAGGCTAAAACTCCACCCCTCCCTAGCCCTCCCCTACAGGGGAGGGAACGATATGTTTCCCCCCTGATAGGGGGGATTAAGGGGGGTGATGCTGCTGTAGTTAACTCTACCCGATGGAAACTGTATAATTCTATTAAAGAATTAGGATTATCAGTAACAACTGGAAGTGGAGGGCTAACTAAATTTAATCGAAAACGATTAAAAGTACCTAAAACCCATTGGCAAGATGCTAGTTGTGTAGGTCAAGTACCATTAAATTTAGTATTTAAAACTAATCAACCTTTGCTGATTAAAGCTACAGGACACGGAACAAGACAAAGATGTCGTCCCGATAAGTTTGGATTTCCTAAAAGTCATGCTCTAAAGGCTAATTTTTTCCGAGGATTTCAAACAGGAGACTTGGTTAAAGCTTCTATTCCAAAAGGAAAATTTGCAGGAGAATACACGGGAAGAATTGCTATTCGATTTCGTCCTAGTTTTGTTCTTCAATTACCATTATCCAAGTTTGATGTCCATCCCAAATATTTAACTCATATTCATCAAAATGACGGATACAATTATGCTTTTAAAAAATGAGGAATTCGCTACGCTCAAATTATTTGTTGACCTCCATTCGGAACCCGCTAACCCTTATCAGGGTTTAGCAGGGAGTCCCCTGGAGGTATAGAGATGGAATCTCGCACTCGCATCATTCCCGTTAAAGTTAGTGATGACATAACTGTCATGGTGGAAGCTAAAGACTTGGGAGGGGAACAAGACGTATCTACTTTATCTTTTCAACAAGTAACTGATACTATTGAAGCTGTTACAGTTGCAATCGCAACTAGCATTAATAAAGTTAAACCTGATAAAGCAACTGTAGAAATTGGCTTTGATATTACAGTAAAATCAGGTAAATTGACTACTCTAATTGTAGAGGGTTCTGGTAAAGCTAATCTCAAACTTACTTTACAGTGGGGTAAATAATTACAAGTAGGATGGGCAAACTTCACTTTAAACTCAACTAAAGTGTACATGAAAACTAAATTTTGCCCACCTTACAAAGTATTAGTTTTACAGAATTAGAAATTAGTCAAATTATTAGTAACACGAAAGGTTATCCTCTACAAGTTATGCAATCTTGCCATCAGCTTTATCGCCAAAAATGCCATGAGTAAAGATAATTCTGTACCGAAATTAGATTTAGCACCAAAGCTGAAACGCCCTCTATCTTTATGGAATCCTTTAGATTATTTGCGGTTGCTGTATTGGAGTATTTTTTTTCCTCAAGCATTCACTTGGTATCTCAAAAATTGGGCAGGGGGAGATATACCACTAACTTTAATGAATATTCCTAAAAGATGGAAGCTAAGATTTCAAAATCCTAATCGCAGAAACCTCTTAATACAAGAGTTAATAATTATAGTTATTTGTGCTTGGATATTCTCCAGCTTGTCTATTTTTTTTGACATTGATCCTGATTTTCCACTTTTTGTGTTTATTGGAAGTTTTACCTTTGGTTTACTTTTAAATTCAATTTGGAATATAGGATTAGGAATAACGGGAACTTTAGCATTAGGCGTGGCATTAGGCGTGGCATTAGGCGTGGCATTAGGCGTGGCATTAGGCGTGGCATTAGGCGTGACATTTGGCGTGGCATTAGGCGTGGCATTAGGCGTGGCATTAGGCGTGGCATTAGGCGTGGCATTAGGCGTGGCATTAGGCATAACAAAATTTATTGTCCGAGGATTAACCAATAAGATGTTATTGAGTTTGTCATATGGCGTGGCATATGGCGTGGTATCTTGGAATCCAGTAAATTGGCTCATTAGCCTAATTTCTAATCCAACTAAATCCCAAAATATTGCTTGGAGATTCTCTCATGTAACATTACTACCTAATATTCGTTTAATTTCTCAATTACAAAAATGGTTACAACAAGATTGGGAAAACGGAATTCACAATACTAATCAAATTCTTGAATATACTTTCCAATCAAGTCATGTTGTGCCACCCATAAGACGAATTTTAATCACATTTCCTGATGAACAAGTTATTTATCGTGTGAATCAATTAGTTGAAGGCACTAATAACTGGAATTTAATTCGTTCTTTAGTAAAATTTAATTCCAGAATTCCCAGTTTTGCTACTACAAACGGTTTTTGGTATCTCCACAAAAAAAAACCAGATAAAGCAACTGAAGCTTTTGCTATAGTTCGCGATTTGCTTTACGGTGAAGAAATATTTATTGTTGCTCAAACTCTAGCAAAGTTCCAACAAGTACAGAAAGTAAATGATATTGCCAGTTTAGAAATTCCCAGTTTCCCAACCGAAAACTTATTACGCCCTACCACTTGGAAAGCTATGAATAGCTTGAAGCGAGTAGTAGAAGATATTAAACTAATTCAACACAGTGCTTCTCGCAATACCAAGTCTTTTGCTTATGGTCGTGCTATTGGGGAGCTAACAGAAGTAATTGATAACAAAGATAATATTCCTGAAGCAGAAAGAGAATTAATTATTGATATTGCCGACACTTGGAAACAATCCTTAGAGAGAATTGGTAAAGATATTGGTAACGTTACTATTACTCAACCAGTACGGAATCCTTATGTGATTGGCAACCCTGTCACAGGAAGTTTATTTGTAGGTAGAGAAGATATCCTACGTAAACTAGAAGAATTATGGATTACTGGCAATCAATTGCAATCCGTTGTCTTGTATGGACATCGGCGCATGGGTAAAACTTCTATCCTGAAGAATATTGCTAATTGCACTGGTGCAGAAGTCAAAGTTATCTATGTTAATTTGCAGCGTTTGGGTGCAGTTTCTCAAGGTGTAGCAGAAGTGTTGATGGCAATTAGTGATGAAATTGCTGATAATTTCAATATCTCCCCTCCCGATGATGATACCTTTCTCAAGCTTCCCCAACGCACTTTTGAACGTTACCTGAAACAAGTTATTGCGACTCGGGGTTTGATTATTGCCCTCGATGAATTTGAAACTATCGAAGAATTAATCCAACAAGGACAAATCGAGCCTTCTTTCATGGGTTTTCTAAGGGGTTTAGTGCAAATGAATCCCGAAAAAATTGCTTTTGCTTTTGCAGGGTTACACACCCTAGAAGAAATGACAGCAGATTATTTTCAACCCTTCTTTGCTAGTGTCATTCCTATCCATGTAAGTTTCCTAAGTCAAGGTGCAACTCAAACAATTCTCGCCAACCCCATCTCTAACATTCCCCCCTTATCAAGGGGGGTTAGGGGGGATCAAAATACTTTATCAAGGGAGGCTAGAGAGGATCAAAATACCTTTCTAAGAGATGCTAGAGACAATCAAAACCCAGAAAATAACGAATTCCTCCTCGACTACACAGGAGAAGCACTAGACTTAATCTATTCTCTCACTTCAGGACAACCTTATTTAGTACAGTTAATCGGATTTCTTCTTGTCCGCAACTACAATGACCAAGTATTTGAACAAAACATTCCCCACACTAACACCTTTACAGTAGAAGATATCAAAGCAGTAATCAATCAAAAATTCTTTCAACAAGGACGCTACTATTTTGAAGGAGTTTGGGGACAAGCAGCCCAAGGTGCAATAGGACAACAAGAAATCATTAAAGCTTTAGCACCTCATCCTCAAGGATTGATCTTAGAAAACCTCGCTTCTGCAACTGGTTTAGATTCAGAAACCATTAAAGCAGCAATTGCAACTTTAGAACGTCATGATGTGATTGAAGAAAAATCCAGGAATTATCGCATCATCGTTGAGTTATTTCGACGCTGGGTCGTAAGAATGTTTCATTCCTAGAAAAATTTTATCTTTGGAGCGTAAGACCCTCAGTAAACTGAGGGATGTAAGCGGATTTTACAATTAACGTCAGCTTCTTGTAAATATGTGGTATAAAGAGAAATAACAACATAAGCATCTCTAGTCGTAATGCTTAATCGCACTTACACATACAAACTACAACCTAACAAGAAGCAGATAGAAATAATTGACCATAATCTTGCTGTTTGTAAGTCTGTGTGGAATCATGCTCTATATCAAAGAAAACTTTGGTATAACAGTCGTAAGTGTGATATTAATAAGTGTTCTCTAATCTCTGAATATGTTGTCCAACCATTTGAATATCCTAATTACCATGCTCAATCTGCGGAATTAACTCAAGCTAAGAAAACTAACCCTTACTTGAAATCTGGTAACGCTCAAGCCATGCAACAAACATTAAGAAAGTTGGATAGAGCGTTCAATGATATGGCTCGTAAAGGTATGGGATTCCCACGTTACAAAAAGAACATGAAATCTTTTAATCTTCTGAGTAACAAGTTTGAGATTAATGGTAATCATCTTAAGATGCCTTTACTTAAAAACGTTAAGTTGAGAAAATCCAGAGATATTCGGTCAGGTTTTAAAATTAAACAAGTTCAAATCATTAAGAAAGCATCTGGTTACTACGCTAATCTAATGATTGAACTAGATGTTGATATACCTTCACCTATTCCTCACGGTCATGCAGTGGGAATTGATGTCGGTATTTCAAGTATGCTATCTACTTCTGATGGAAATGTAATCGCTCGACCAAGGTTCTTAGATAAAGCACTGCGTAAGATTAAATTACTACAAAGAAAGCTGAAAAAGAAACGTATTGGTTCAGAAAAATGGAACAAACTACAGAAAAAAATAGCCCTATTACATGAAGCAGTAGCTAATAGAAGAAAGGACTATCATTTCAAAAAAGCTCATCAATTATGTAATGGAGTAGGAATGATATTTGTAGAAGACATTAACTTTGTTTCTTGGAGTAAAGGTATGTTCTGCAAACAATCCCTGGATATGGGACTAGGTCAATTCTTTGAGATATTAGAGTATGTGTGCTTCAAGACCGATACCTTCTTTGCCAAAGTAAATAAAGATTTCACGTCTCAAATCTGCCCTAATTGTGGTACTCATACTGGGAAAAAAGAACTAATGGTAAGAATACATTTTTGTCCTGAGTGCGGATACGAGCAAGATAGAGATGTAGCTGCTGCGGAGGTTGTACGTAATAGGGGTCTTACTGCGGTCGGTGCGCCCGTGGTTAAGCGGACGAGCGCGGTCTTGGGGGTTTCCCCCACTCGCTGTTCGTTCAAGAAACAGCCCTGTGATGGCGTTCTGGCGGGGGCAATAGCCTAGCTAAGAGTCTAAAAGGGAATCCCCCGTATAGACGGCGGGAGGTTCAAAATAGGAGGGTATTAGGGGAGCGAATACAGAACATTTTGCTTGATCACTTAATTGTGTCCTGATAAGTTAGAGGACTGTGCTTGAGGAATTTCATTTGCAGGAATGATTTTAACTTTTCTTTGTTCATCACTAATAGCAATAGATTCACCTTTTTGGCGATGGTTTTCTATCGCTTTATCTACTGCTTGCTGAAATAGTTGACTGATTTTATTGGTGTCAGAAAAATTAATTTTATTCATGATAAAAATACGGGAGTAGGGAAACCGCTATCTTTTAAGTAGCCGAGGAACTACGACACGAGCGGTTTTAACCGCCGTGAAGATTAAAAACCATAAACATAACCATCTTTACAATGAACTTGTTTA
>JASJCP010000201.1 GCA_030065935.1 Xenococcaceae cyanobacterium MO_167.B27
AGCTATTGGTCTTTACTTGGTAGTCAAGCGACACAAGATGTTATTGAAAGAATCGATCGTTCTTATCAACAGTTCTTTAAATACTGTAAGACGAAAAAGATAGGAACTCCAAGATTTAAGTCTTACATAAAATATAAGTCTTTCACTCTCAAACAAGCTGGATATAAATTTCTAGGAGGAAATAAATTAAAAATCGGTAAAAAGATTTATAAATATTCAAAGTCTAGAGAAATATTGGGTAAAGTCAAAACCATCACCATAAAAAGAGATGGCTTAGGGGATATCTACATCTTTGTGGTGACAGATTTTGTTGATGAACAAGTCTATCCACTATCGGGTAACAGCGTAGGAATAGACTTCGGATTAAAGGATTACTTGATTACTTCAGATGGAAATAAATATAAATCTCCTGAATTCTTTAAACAATATTTAGATAAAATTCAAAAGTTATCTAAATTACTTTCAAGTAAAAAGAAAGGGTATAACAACAGAAAAAAAGCTAAAAATAACTTAATTAGACGTGCCAAAAAGATTAAGAACCTCAGAGAAGATTATCAATGGAAATTAGCAAGAGACTTGTTAAAAGAATACGACAATCTATATTTTGAAGACTTATCTTTAAAAGGCATGGTTAAGCTATGGGGTCGCAAAATTTCTGATTTGTCACATTCTGAGTTTCTTAAGAAGTTAGAATATCTTGCGAATAAATTAGGTAAATTTGTCGGCAAAATTGATAGATTTTACCCTAGTTCTAAGACCTGTAGCATCTGTTTAAATAAAGTAGATAGCTTACCATTGACGGTCAGGGAATGGTGTTGTCTTAGATGTAAGACAGTTCACGACAGAGATAAGAACGCAGCCCAAAATATTTTGAGAGTTGGGGCATCAACTTATAAAGGAGAGAGTGTAAGACTTTTGGTTAACAAAAGCAATTCTTGATGATATTAGAATCCCTCGCGTCCCGCGACGGGAGTATGTCAATAGAAGGTATTGTTTCTACATCAGGAAAAAGAGTAGGAATCATTATCAGTGGTGGGAATATAGATCACACGCAAATCAGTGAATTAGAGCAAAATTAATTAGGAAAAAAGACTTGGATTTTTGGCTAAAAACTAGTGGTACTTGGATTAATATCTTGACAGTTGCTATCGGGACAACATTAGGCTTAACCCTAAAAAATCGCCTGACTCAAAAAATGCAACTTATTATTACTCAGGGAATTGGGTTAATTACTATCTGGATCGGCTTGAGTATGACAAATACTATGGCAAAAGTAGAGACAGGAGGAATAGACGGAGCAATATTAGGACTCTTAGCAATAGTTATTGGGGGGATTTTGGGAGAATGGTGGCAAATAGAAGAAAAATTAACTGGTATTGGCAATTGGTTAAAGCAAAAATTTCGTGGTAGAGGAGCATTTACCGAAGGCTTTGTAGCTAGTAGTCTATTGTTTTGTGTAGGACCAATGACTTTGCTTGGCTCTCTTAACAATGGCTTAACAGGAGACAATACCTTACTGTTGCTCAAAGCTACTATGGACGGCATTGTTTCTATTGCTTTAGCCAATATCTATGGTATTGGTGTAGGGTTTTCCATCTTAGCTCTATTGTTTTATCAAGGAGGATTATCTTTAGCTGCTGGTGTGATGGCTGATTTAGTTCCCGAACCTACTACCGACCCTCATATTTTACTAGCTACTGGTGTGGGTGGTATTACCATTATTGCCATTGGGTTAAACCTCTTAGAAATTGTCAAAGTAAGAGTTGCTTCCCTGCTTCCGGCGATCGCAATTTCTCCCGTAATTTACTATCTAGCTAATCTAATTACCCAAAATTTGTTATAAGCTCTTTTATAAGAGGTTTTTGAGATAAAAAATGTTAAAACTATACGGCGGTCAGAGAAGTAGAGCTTCAATTGTTCAGTGGTATTTAGAAGAATTGTCGATTCCCTACGAGTTTGTCTTGTTGGATATGGCAACAGGGGAACATCAACAGCCAGAATATCTAGCAATCAATCCTATAGGAAAAGTTCCTGCTATTGAAGACGGTAACTTTAAACTATGGGAATCAGGAGCAATATTACTTTATATAGCAGAAAAACATGATAAATTGCCCAATTCTCTAGAAGAAAGAAGTATTTGGTCACAATGGGTTTTATTTGCCAACTCCACTCTAGCAACAGGCTTATTTGTCGAAGCTAGTCGCGAGAAAGAAGCACCGAAATTATTGACTGCTTTAGAAGGAATCTTGAATCAGACTCCCTACATCTTAGGAGAAGAATTTACAGTGGTTGATGTTGCAGTAGGTTCAATTCTGGCTTATGTTCCCATGATGCTTCCTATCGATTTAAGTCCTTACCCTGTAATTCTGGACTACATCAAACGTATCACCCAAAGACCAGCTTTTCAGAAAACTATTGGTAAAGGCTAATTGTTGAGGAATGAGGAGTGAGGAGTGAGGAATCAGGGATAAGGAATGAGGGATAAGGAGTCAGGAGTCAGGAGTCAGGTAAAAGGTAATAAGTAATAGGTAAAAGGTAATAAGTAATAGGTCTTTATCCTTCATCCTTCATCCTTTATCCTTTATCTTTCATCATGAAAGTTAGTCAAGAGGGAAGAGGGAAGAGGGAAGAGGGAAGAGGGAAGAGGGAATGGGGAGGGCGTAATTAGTAATTACTTATTACTAATTAGCTATTTTTGTAAGGGCGCAAGGAAACCTGGGCGGATACTAAGATTTATCAGAATTATTTACAAGAGCTAATATGGACAATTCTTCTAATCATATTTATCCAGTAATTTGGAACGAATCTAAAGACTGTGTTATCTTAATCGATCAAACCCGTTTACCTCAAGAATATAATGTAGTGGAAATTGCTCGCTATGAAGATATGGCACAGGCAATTAAAACTATGATTGTTAGGGGTGCGCCAGCTATCGGAGTCGCAGCAGCTTATGGAATGTATCTGGGTGCAAGAGAAATTAGAACAAGCGATCGCAATTATTTTCTGCAAGAATTAGAGACTATAGCTCAGGTATTACGTCAAACTCGCCCTACCGCCGTAAATCTGTTTTGGGCGATATCTCGTATGTTAAAAACGGCTTATGAGTCTGTTGGAAGTATAGAAGAAGTCAAAGATATTCTGTTAGAAACTGCCCAAACTATTCAGCAAGAAGATTTACAAACCTGTCAGGCGATCGGTGATAATGGTTTATCGATATTACCTACTACCCCAGAAAAAGTTACTATCCTAACTCACTGCAATACTGGCTCTTTAGCTACGGCTGGTTATGGTACAGCATTAGGAGTAATTCGCTCTGCATGGCGAGAAAAGAGATTACAAAGAGTCTATGCAGATGAAACCCGTCCTCGCTTACAAGGGGCAAAATTAACGGTTTGGGAGTGCATTCAAGAAGGAATACCAGTTACTCTCATCACCGACAGTATGTCTGCTCATTGTATGCAACAGAATATGATCGATTTAGTCATAGTAGGAGCAGATCGTATTGCTGGGAATGGAGATACGGCGAATAAAATTGGGACTTACTCCCTAGCTATAGTAGCTCAAGCTCACAATGTTCCTTTTTATATTGCTGCACCTTTTTCTACCATTGATTTTAAGTTAGTCGATGGCAGACAAATACCTATTGAAGAGCGTCCCCCATCAGAAATTTATCAAATTGGTAGTACTGAAATTTGCCCTAAAGGAACAGAATTTTATAACCCTGCTTTTGATGTTACTCCTGCTAAGTTAATCACAGGCATTATTACAGAGAAAGGAGTTATTACACCACAAGACTTAATCAAGCATAAAATTTAACTGGCGATCGCAATAGCTTAACAATTTAGACATCAAATCTTTATATAAAAAGAGGTTTGATTGTTGTATGGTGGCTATAAGCGGAGATGATTAGATGTAGGTGCTGCTCCCGAACTATCCGTTATTGCCAAATGTCTGAGTAGCCTGTCAGTCTAGCTTTTTCGGAAATACTGATAGCCTCGATAAGCACCGCTAGTCCTAAAGACTATGTGCAAGAGTGAGAAAAACAAAACAATTATGAGCGCACGGTGCTGGCGTTCTTGCCGTCGCTACTCACGGGAGTAGATAAGATAGCTAATGCTACTGAGAAGGCTAAGTAAGACCTCTAACAAGCAAGCTTGTTAGAGGCATCGGTCGATGAAGGCGGAAACTCGCGATAAGAACGCGGGTAGTTCATTCAATGTGAGCCAGAAGTATAATGCAGTCTCAATTCAATTTTTTCCAGCAGTGGTATCCTCTTTCCCCTATTGAAGACCTCGATCCGCAAAGACCAACTCCTGTAACTATACTAGGACTTCCTCTAGTTATTTGGAAACCTCCATCTTCTGAGACATTTCGGGTATTTCTAGACCAATGTCCCCATCGTCTCGCGCCTTTGAGTGAAGGAAGAATAGATGAAGATACAGGTAATCTGATGTGCAGCTATCACGGTTGGCAATTTGACGATCAAGGAGTTTGTACCCGTATTCCTCAAGCGGAATCTCCCGATCTTATCAGCAAAAATAAATCTAATTTGTGTGCAGTAGCCTTCCCTTGCCGTCAAGAAAATGATTTACTATGGTTTTGGGCAGATTCCCAATCAGTGGAACAAGCTGATAAAACACCATTACCCTTGTCACCACAAATAGATGCTAGTCAAGGCTTTGTTTGGTCTTCGATAGTGCGAGATTTAGAGTATGACTGGCAAACTTTGATCGAAAATGTTGCCGATCCTAGTCATGTTCCCTTTGCTCATCATGGGATACAAGGTGATCGCAAAAAAGCCAAACCCATCTTCATAGAAATTTCTAAGTCAACAGTTGATTTAATTGAAGCTAGCACTAACATAGGTTTTAAAACTACCATCACTTTTGAACCTCCTTGCCGTTTAGAATACGCCCTCGCTTTTGGTAAGGAAAAACAAGTTGGACTTATTACCTATTGCATTCCAATTGCACCAGGTAAATCAAGAATCGTAGCTCAGTTTTCCCGCAATTTCGCCCAAACCCTTAACTCACTCATACCTCGCTGGTGGGATCATATTCAAAACCGTAATCTAGTCCTCGATGGTGATATGATTCTTCTGCATCAGCAAGAATATTTTTTGCAACAGCGACAAGAAACAGAAAGCTGGAAAACTGCTTATAAATTACCCACTAGTGCTGATCGCTTAGTGATTGAATTTCGGCAATGGTTTGACAAATATTGTGGTGGACAACTACCCTGGCAAGAAGTCGGACTTAACCCTCAAAAAACTCAGCTAAATGGCGATCGCAAAATTATACTGGATCGCTATCACCAACATACTCAGCATTGTAGTAGCTGTCGAACTGCCTTAAAAAATGGACAGCGTTTACAGGTAATACTTTTAACTTATTTTATTCTGGCTGTTTCAGGAGTAGCTTTGATGCCAGATCCATTGCGACTAAAATTAGGTTTACCGTTAATAATTTTGGCACTTTTAGGTTTAGGGGCTGCTGCTTGGCTTAGATTTTGGTTACAGCCTAAATTCTATTTTATCGACTACATCCATGCAGATAGGTAGGTCAAATTAAGGAGTGAGGAGTAAAGGATAAAGGATGAGCTATGGATACCGAATCCGCTTTTGCACCTCCACGCTCTCTACCTCTTACCTATAATAATTGCTAATTGTTATAAAAGTTATCTAGCGATCGCTTTCCTCAAAAATAGCGATCGCTAAATACAGACTCAGTGTCTTTCTCTACCTATCTTTAACTAATACTTTGATTCCATATTTGGGTCTAAGTGTCATAGAAGGAAAAGGAACAATAGGGGGTTCTGATAAGAGTTCGAGCTTAAATTTTTGAACAATAGTGGCTAAGATCAAAGTAGCTTCCATCATGGCAAATCCCTTGCCTATACAAACTCTTTGTCCATCTCCAATATGACTTATTTTCAAAAAAATAGCTATATGAGGAAGCAAAATTCAAAGTTTATAGTTAATAGAACTATTGTAAAAGTTTTTTATGATATGATAAAAAGTTTGACTTTTTTGGTTGAACCGACTAAATTTAAGAATGAAATATTGGAAAGCGAGACAACTATCTTCTAAAAAATTCAAACGAAAGACAGGCATTAGTCTCAAAACTTATCGAATCATGGTTCGTTTAGTTAAAAATAAAGAGGCTGGTAAAAAGAAACCAGGTCGTCCTTATAAATTAATCATTGAAGAGCAAGTTTTAATAGCACTTGAATATTGGAGAGAATACCGTTCTTACTATCATATTGGACTTGATTGGGGAGTTTCAGAATCAACGGTTTGTCGAACGGTACAAAAAATTGAAAATATTTTAATTCAATCGAGAAACTTTAGTCTTCCAGGAAAGAAAAAATTATTAGATTCTTCTCTTGATGAAGAGTTAATTTTAATAGATGTTACACAATGAATTGAAAAATATGGGGGGTCTTCAGTAGCCGATAACTTAATAATTTTGCTCAATAACTTAAATTAAAAGACCCCCCATATTTTTTTTCTTCTCTTTCGTGATGGAGAGTCCAATTGAAAGACCATTAAAACATCAAAAAAGTTTTTATAGCGGTAAACACAAGCAGCATACTTTAAAAAACCAAGTAGTAATTGGACAAAAAAGCAATCAAATTATATGTCTAGCCCAATCCAAAGGTAAAACTCATGATTTTAAATTACTAAAAAATAGTCGCATAAGATTTCATCAATTACTTAAAGTAATAGCAGACAAAGGATATCAAGGAATTGGCAAGCTTCATAATTTAAGTCAAACACCAATTAAAAAATCTAAAAAGAAAAAGTTAACCAAAGAACAGAAAAAATCTAATCAGGAATTAAATCGATTAAGAATTGCTGTTGAACACGTCAACCGTAGGCTGAAAATATTTAAAATATTATCTTATCGAAAAAGGTAAAAAAAATTAGGGAGTCTTAAAACCTATTATTTTAATGTTGGGACTCATCAGTTAACTTGATGAAGACTCCCTAATTTTTCGTTCCTTGATTATCCTTATCGAAATCGTCATCGAAGATTTGGGTTAAGAAGTAATTTAATTGCGGGAATTTATAATTACGAATTAGCCTTATAAATTAGATTTAAAAACTTAAATTTTTTCATAAATTTCAGTAATTAACTAATCACTGAAACAATTTTTGCTGTCAATTTAATTTGGCGGTGCCGAAGGCAACCGCGTAGCGGGTCGCCAAATTATGATTAATAGAAAAAATACCTTAATTATTACTATTTTAATAGATAAAAATTGGAATTTTTAATAACCTCCTATCATACCACAAAATATTTTTGCAAGAGTTCTAATGGAAAAATAAACCCCGTTTTCTTGTAAAGTTCCTGGCTCGGAATCTGCATCAACTAGAGGAATTCCCCAATCTATTCTGGCATCAAAAACATCACTAAAATTAAGTTCTAAACCAAGTCCGACAGATACTAAACTGTCAGGTTCTAGATCGGTTTCTGAGTCAACATTCCACACAGTACCAAAGTCGATAAAAGGAATAAACTGCAATATTGCTTGATTACTAGCAAAACGCGCTATAGGTAATTTGACCTCTGCTGAAGCGAAAATACCATTATCAGTTAATAATAAATTCTGACGATAGCCTCGAACACTATTCAAACCCCCAAGACTAAATCTTTCTTGAGCTAATAGACTATCGTTAGCAAATTGTAGATCGCTACGTAAAATCAAGACAGTATCAGCAGCTAATAGCTTGACATACTGAGCCTGTCCACTCCAAGCTATAAAGCGAGAATCAGCAGCATTATCTTCAACCGTAGAATCAAAAATATCTAGTCCCACACTTAATTGAGAACGCAAAGCAAATAAATCTGTTGGGTTACGTTGGACAAAATCTTGGAAGAAACGAATCGCAGATATGGTTGTTTCTCCTCTAGTGTTTATATTAGGAGTAAAAGGAAAATCTTGCCCTAAGAGTTCAGTTTGACTCTCTTGATAGGAGAAGGTAATGCCAAGAGCCAGTTCTTGAGTAGGCTTAAAGATAATCGGTTGGCGTAAAGTAAAATCTAAAAAATAAGAATCTCCTTTAATATCAAGCTCCTCAAAAGGAGATTCAACAACTTTAGTATCATTAATTCCTGCTGCAAAATTTAACGAACCATTTTTTCGATTTAGAGGAAAACTATAACTAATATCTCCTGCATTGCTACCATCTGTATTAGTGTAGATCAGAAGTAAGCGATCGCCAAAACCGAGGAAATTATTTTCCTGTATTCTAGCTCCACGACGAAAACTGCCGACACTGGGACTACGACCATTATCCAAAAAAGCCTCTACACTAAAGGTATCAGCTTCAGTGATGTCAATTTCTAAGGTACTTGCTTCAGGACGAGAGCCAGCAGCCAATTGAGCAGAAATCCTTGCAATTAAAGGATTGAGTTGTAATAGTTGCAAATCTTGTAAAAGTTTTTTTTGATTGAGAGGAACTTCTTTGGTTGAAGGGAGGCGATCACGAATATAATTAGGTCTTAGTTGGCTTGTGCCTGTAATCTCTACTGTTTCTAAACCACCTTCTACTATTTGAATTTGGACTACAGCAGAATCTGAAGCAAAACTTTGACCCGATACAATATAAGCACCAGAATTAATATAACCAGCTTCAATGTAGAGTTTAGTAATAATCGTTTCTACCTGAAGCAACTGGGCAAAAGAAATCGGTTTACCTAACAGATTTTGAGTAGCTTGGATTAGTTCTTCGGTGGTAAAAGCTGTATTATCTAAAAACTCAAAACTATTAACAATGATAGTCCCAGGAATAGGAGATAAAGGAGTAGATTCAGGAGCTTGATTAGGATTCGGCTGGAGGGGATTGGGTGGAGTTTCTGGTAATTTTCTAGGTAGAGTTTGCGGAGTTCTAGGAGGAATAGGCTCTGGTAACTGAGATAGATAATATTCTACTGGATTGGTTGTTGAGGAATTATCCAAAAGCTCAATATTTTCAGTTTCAGCGATCGCTATTATTCCAGATACGACTATACCACTAATAGTATTCATTTGATGCTACCTATTTCTTGTCTAACGTACTCCCATCGCTTCACTCTATAGAAATGATAGGTTTCCTAGATAGAATAGAATATAATGTGCTATTGCAGAGTATTTTGACAATTTAAAATCATAGAGAATTGGTTACACAAGTTGTAGATGTTGATTTCTAACTGTTTTCCTGACTCTTATCTGAGAAGAGCGATCGCTATATTTAGGCGATCGCCAGTCCTAATTTTCCCTTGCTTTTTTGGAGGGGCGAATTAAAGGTTACGGACTAGTGAATACTATTGTGGTTATATTGCTGGGGGTTAGCAACTACAAGAGTCAGAATTTTTGTAGTAAGTGCAAAAGTTAAAAAGCTTCAAAAGCACCACCTTGATCAAAGAAAGCTGCTGAAAAATCAGGATTACTATTAATTGCTTCTGTTTCTTGTGGTCCTGCATACAAGAAAGTATTATTGGCGCGATTTTGGAAACGATTAAACGCTGTTCCGACATTAGCACCAACGCCATAGAGATAAAATTCAGGAATGTCATTACCTTCACTATCAAATCCTTGTCGTTCCCACCTATCTCTTTGATCTGAGTCTTGAGCAAAGATAGCATCATATTCTCCTTGTCCAACAAACAGAAAAGTTCCTGGATTATCGAGACTTGAAAGACGATAGAAACCCTCTAAATCATCTCCTGATTCGGTACTAGCAACAAAAGCAGGATTACCATCACCTTCTAGTTCAAAAGTTTGATTAAAATCAGGGTTGTCTAAAATAGCATCTCTTTCTGCTGCACCCACAAAAACATAAGTGCCTGTCTCGAAAGTAGTATTACGAAAACGGAATAGTTCTATGGTTTCTAAAGTGGGATTGACAGTAACAGTAAAAGTATCTTCCACAGATTTTCCGTCAGCAGTAGCACGAATTGTAATATCTGCTGTACCAGATTGATTCTCAAGGAAATCAAGAGTCAGATCATTGCCGTCAAGTAATGGGGTAACTAGCTCGGAATTACTATTACTGGCAATTTCTAATTGGATATTCTCGCTATCAATATCCTCAAAGACATTACTCAGATCAATGGTTTGATTGTCTGCATCTTCATCTACAGTGACATCAGCAATGGGGTTAGCTACTATCGGTGCATCATCAATAGGATTGACAGTGAGAGTAAAAGTATCTTGGACAGATTGTCCATTAGCCGTAGCAAGAATCGTAATATCTGCTGTCCCAAATTGATTATTTTGGAAATCTAAGGTGAGATCGTTTCCATCAAGAGTTGTTGTCACTAATTCCGAATTGCTGTTGTTTTGAATGGCTAAGGTAATTTCGTCCCCATCAGCATCGCTAAAAACATTACTCAGGTCGATAGTTTGATTCTCAGCATCTTCGGAGACCGTAATATCATCAATCATGATATCAACTGTAGGAAGATTATCTGACCCGTATAGATTAATTTGCCAAGAATTCCAAGTACCTTCAATCAAACTCTTTTCGTCTGATATATTTAGTATCCATTCCCCTTGAGAAGACTCACCCCAATGACGTGCAGAAGTAAAAATCCAATTGTCATAGTCATCTCCGTCGTCATCATCACGCTGTTCAGCTAAAATTGATTCTGTACCGTCAGGGGAAGTTAAAACTATTTCTAAATCTGCCCGCCAAATATGATCGGCATCAAAGACGACTTCTACCCATTCAAGATCAATATCTTCTTCAATAGTAAAACTGGAACTAATCCCTACTGTATTGTCATCAGGAATTATAGAGTTAACATTAATCAATCCAGAGGTAAGAGAAACTTCTTCTACTACTGTTTCCCAGTTAACTGCTGCATTAACTGCTGCGGTGGCATCAATTCCACCAAAGCCGTACTTATAATTAATATCGTGTCCTGCACCATTTTTGACCCAATCTGGATCATCAGGATCATTGAGTTCCGCTGTTTCTACTAAAATATGTTGTACATCACGCCAAGTAAGATTAGGATTTGCTTCTAGCATTAAAGCAATTACCCCTGAAACTAAAGGTGCAGCAGCAGATGTACCTCCAAAATTAGTATCATACTCACCATTAATGGAGTCCCCAGGAAAAAACCCAATATCATTGATATTAGTTGTAGATATAATTCCTACATTTTCGTTGCTAGAATATCCAGAAATCAAAAGTGATGCTCCTGGAGTGCTATATTCGGAACGTTCTCCGTTATGGTCGATTGCCCCGACCGCAATGGTGTAGCGAGAGTTGGCAAGGGAATCGTAATTAACATTATCTTCTAAACCACCATTCCCTGCTGCAAAAACATAGATATTTCCCAATCCCCCACGACCTTCTTGAATACTATTTTCAATGGTATTCAGATTATCTATACGTTCTTGAAAATCTAATGGCCCCCAACTGTTATTATAAATATCTATTTCTTGATTTTTATGAGATAAAGGGTTGTAACTAGAAAAATCCAGAAAGAGGCTAGCAAAGGTAGCATCTGGTGCAGCCCCAATTATTCCTATGTCATTATCTCCTTCTCCAACAGCAATACCAGCAACTAGAGTTCCATGTGTTTCGCCATCATTGATGCCACCATAACTGAGAACAGAATTATAGTTATCATTTAGATCGGGGTGAAAAAAATTTATACTAGAATCAACAATTCCGATAACTACTCCCTCTCCTGTCGCAATTGACCAAGCATCTAAAATATTCGCATCTGCTCCTGGTGTTCCACCTGTTTGACCAGTATTCTTAAGATGCCATTGTAAAGGAAATAATGGTGTTTGTTCGATGATAGTTGAGATATCAAAATCAGAGGTAGCCATTAGTACTTATCTCCTTCTTCCGATGGATTAACAAGCGAGAAAAATTCTCTCAACCCCATATATCTTTTTTTTTGGTCAGCCTATGCAAAAATCAGAGCCAGAAAAAATTAAGCAGAATGAGGATGTAATTTTTCTTAACAAAGTCCTTTCGGAATGATGTGTTTTTGATAGTGTTAGACAAATATATTAATTGTGCTAAAAATACTTAAGCAAAAAAATCTCCCAGAAAATGTGCTCTTTCTACACCCCTTATATTTATTGGCTCGTATTTTTGGTATTAATCCCTAATAGTGCCATTGCACAGATAATTCCCGACTCTAGCTTAGGGGCGGAAAATTCCGTAGTTGACAGGAATGGCTTACGCGATACTATCAATGGTGGTGCGATTCGGGATGCTAATCTGTTCCACAGTTTTCAGGAATTTAATGTAGGAGCAGGAAGAGAGGCTTACTTTACTAACCCTAATGGCATTGATAATGTGTTTAGTCGAGTGACAGGGAATAATATCTCTGATATTCAAGGGGTGTTAGGGGTTTTAGGCAATGCCAATTTGTATTTGATTAATCCCAATGGAATTCTGTTTGGAGAAAATGCCAGATTAGATGTGAATGGTTCATTTTTTGCTACTACCGCAGATAGTGTAGTGTTTGGTAATGGTTTTGAGTTTAGTGCAACTAATCCTAATCAACCACCATTGTTAACTATCGATATTCCTATTGGTTTGAGGTTTCGGGATAATCCAGGGGATATTGTTAATGGTAACTGCTCAATAACCACTGGTTGCCATCGAAAATGAAAGGCTCAGGATTATATCAAATAGGAGCAGGGGCTGAAGCTCTGGCTCTAATCAAATCTGGGAGATATGGAACCGTTTTATCTTTTGTAATGCGAGAGAG
>JASJCP010000040.1 GCA_030065935.1 Xenococcaceae cyanobacterium MO_167.B27
GCTCTGTAAAAGAAACTATGCACACTGAAGTTCTTAGGGCATCTCCAAGTGCGTCAGTTCTCTATGTATCTCAATTGATGGCGGAGAACCGCCAAGATTGTGTAGTAATTGTAGACGGACTAAGTTCTCCTTTGGGGGAAGAACACCCTACAACCTGTTCGGACGAAACACCAACCATTCCCCTAGGCATTATTACACAACGAGATATCCTACAATTTCAACTTTTAGGACTGGATTTAGCAACTACAACTGCTCAAACTGTGATGAGTAGCCCCCTAATCTGTATGAAGCCTACAGATTCTCTGATTGAGGTACAGCAGCAGATGAAAAAGATGCGGGTACGCAGGTTAGTAGTTTCTGGAGAGTCGGGAGAACTCCAAGGGATTATCACCTATCAACAGATGCTGCGAGTTTTCGATATTACCGAACTTCATCGGGTAATCAGTACTTTAAAGGGGGAATTAGATAAACAGACTCAACATTTAAAACAAGAAATTCAACAGCGGAAAACAAGCGAGGCAAAACTCAGAGAAAATCAGCAGTTATTAGAATTATTCGTCCGTCATGCTCCAGCAGCGATAGCCATGTTAGATTGTCAGATGCGTTATTTAGGAGTGAGTGATCGCTGGATCGAAGATTATCAGCTAGAAAAAAAGGATATTATTGGTCGTAGTCACTACGAAGTTTTCCCCGAAATTCCTCAACATTGGCGACAAGCCCATCAAGATTGTCTGACAGGAAAAGTTGCAATATTAAAAAGTGAAGAAGATAGTTTCATGGGACTTGATGGGACAGTGAATTGGTTACGTTGGGAAATACGTCCCTGGCAAGATTTAGAGGGAAACATCGGGGGTTTGTTGATGTTTTCGGAAATAATTAGTGAAAAAAAGCTCCTAGAGCAAAAAGTCTTTGCGGAACAAGAACTAGCTCAAGTAACCCTAAAGTCTATTGCGGATGCTGTTATTACTACTGATGCGGAAGGTAAAGTGAAATATATCAACCCAGTAGCAGAGAGATTAACTGGTTGGCAAACAGAAGAAGCTCAAGGACAACCTGTATCCCAAGTTTTCCAGATTATTAACCAAAGTACCAGAGAACCAGTCAGCAATCCTGTGGATTTAGTCTTACAAGAAAATCGTATTTATGAGCTTGCCAAAGATACTTTATTAATTGCTAAAGATGGCACTGAATATGCTGTTGAAGATTCTGTAGCACCGATTAACAATCACCAAGGAGAACTCATCGGGGCTGTTATTGTGTTCCGTGATGCTACTATTGAGCGTAAAATAGCCCAGAAGCTCTCTTGGCAAGCTACTCACGATCCTTTGACTGGGTTGTATAACCGACCCAAATTTGAAGAACAACTAAGTTTAGCCATTAAGCAGTCTCAAGAAGAGCAATCCTATCATGCTCTTTGCTACCTAGATTTAGATCGTTTTAAAATCGTCAACGATAGCTGTGGTCATGTTGCTGGTGATGAATTACTAAAACAAGTAACTATGTTAGTCAAGCAAAAAATCCGCGCTTCGGATATTTTTGCTCGTTTGGGAGGAGACGAATTTGGTCTTTTGCTCCATCAATGTCCTATCGAAATAGCTCAAACAATTGCCAATCAAATCAGACAATCAATTGAAGAATTCTGCTTTAGTTGGGAAGAGAAAGTGTTTAAGATTGGGGCTAGCATTGGTCTGGTTGCTATTGACTCAACCACAGGAAATTTGACTAACTTAATAAATACAGCAGATGCAGCTTGTTATATTGCTAAAGAAAAAGGTCGCAACTGTGTTCATCTCTACCATAAACAAGATGCCATAGTAGCCCGACAACTTGGAGAAAGACAGTGGGTTGAAAAATTAAATCGAGCTTTACAAGAAAATGGTTTTTGTCTTTATACTCAAAAAATTGTTTCCATTCAAGAGAATCAAAATAGCTGTCATTACGAAATACTCCTCCGTTTGATTGACGAATCAGGAAAATTAATTCTTCCTGGTACATTTCTTCCTGCTGCGGAACGTTACGGTCTAATGGCAGCAATTGATCGCTGGGTTGTAACTAATTTTTTAGCTGGCTATGAAGTTCATTGCCAATCAAGAAAAAAACCAAAACTAGAACCCCAAAATCATCTATATACTATCAATCTTTCTGGAGAAAGTATTAGTAATCAAGAGTTTTGTACTTTTCTCCAACAGGAATTTAATCGCTATTCTATTTCACCTGAAATAATTTGCTTTGAAATTACTGAAACAGTAGCAATTTCTAATTTTGATAACGCAGTAAATTTGATTAAGCAATTAAAAAAATTAGGCTGTTCCGTTGCTCTAGACGATTTTGGTAGTGGGATGAGTTCTCTTAATTACCTGAAAAATTTACCTGTTGATTATCTAAAAATTGATGGTAGTTTTGTCAAAAATCTGAATAGCGATCGCCTCTCCTATGCCACTGTTGAATACTTCCATCACATCAGTGAAATTATGAACATTAAAACCATAATGGAATTTGTAGAAGACAGTGCTATTTTGCCAAGCCTACAGCAAATAGGTATCAACTATGCCCAGGGATATGGAATCGAAAGACCTCAACCTCTTATTTTTGCTTGACCCATCTGAAATAAACCCATAACTCAATAATTTTTACTTACGGGCTTTAACATACAAAGTAGTAGAATCTTGCCACACTCCTTGTTCTGTAGCTAAATTTGCGATCGCTCTTTGATATTCAGCTTGCAATATTGTTCTTTTTTCTGGAGATAAATTCAACAACGGATTACCTCTAGGATAAAAATCTTGCCCATCCCACTTAGGATTATAATTGACAAGATATTTGCCAGCGCGATCAATTTCAATTGTGATATCTTGAAATCCATACTGCTGCAAAAGAAGACTACATTTTTCAGGAGTCCACAAAGGTTTATTGATGTGGGGTAAATCAATTCCCCATAAATCCTGACAGATTTTAACTTTTATTTCTGCCATATAAGCGGTTTTGTAAGGACAGGTAAAAGCAAGATATCCCTCTTTTTTCAGCCAGCTATAGCATTGATTTAGAATTGCTGAAATATCACTGATGTAAGTTATTGCAGAACAACAAAATATGATATCAAACTGTTCTGTTTCAAAATTAATCGACTCTATATCTGCTTCAATTAATTCAATGTTGTATAATTCCTCTGCTGTAATTTTCCTTTGAGCTTGAGCCAGCATACCCGAGGACATATCTACACCAATTACTGAACCTTTTTTAGTTACTTTTTTGGCAGCAGGAATGGCAACTAAACCAGTGCCAGTAGCAATATCAAGAATGGTTTGACCAGATTTTATGGGAACTGACTCTAACAAGAGTTTGGCTTCTCTTGGATGTTCTTTTCCTTCTGCATCGTAAGCAGTTCTACCATTAAAAAAATCAATTACTTGTTGTTTATAATCTGGCATTTTTGGTGATGTAAAAATCTCTAAAAACTAGTGACTACAATCTTAGATATAAAAGGAGACTTATTTAGCAAAAAGTATTAATTTTCACTATTTAAACCCCGTACATTTTTTATTTTTAAGCTTCAAACCCTATTGCAAGAAAAGCCTATTACCTACCTTAAGACCTAAGTATAGCAACCGAGCGATCGATTAAGAGAATAAAGTAGAATGTAGTAAGGGCGCAAGCCTTGCGCCCTTACTAGACAGATTAATTGTATAAACAGTTTTACTCTTGCACGAGTGCCTATTCCCTATCCCCTAGTCTTAACGAGTAAATTTAATTTTGTCCAAGTACTTACTACTCTTTATTCCAAAGGGAGAGGTAATTGATACCCCGATAATCAGCCTTGTAATCGATCTAGACTAGCTAATACTTCTGCGGTGTGGCGATTAGGATTAACTCCTAAAAAAATCTTGCGTAAGATGCCATCAGGATCGATTAAGTAAGTATGTCGCAGGGAAGCAAAACCCAACCACGAACCATAAGCTTTACTAACACTACCATCTGTATCTGCTAACAAAGGAAATTTTAAGCCTTCTGCATCACAAAATTCTCGGTGAGAATCCACATCATCCACACTAACTCCTAAAATTTGAGCGTTTCTAGCAGTAAATTTCGGTAAATCTTGTTGAAAACGACGGGCTTCGATAGTGCAGCCAGGAGTAAAATCTTGGGGATAAAAATACAGCACAACCCATTTACCTTGATAGTCCTTTAGAGATACTTCTCCATCCCCTGTATTGGTGGAAAGAGTAAATTCTGGTGCTGGCTCATTCAGTGGTGGTTGTGTTCCTCCCATTGCAGAAGCTGAACCCGCAAAATTAGCAAAAAGTATTATAGATAAACAAAAGGTTAAGAAAAGATTTAGATAATTGGGCTGTTTCATCGGTACAAAAATATGGTTTACTTAACATAAATTAACAGCTATAGCTCCTCACGATCGCAAAAAATTTATTTTTACTTTGGATCGTTACAAGACATCAATTGTCTAAATAGTTTGTTAAGATCGTTGCTCACAGAATAGATAAAAGAATATGAGTGTAATTACTGATACGATTGCACCCCACGGTGGCACATTAATTAATCGCATTGTTACAGCAGAACAGAAAGCAGAATTTTTATCCTTAGCTGACTCTTTACCAAGAGTTCAACTAGATAAGAGAGCTACTTCTGACTTAGTCATGATTGCTATTGGTGGCTTTAGCCCCATCAGTGGTTTTATGGAGCAACAAGACTACCAAAGTGTAGTCGATGATATGCGGATGGCTGATGGTAGTCCTTGGTCTATTCCTGTTACTCTTTCTGTTAGCGAAGAAATAGCTGCACCTCTAAAAGAAGGTTCTCTCATTCGTCTTGATGACCCTGATGGTAATTTTGTTGGGGTACTAGAGCTAACTCAGAAGTACAAATACAACAAGGTACACGAAGCAGTAAATGTTTATCGCACTGATGAAGATAAGCATCCAGGGGTTAAAGTAGTCTATGAACAAGGGGAAGTTAATTTAGCTGGCCCAGTATGGCTATTAGAAAGAGCAGATCATCCTATTTTCCCTTCCTATCAAATAGATCCTGCTGCTTCTAGAGCCATGTTCCGTGAGAAAGGTTGGCACACTGTTGTGGGTTTCCAAACTCGTAACCCCATCCACCGCGCTCACGAATATATCATCAAATGTGCTTTAGAAATTGTTGATGGTTTATTTTTACATCCTCTAGTAGGTGCTACTAAGAGCGACGATATCCCTGCGGATGTAAGAATGCGTTGCTACGAAATCATGATGGAGCATTATTTTCCTCAAGATCGGGTGATCTTAGCGATTAATCCTTCTGCAATGCGCTATGCTGGTCCTCGTGAAGCGATTTTCCACGCTTTAATTCGCAAAAACTATGGTTGTACTCATTTTATTGTGGGTCGCGATCATGCTGGTGTAGGTGACTATTATGGTACTTACGACGCACAGCACATTTTTGATGAGTTTAAACCCGAAGAATTAGGTATTACTCCTCTCAAATTTGAACACGCTTTCTACTGCACTCGTACAGAGCAAATGGCTACTTCTAAGACTAGCCCTGCAAGTAAAGAAGAGCGAATTCACTTATCTGGTACTAAAGTTCGAGGAATGTTACGGGAAGGAAAATTACCACCTCCACAATTCTCTCGTCCTAAAGTTGCAGAAGAATTAGCTAGAGCTATGAAAATTGACTCTTAGAAGTTTTTTCTAATCTAATAGGTGTTAAGTAGTAGGTTGCGCGGTTTTAGGTTGAGAAAAAATCCTCAACCTTCCACACCTACTACTTAACCTCTTATTTAGTATTTAAGCACTAATTAGATAACTCAGTTAAAGCTGAGATGATTAAATTAGTAACTAAGAACACAAAGAAAGACAGTAATCCTCAGATTAATCAAAAAATCAAAAGTATTTGTGATTTTAGTCTAACTAGTAACCTTTTTGAGTTTTAACAGCCAACTAACTGCTATTCCTGATAATCTGATAGCTGATATCTAAAAGCTGATAGCTGATATGGGACTTGATCGCCGAACTTTTTTGCAACGGATTGGACTAGCTCTTTTCTCTCTAGGAGTATCAGAAACAGGAATTTCTTTATTAGGGAAAAATGACAGGTTTGCTCCCTGGCTGCAAGCTTATGGGCAAACTTTAGCAGAAACAACTAATCGTAAGTTAGCTTTGTTGGTAGGAATTAATGAATACCCCAAAAATAATCGTCTCAATGGTTGTGTAACTGATGTAGAACTACAAAAAGAATTATTAATTCATCGATTTGGCTTTCTACCTCAAGATATAGTTACTCTAACCGATCGCCAAGCCACAAGAGAAAACATTGAAACTGCTTTTGTGGAACATCTAACGGAGCAGGCTACTAGTGATGATGTGGTGGTATTTCACTTTAGTGGTTATGGTAGTCGGGTGAAAATGCCCAATATAACTCAAGAAACGACTGGTGCTGAAGAAGATTATCAACTTGTAGACAGTTTAGTACCCGCAGACGGTATAATTCCCACCAAGGGAGAACCTGCTGCTAATGATTTACTCAAAGATACTCTCTCTGTTTTATTGCGATCGCTGAAGACTAATAAAGTAACTACGGTCTTAGACACAAGCTTTAAACAAACCCGCAATAGTTTACAAGGCAATTTTCGGGTTCGCTCCTATCCTGACATTGCAGAGCGTCCTAACCCAGAAGAAATAGCTTTTCGTGACCAAATACAGATGAAGTTGAAAACTCAAGGATTAAAATCCCGTAATCTTCCTGGCATAATTCTGACTGCTGCTGAAGAAGGACAAGCAGCCCTAGAGGGACAATGGGATCATTTTAGTGCTGGTTTATTCACTTATGCTCTAACTCAGTATCTCTGGCAAACCAGTCATGCAACGAAAGTTGAGGTAATTTGGCAAAAAACTGGAGCTAATATGGCTCTTATCACAGATAATCAGCAAAAAAACCAGATTAAATGCGAACATCACCCCATTACGCCTTATTATCCCCTAGAAAAACCAGGCACACCAGCAGAAGGGTTCATTACCAACATAGATAATAAAGGAATGGTAAATCTGAAGCTAACAGGAATTCCCTTGGCACTGCTAGATAGTTATGGTAATGAATCTTGTTTTACTGTGGTTGGAGATACTTCCGATGAAATACAAATTCAATTGCGATCGCGGGAAGGAATTAACGGTAAAGCACAAATCGTCAATAGTTCCGAATCCCCTAGTAAATTACTGAGATCGGGACAATTAATTCAAGAGTCTATCAGGGTATTACCCCGTAAGCAAGGTTTAAATGTGGCTCTGGATAAAAGTTTAGAAAGAATTGAAAGAGTAGATGCCACTAGTGCTTTAGCGAATATTGAATTGGTTAGCAGTACCATAATCGCAGGAGAAGACAGTGCAGATTGTCTCTTAGGAAAAGTTACCAACACTGAACCAGACACATCTGATTCCAATGGGGAAGAAAATCCTGTTTCTGGTGAAAGTTATGGCTTATTTACCTGTGGAGGAACTCTGATTAGCACAACAGTGGGAGTACCTAACGAAGCCGTTAAATTGGCTGTCAGCCGTCTAGAAAAGAAGTTTCAAACCTTGCTAGCCACTAAATGGTTGCAACTGATTGTTAATGAACACTCCTCTCTTATACCCCTAGAAGCGACTTTAGAGTTATCAGGGAACAAGAATTCTGTCTCATTACAAAGTAACACCCGTAATATAGCTTCCGCCTCTAGGAGTATTATTCCCATTGGGGTAGAAACTCTGCCCAATATGCCCCAAGATGCACCGTTAAAATTGTGCTTAACTAACAATAGTGACTCGACTCTTTATAGCATACTGATGGAAGTGACCCCCACAGGTCAAATTACCACTCTTTACAAACCTCAAAAAAATTCCCAGAATCAACAAGCAGTCACTCCCATTAATTGGGAAATACCTGCTAAAAGTAAGATAGTTGTGCCTCAAGCAGAAAGTTCTTGGCAATGGAAAACTCCTGAATCTAGCGGAATTGCTCAGTTGTTCGTTATTGTGGCAACTCAACCCTTTAATAAGACTCTGGCTCTATTGTCGGAACAAGAAACTGTGAAACGCGATCGCTCTTTAATCCTCAATCTTCAAGAACCTCTAAATATAACCTACGCTATCCTAGAAGACTTACACATTGCTAGTGGAGTTGCTCCCAAAATTATTGGGACTAATACCGATGTCTATGGCTTAGATAATCGCGCTTGGGCTGCTTTCCGTTTTGCCTATGAGATAGTTTAAGGGAATTGAAGATTGGTAACTGGGGATTGGTAATTGGGTAATTTCTCGTCTCTAATCTCTAGTTACCAACAACAATCAATTTTCTACCAGATCAATTTCAAAACTGACATATAAAAATTTTTAATTTACATTCAGAGTAAATCATAAAATCATCATGGAACAATCTCCTACACAATTTCTATCTCCCGAAGAGTCAGCCGATATTGATGCTGCTTTGCTAGATTCTTCTGAGAAATTTCTCACTCGTCTTACTATTTCCTCTTGGCGATTATTACAAATAATTGCTCAGGATACTAAAATTCCTGTGGAAGAATTGACCCATAAACAAATCATTGCCTGGTTTGAACAAGATAGTAAAATTCGCCGAGAACAAGGAAAAGATGCAGCCAAGTTGAAGTGGTAATTTTAAAAAAGTATAAGGGATGAATTATGAGGGATTAACCCCATAACTTCTTTTTACTCCTTATCCCTTATCCCTCATCCCTTTAAGGACGAAGGACAGTTAATCATGCCGAATAATGTCCCGACGAGAAGCAGCGATGGTAATGGTGAAACCAGCAAGCACATCAATCAAAGACATCAAACCTAAAAGAAAAAAAGTTGAGTTGCTCGAATAACTTATCGTGAGAAATTCTAAGATAAAAACAATACATACTAAAGTGGAGAGGGTATGATTCACCACTGAAGTTATACCAGTCAGAGTAGCTTGGAGAACTTCGAGATAAAGAATTATTAATCCAGCCATCAGCAACAAATCACTTACTGTTACTTTCCATATTGCTCCTGAAACTAAGGGGATGTGCAGTAATTCATTACTGAGTATTGCAGACGACCCCCAGAGAATGACTAAATGATATAAGACCCAGATCAGTGCGAATAAGGGAATAGCAGTTAAAAACTTCATCATTGATCTATTTTATGTTGTCTTGACAAAGCGGATAATTTCCTTAACATGACCCAGAAATTGACTGTCTTCATTTAATTGGGCGATCGCGTTTTGGGCTTCTCTAGATAGTTGTTCGTGTTCTACTGCATTTTTGGCTTGTAATGCTTCTAGTAATGCTTTTAGATGCGCTAACTGATTTCTATTTTCTTGAGATTCTTGCTGTTGTCGATTGACTAAAGAATTAGGATTTTTGCTATCTAGTTGGGTTTCTATGTTTTTGATTGTTGTTTCTAAAGTTTTTACTCTATTCCTAAGTTCAATAGCATCTTCGCGGGGATATTTAATCTCCTTCTTAATAGCAGATAATCTTGCAGTCAAATATTGATAACCACTAATTGCAGGACGCAAAATTGTTAGTAATAAAGTCAAACCTGAACTTACATAACCCACGTTACTAATACCAGTCGCAGCTAGTACATAAAGAGCGATCGCTGAAATTCCATGAAGGGCGATCGCACCCAACAATGACCAACGAGCAACCTTCTGGACATAGTTTAATTGTTGTTCTTCAATTTCCAGACCTTTTTCTCTAGATACTTTAGCCTCGGTGATTGCTTCACGAGCATCAAAATAGATATTCCAAGGAATAGTAACAATAACTAGCAGCCACCAAAAACTAGCAATTCCAATTAACCAATCAATTAAATTTCCTGGCGATATATGCAACCATTGTCCAATTCCACCTGCAATTAACAGTAAAATTCCTAAGCCAATACTACAGCCTATATATCGATCAAACATTTTGCTGAATTTAAGTATTTTTCTCAAATTCAATTATGTAGAAATAATGGATTATTGTTGCGATACCTGTGACGATTTATCGAGCTTCACATAAGAGAGAGCAGTTTTTAAGAGAGTATTTATATATACTTGCGATGTAACTTGCTATAATTGCCCTCTGTAATAATTATGTATTTAAAAGTAGGAAATACCAAAATTTTAGCTAGTAAATTCTCTATACAAGGTCTTGAGCTAGTGGAAATAAACTTTGAATATGTGTTTAGCAGCTATGATAACTACCGTAGATTTGTCAATGTCGTAGCTGATACCCAACATCAAGAGATAACCATTAAAATCAAATCAAAATTCTCTAATCCTTTAGACTGCGAAAAGCTTTCACAATTATTAATCGGAGTCAGTAAAATTATTACTCAAGACAATATTTCTCTAATTAACCAAATACTTGAAGGAAAATCTAGTATTAATCTTGATGAATTTTTAACCTTACAGCAAGAATTAATTAAATATTTTTTGTAAGATTAAATTTGGCAATATATTATACAGCAATCCCAAATGAATCATGAAAATAATGTAGTCAAAGGGGAGTAGTAATCCAAACTGTAAGCTTGTTTGCCTTGATTACAATAGTGCCAAGAATCCCAAACAAGCATCCTTTAAATCGATTAAAGATAGCATAGGTTCTATGGGAATTTACGATTATGGACAGCCCACCGCAGACGGGGCTGGTTGAAGCAGTAAGCAAATCCTTCAGGACTAGTTTCTGATTGAATAGTCAACTTTGGCGTTTGTTTTGTGGAACAGATTGCTATAGTAAGGAGCAATCAACAATTAACAATAAACAGAAAAACAATTTACTTCTATAATAATGGCTTATGATAAACCAGAAACTATTGCTCATGTTTCTATTACTCAACATTGTTGGCAATTAGGAAATATTAAGGGGGAAGTTAGAGCAGCAGACTATACTTGGCAATTTCAATGGCGATTTCGTTACAGACAGTTATTAATTAAACCATCTCTAGGAAAAGCTCTAATTCAAGAGCCTTTGGGGCGTTTTTTAGAAAGTCACGACTATCAGCTAGAGTCGGGGAGTAATTATACTTTTACGATACGAGCCAAAATCTAGAAACGGTTAAGTACCATTACAAAATTATTTGTACAACGAGCCTGAAGGGGTTTCCCAAGGATGAAGGACATCAGAACAGTAATCAGTAATCAGTATTCAGTTCACTATTCATATTGATGTTTTCAAGTACCAATGGGACTCCAGACTTTAAATTGTTCTTGATTAGTGGGATCTACCGAAAGCAGGGAGCGATCGCTTGCTATCCTAAAAATTTAGAGCTATTGTACCTGAAAACTGGGATTTGTGCTTTCAGACCATTCCTTTTAGTCCTTTGCTATATCTGGATTACAGAGTTTGTCACTCTGTCTCGATAGCCTCTTCACCACTGGCTTTTCGTCTATAAACTTCTGTGAACCTCCGATTAAGAAGCAGGAAAGACCCCACTTAATCTGTTCAGCCACATTGATAATCAACCAGTCTAGGCGTTGGTTAACTTCTCGGTCTGGCTCGTAGCCATACTCAACCAGCAGTTCTCCCAGTATCCGCTCTACTGTCCAAATTTCCCTGGGTTTGAGTTGCTCTCGGTATATTCCTACCCTCTCTAAGGTTAGGGGCTTGAGAGTTAGATCTTTCCACTCTGCTTCTGCATCTACATAGCCCCGCTCCCTTCGCTCGTAAAAGCGTAGCATTCTCGACTCAAATTCTTCCCCCAGAAAGACACATATCCTTCTCAACTCTTGCTCAGGCTGCGTCACCAGCAATTCGTACTGCACTCTAAGAAACTGCTTCAAACCTAGATGCTGTTCAAGAGCCTTGAGGGAGCCAAGAACCTGGCGACAGTACATTGCAGCAGGCATCGCCGAAGATGCTGTCCACCAAACTTGACGCTTTAGAGAAACAACGACATCCCGTGGATCTCGGTAGATGTGAATAAACTTGGCTTTTGGGAACAACTCCAAGATACGACCAACTTTGAGCCAATTGCCAATGGTTTTCTCTCCAATCTTGACTTTGCCACTCCCTCTTGACAGTTGCCAAAGCAGCCATAAAAAAATCTCCCGCGCGGAGCGCATACCTCCCCGCACTATCTCAGAGAAAACCTCACTGTTGATTTCCAGTGCTGGCCACCACCAGTATTGGGTACAATAGCGCAGATACTCATTGATTTCATTATCTGACAGAGGGTCGCTGAAATGAATTGCTGGCTCTAAATTCGTGAAGAACCCAACTTCTAGCGGAACCAAAATTCGCGAGTGTTCAGACAACATCGATTGTAATAGTGTAGTACCACATCTACCAGTACCAATAATGAAAAATAAACCTGATTCTAAAGTTTCCCAATCACCCAGCATGGTATTTTCCGCTTTCTAAAAATTAGACGATGTTGGACATTGCTTTATTCTTAGTTCCTGCTTCATCAAAGAGAGTCGGCTCTTGCTTCGACCCAGGCATGACATCGGGTTCAGCTAACCCTAGTAAATTTAAACTGGCGCTCATGTCTCGGTCAGCTATCCAATTACAATTATCACATTGATAAACTCTCACGTTGATTATTAACTTTTAATTCCCTCTTAAATCCTAATAGCATCCCTATTTTATTTTCTCGGCTACTTCTCTTAGTTTTTGGAGTTTTTAAATCACAACCAATCAAGCGGAGAATGGGTATGGCAAAGAGTGCGCACACTCTACTATAATACAAGAATTTCCATGGTCTGTGTTGACTGTACTTTGGTAACGATCGCGCTTCGGATGGGAAAATGACTTACGACATTATCATTGTGGGTTCTGGCAACGGTGCTTGTGGATTTCTGAGTCACTACCTTGAGGCTACGGCTCACCATCCCAAACTTGAACGGGTGCTAGTCTTGGAAGAGGGGGAAGACTTTTTCGATACCAGTGATATTACCCATCAAAATAACTGGACACAATCCTACGCTGAGGGAGATCTCTTCAAATTACACAACGCCTCCACACCAGACGGGATTCCCATTATATCTGGGAGAGCTTGCTGCATGGGTGGTGGTGGTTCGATTAACTACACTATGATACACGAGTCGTCCCAGTGGTTGACTAAACATATTGGCAAAACAGAAACCTATTGGAATCAACTTAAGGAAGAATTAAACCACAAGTTTGTAAGAAATGATCCAGAGAATAATCAATCACCCGTTACTCAACATATTGTTCAGGTAGCCAAGTCCTTCAACTTTGAAATTAGTAAAGATAAAACCTGTAATATTCCGAACTTCCAAGAAGGTAATAACAAACTACTGCACCTGTTTCCAACTCAATTTAATCTTTTTGGACAACGTACCAATAGTGGGGTATCTCTCCTTGACTGGAATGACACAAGGCTCAAGCTAAAAACTAAATGCAGAGTAGTTAAGCTTGAATTTTCCAACCTTCCAGGGAAACAAAACCAATGTGTAGGGGTATCGGTGCAATATGTTGATACAGGGAAAACAGAAAGCTTTTACCTGTCAGAACAGGGAAAAATCATCTTATGTGCTGGTGCTGCTACTCCAAGACTATTGTTGCCATATCAAGATAGACTTCAAAATCCAGAGATTGGGAAATATGTCAACGATCACATTCTATTACCACTTGGCATTTACATCCTGGAGAAGAAAATAGATGCTACCTCCCGCGATGTCTATATTCCTGTATTTGCAACCACAATAGATCAAGCACAAGAGGGGCAAAGGGAAACAGTCTGCTGTTTTGACTTCTTTTCTGGAAATCTTGATAAGTTACTGTTTATTGTATCTCACCTATACTTGGCTTTTTTGCCAAACTGTTTTAAGAAAGTTATGCTCAGAATTCCTGGGCTATTTTGGCTCACCAAGAACCTAATTAGATGGCGCATTCAAGGTGTCAATCTGATGCTCAATCTATGGTTGAGGCTGTCTAACTTGCTTCGAGGGGGACAAAATCTTCATAAGTTGGACTTAGTTACCGCTATAGTAAAATTTAATCCTGCCAAAGAGGGTTACTATTCAAGCAATGATTCTCAAATCGCTCTATGCTTCTTTTCCGAGGATGAGAATAGTTCTGTTAACCATGATAAGGAAGTAGCGAAGAGAGTAATCAAAGAACAAATAAAACTATTGAACAAGTTGGGGAAACAACCACCCCTGCTTATCCGATTTCTTATTCGATGTCTGACAAAGATTCCCTATAAAGAGGAGCAGGTCGATAAATATGTTGATATGTATAGCAAGAGGTTCTTATTATCTGAACAACACTTGTCGGGGGGATGTTTGTTTGGTAAAGCAATTGACAAGGGGTTGAAAGAGCCTAAAAACACTGGCAAGTTAAATGGAGCGACAAATGTCTATGTGGCGGACTTGTCTTCTGTCCCATTGCCTAGAATTAGCCCGCAGATGACAGCATATCTCATTGGCTTCCATGTTGCCAAGATGTTATGCAGTGATAATCAGTAGATCACAAACTTATTGATTAAGGCGGGGTGTAGGGTGTGGGGTCAGGGATAGGGGCGGTTCGCGAACCCCAGTACAGGGGTCTCCGGGTGTGGGGAAAAGACAAAATTATGTTTCTAGTTCATTTTTAAGTTTCATTAGGTTGACTTATTTATCTTCGTTTCAGGTGAAGAGATAATAATCCCCAAAAAACTATTATAGCTAATGGGGCAATTAGATATTATAAATAGTAGACCTCTTGCAAAAGTAAAAAAATAATCATTTTGACGACTCTTTTCGGGAAAAATCTTCCCTATTGCCTATTCCCTGACTTGGAGCAAGAAGTCTGGTAAATAATCAATCTTAAGAGTTATGTCTAATCTCACTGAAAATACTAATGAGAAGATTTTTGGCATTGATTTTGTTTTGATAACTATTTGTTTCGCAATTGCTTTTTTTGGTTTGGGCTATGTTTTAACTATCTTGCCAGAAATAGCAACAGAACAAATAGATAGTCAATTACCTCGAAGTTGCATTACTGGCGGTTGGAAATATGGCTTGGTTGTCACCCACATTCTGACTTTTGTTCTCATACCTCTAGCGATGAGAATTTTTTACCAAGCTTTAAAAAATTTAGGATTATCCTTAAAAATAATTTTTGCTTCCCAATTGGGACTGGCTTTAATTATGGTGTCTATTGCCTCTGAAATTGGTTGGCACGTAACTCAATGCTGGTATTACCAAAATGATTTTACGATGCTCAATTTCATGTTTTACTTTTTTTTGATTTCTGCATTTGCTTTGTGGGCGGATGGTTTGAGTCAGGAAACTAATATATTAACTAGATTAGTTAATGTAGTTTTTGCCCTTGGTTTGCTAGCTGTTTCTATCTTGTATCCCATAGGTTTTGCTAAGGATGATCCAGGTTTAAAAGTTCCAATTTATATAACTTTAACTGTAGTTTTTACAGTTCTGACTTATCGAGGTTACAAACTTCTTGAAGATTGGAGAATAATTTTTGTCCCTATTTTCTCTGTAGGAGTTAACTTATCATTTGTGTTTCTTTTAGATAAGTTTGGGGGCAATCCTTATAGCGATCCTCAAATTGCTTCTAATGCTTTGTTTCATATTCTCCACGATTTAGGGGGTACAGAAGCAGGAGTGGCAATTTTTACTTGGTTAGTTTACGACAAAGGAATTGCTCAAAAAACTAAAAGCAAGGCAGCTAAATTAGAGGGAACTAAATTAACTGAATCAAAACTATAAGCAATTATAAATGAGGTAAAAAAAATGGACTCTTTTCTTGATACAGCTTATCCTTTGGGACATTTAACTGTAGCTGTAATTGAATTGGTGATTTTGATTTTTGCTTACCCTTTTTTTCGGATATCGAATAATTGGGCGATGATTGTCTTACCGCTTGTCTTAGTAAGCACTATTTATGATAATGTAATTCTCTGGAGTGGTAAATTTATTGGTGAAGGAGAAGATTTATTACTAACTCTTTCTCAAATACGATATCTACTACACTACGCGATCGTACCTTTATTTATTGTAGTTGCAATCGAGTTAGCTTATAGTTCTGGGGCGCGCTGGGCTAATAAAGTTGTCAGAGTTTTATCTTGGCTACTTGCTTTTGGACTTGCTGCATTTGATATAGCTAAAAATTTCGTCGGACTAGAGTTAGTTTCAGAAACTTTTGCAGGTGTTTTACGCTATGTTCCCACCGAACCAAGTATCCCGATTGTAACTATTTTAGTTAATATTTTTGTCTTGTTAGTTGCGATCGGTATTTGGATAAGAAGGAAAAATTGGTCTTGGTTGTTTGTAGGAGCAATAATAGCTTTGGTTGGCAATGCTTTACCTTCTCAACAATTAGGAACTCTTCCTGGTAGTGCATCTGAATGTGTTTTAGCTCTAAGTTTATTATTGACACAATACCATTTTGAAGATGATTTAGAAGAAGAAAAACCATTCACTCCAATTTACCCAGAAGGATGGAACTATAAAGAATATTCAGGCTATCAAATATTCTGGAAAGAAGAGAAACCACAAAACGAACCAGCTTATACAATTTATCAAACAGGAAGTCATAAAGATGGTGACTTTGTAAGAATATACGTTCCTGAACATCCTTACCAAGAAAATGGCAAGTTCAAAGTAATTACTTACTTACATGGTTTTGCTCTATGTTTGCCACAATTTTACGAAGACCATTTAAAACAGCTAGTACAACAAGGTTACTATGTCTTTTTCCCTGATTATCAAGAAAGTGATTATCCAGACTTTACAACAGAAGAAAATCAAGAAAGACCGACTTTTAGATATTGGTTGATTCGTGTTGGAGTCTTGTTAATAAAATTTATTTTACGGGGCGAAATAAAGAAAAAAGATTTCAGAAAACTAGCTGAAAGAAAGAGTAGGTTTGAAGGATTAAGGCTGGCTTCTAGTTCAGTATTATTCATTGGGGTAACTTCGATTTTTTATCTGTTCAATCGGGAATTTGGTAAAAATTTAATTCGCATGATTACTACTGTTATAGAAAGTTTGAGAAACTCACCAGAAGAATGGCTAGAGTTTTCAATTGATAGCACGGTAATAGCATGGGAAAAATTATGCGAATATAGCCGACAAGAGCAAAAACAAGAGCTAGATTTATCTCAAAAAGAGATTGATTTTTATGTATTTGGTCACTCTTTAGGAGGACTGTTGGCTCTTAGCTGGTCTTATTGCATAAACAAAAAATCAGATGAAAAATTCCAAAAATTTCAGCCCAAACAGGTAATTACTGGAGATCCTGCTCCCAATACTGCTATGGGAATACCTAAACTAGCTCTTGTGATTTTAGGATTTTTGGGCTTTCGTTTTGCAACACAAAAAATGGATATTAAAGATACTGGCAAAGAGCTAAATGTTCCTGTGGGTATTTTACACGGAAATGACGATAAAATTGTCAAGCCTACTCAATGGGTAAAACCTCCTTTATCCCAACAAAAAGGTTCATTTTTTGCGATCGCATCTACAGAAAAGAAAATTTACTTTTCACTGTCTAATAAGAAAGAAAAATTAAGAGCCAATCACAATCAGTCCGTTACTGATACTACCTATTATGGAGATGGTTTTATGGCTAATTTTGGTGGCGCAAAAGACGATCCTAATGCTTACAATTATCAATATATTTGGCCAGCACTTAATGCGATAGTTACAAATAAGGTACAAGCAAATCAATTAGATAATAATAATGGGTTTGAACTCCAAGATTTTCAGGTTGTAGATGAACCTAATTGATTAGAGTTTATGCCTTTTTGGCGATCGCTTTTCTCCCGATTTTCTCACTAATGCGATCGCTAAAATCAAAAATCAAGAAGTTTACCTTATGCTTGCAAGATAATAATAAAGCCCTCTCCTTTCATATTAGGATAGGGTTTGGGAAGAGGTTTATTTAAAACCTCCTCGGACTGTTACAAACCCCCATCCCCTTAAGTAAGCCATCCTTTTAAACGACGAGCTACTTGAGGGCGACGTAATTTACGCATTGCTTTACTTTGAATTTGGCGCACCCTTTCACGGGAAAGATTAAACATTCCTCCTACTTCTTCTAGGGTGTAGGGTTGACTGGTAGATAAGCCATAGCGCAAAGCGATCACATCTTTTTCTCTTTCTGTCAGAACATCATCAAGAACATCGATAATTTCCTGGCGCATCATGGCTTCGCTCATTTTCTCTTCAGGAAGTTGTAATTCGCTATCTTCTAGTAAATCTACTAATTCCGTATCTTCTGCTTTCCCGACACGATGATTAAGAGATAAGGATTGACGACGCAAATCTAATAGCTGTCGTAGTTGTGGTGGAGATATTTTTAGCTCTTTGGCTAATTCTTGTTCACTGGGATTGCGTTGCAACCTTTGTTTGAGAGTGCGTTGCGCTTTTTTGAGCTTGTTTAGCTTCTCGACAATATGTATGGGAAGGCGAATGGTGCGAGCATCATTCGCAATTGTTCTAGTAATAGCCTGACGAATCCACCAATAGGCGTAAGTAGAGAATTTATAGCCTTTGTTAGGATCAAACTTTTCTGTGGCGCGATTTAAACCAATTGCCCCTTCTTGAATCAGATCGAGAAAAGGAACACCACGATTAAGATAGCGTTTAGCAATAGACACTACTAAACGTAGGTTGGAGCGGATCATTTTCCGCTTGGCTACTTTCCCCTTATACAAAAACTGTTCTAGCTGACGTGTATTAGCTAAACCCATTGCTTTCGCCCATTCTTGGGAGGTGGGTTTTCTTTTGAGTTTTTCTGCTAGTTTTTGACGAATTTCCTCTGCTTCTACCATTAATCTAACTTCATTTGCTAGAGTAATTTCTTCTTCTGATTTGAGCAAAGGATAACGCGCCATTTCTTTGAAAAAAGCTCCAATATTATCTTCAAGACTGGCTTTACTCGGCTTGGATGAACGACGATTAGAAGCTGCTTCTGCTTCATTAGAATATTCAACTTCCACAAGTTTTAAGTCGTCATCTAGTTCATCAGAGCCGTCACTCTTTAACAGCAGATCCTCGTATTCATTAGAATAATTCTCATATTCGTTTATTTGAGTTGCAGTCATGATTTTATCTTGATTCTTATTGACTAAGATTTTTGAAGAATAATTATGTGATTTGTATAAGGTAAATTATTTCAGATTATTTACTCTAAGTATCATTTACCAACTTTTTCTTAATTAATGGGATTGTCTAAATGTGGTTTTCGGACGGTTGATTAGATTTTAAGAGGATAAAACTACAGATTTTCTTAATATTTCCCTCTAAATACTCAGACAGAAAGGTAATTTGGTGTAGTAGCTGTATTACTAATCAGATTAACAAAAATAATTAATGATTTTGTCGATCTAGTTACAAAATGATAATTAACTTAATTGGTTAAGAAAAATTTAAGTTGATCTTAGTACGATATTTAACCAACTATGAGTTATCAGTTATCAGTTATCAGTTATCCCCAATTCCCCCCGGGAGGAGACTTAATATATCTAGGTATTGAAGCCAAAAGAGATCGGTTTTGTTGTGAAGTCTCCGAACCGCCCCAATTCCCCAATTCCCCAATTCCCCAATTCCCCAATCCCTAATCCTCACTCCTTATCCCTGAGATAGGGTTATCTCTACTGTATAAAAATTAAGAACTCTTGGGAGGATAAAATGGTATCTTTGTACGAGACACAATTATTATAGTCAACAGTGGATAGCGATCACTCCGTGCCTCGGCGCAGCCGAGACCGCCTTTATCTAGATTCTGCTCTTTCTGTCTTGAGTAATTCCAGTAGTATAGTGGCAGAACCAAGCAACAGCTACGAACTAGGAACAGCATCATCTCCAACTAAGTGGGTAGCAGTATTAATCGACTTTCCAGGGGTTCAGGATTTTTATACTTATAGTCTTCCTGATGATTTGTCGGCGCAACCAGGAGATATAGTGAGTGTTCCTTTCGGAATGCAAATAACAGGGGGAATAGTCATTCAAGTATTAGATAGTCCTCCAGCAAATCTAGAAATAGAGCGAATTCGCAGTATTGAAGATGTGGTTAGTTCAGGGTTTTTTCCTGAGAGCTATTGGGAATTGTTACAAAAAGTTGCAGAATATTATTTGACCGACTTAATGAGTGCGGTTCGGGTAGCTCTTCCTCCTGGTATATTGGGGCGATCGCAAAGAAGAATTCGCATCTTACTAGATAATATACCTCAAGGAGCAGAAACCTTTTGTAGTCAAGTAGCCAGAAATATTTTACAACTGCTGCAAAAACAAAAAGATGGTAATTACAGTATTAAGTATCTGCGAAATCAGGTCAAAGGTGCAGACAGAGGAATTAGAGAATTATCGAAACGGGGTTGGGTAGAGAGTTATCTCGAACCGCCTAAAAGAATTCAAGCCAAACTGCAAACGGCTGTAACATTGGTTAGGGAAACCCTATTAGACGATCTTACTCCTAGACAAAGGGAAGTATTACAAGTGCTGCGTCAAAATGGTGGGGAAATGTGGCAAAAAGAATTAATTAATCTTGCTAGTACCACTACCGCAACAGTAAAGAAAATTGCAGCAAATGGTTACATTACAATTTCTGAAAGAGAGATTCTGAGAAAAGAACAGGGAATTGCTCAAAAAAGAGACATTCCTAAAGAATTAAATCCAGCCCAAGCAGAAGCCTTAAAAATAATCAATAATCAAACAGGATACGCCCAAATTCTCTTACATGGTGTAACTGGTTCAGGAAAAACCGAAGTTTATTTACAGGCGATCGCATCTATTTTAACTCAAGGTAAGTCCGCCCTGGTGCTAGTTCCAGAAATTGGCTTAACCCCTCAACTAACTGATAGATTTCGCGCTCGTTTTGCAGATCGAGTCTGTGTATATCACAGTAAACTTTCTGACGGAGAAAGATATGATACCTGGCGACAAACTATCCAAGGTGAACCTCAAGTAATTATTGGTACTCGCTCCGCTATTTTTGCTCCTTTACCCAATTTAGGTTTAATTGTATTAGATGAAGAACACGATTCCAGCTTTAAACAAGACCGACCTATTCCAACTTATCATGCTCACACTGTAGCTAACTGGCGTGCAGAATTAGCTGACTGTCCCCTAGTTTTAGGTTCAGCAACCCCGTCTTTAGAGAGTTTGGTTACTTGTTTTAAAGAAGATAAGCAAAACAATACTTCATCACAATACTATTTATCTTTACCAGAAAGAATCGGAGCGCGTCCCTTACCTCCTGTAGAAATAGTAGATATGCGAGAGGAATTGAATAGGGGTAATAGATCGATTTTTAGTAAGTCTTTACAAAATGCGATCGCAGATATTCAAGAGCGTCAACAACAAGCCATTCTCTTTATTCCCAGAAGGGGACACAGCACTTTTGTTTCTTGTCGCAGTTGCGGTTATGTTATGGAATGTCCCAACTGTGATGTATCTCTTTCCTATCACTATACCCATGAAGGCGCAGCAAAACTATTAAGGTGTCACTACTGTAATCACACCAGTATTCAACCTACTAGCTGTCCCCAATGTTGTTCTCCTTATCTCAAGTTTTTTGGTAGTGGAACACAGAAAGTAACTCAAGAGCTTAATAAACAGTTTCCTGATCTTATACCGATTCGTTTTGATAGCGACACCACCAGAAATAAAAATGCACACCGTGACTTAATTGCTCGTTTTACTTCTAAGCAAGCAGATATTTTAGTAGGAACACAAATGCTTACTAAAGGTTTAGATATTGCTGGAGTAACTTTAGTTGGGGTAGTCTCTGCGGATGGTTTATTACATCGTTCTGATTATCGCGCAGCAGAAAGAGCCTTTCAAACCCTAACTCAAGTCGCAGGAAGAGCAGGAAGAGGAGATGAACCAGGAAAAGTAATTATTCAAACCTACTCCCCCGAACACCCTGTTATTAGAGCCGTCAAGACTCATGACTATGAGAGTTTTAGTAGTGCAGAATTAGAGCAAAGAGAAGCTTTAAACTATCCTCCCTATGGCAAACTAATTCTAATTAAACTGAGTAGTATTAATGAGGCGGAAGTCAGAGAAACGGCGGATGCTTTAGCAGATGCTTGTTTAAATATTATTGGTGATGAATGGCAACTATTAGGACCTGCTCCTGCTAGTGTGATGAGGGTAGCTCGTCGTTATCGTTGGCAAATATTATTAAAGTATCCTGCTACGGAAGAATCTAATTTACCTGACTTTAATAGTTTAAGAGAAATTTGTCCTAAATCTGTCAGCATGATTATTGATGTCGATCCTATAAATATGGATTGATTCAATATTAAGATAGTAAAACATAAATTATCTACTTAATTTTATTAGATTTACTTGTGTGTTTTTGGCTAAACTAGATAACATATCTAAAAATATAGCCTCGATCATGAGTTCCTTAAAAGCAAAAATAATTCAACAATTAGACTATCTACCTCACAATGCACTCAAGCAAGTATTAGATTTTGTTGAGTTTCTTAATTGGCGCAAAATGGAAAATAGCCAAGCTAAATCAACTTTGATTGGTGAAGATTTAGATAAAGAACAAGATAGGGCTTGGTTAGAGACAGATTTATCTAATTTGAGTGAGTATGAACCTTATGAATGGGATTTGGGAGAATTAGAAGAAGGACTACCTATTGAAATTGATTCACAAAAAGGGATTGTAAGGGAGCATCCCATTTTTGCCCATAACACTTTCAATTATGCTTTGAAACCCTAGTATTCTCGTTAGTTTGCTCGATGGATTTTCCAAAATGGGATGCTCCCGATTGTAATAGTAGAAGTTAGATCATTTCCCTTTAAATTTGCTACAGATGACTGATGGGGAGACAAGGGAGACAAGGGAGACAAGGAGGACAAGGGAGATTAATGTGCAGCATATCTAAAGTGATTTGATATTAGATCAAATTCGAGCTATTGATGCGAAAAGAATTGCTAATTATCGTGGAAGTTTAACAACAGAACAATATCAAATTCTTATAATTTTTTTAGTAAATTAATTGGTGTATTAATATTACTTGCTACACCACTACGAACTAGACTGTCTTCATGTTCAGCTAGTTTTATAAGACTATTAACTGATACTTTATTATTTTTAACTGCCCAATAACGAACCTTACTATCTCGATCTTTACAAAGTTCTTCAATGATCCTTTACCACTCCAATTCTTCCTCAGAAACACAGTCAGACAAAGGTGTAGCCATTCCTTCGACAATAGACTCTTGCATCCCTGGAATAGATTGCAGATACAGTGTTTCTTGTAAACTTTCCCAATCATCTTTAGAAATCAAAACCCCATCTCCCTTGCGTGAAGTGATAATACAGGGTTTACTCTCTTTATTTACTTTTTCCAGTAGTTTAAATAGATTGGCTCTTGCTTGACTAGCACTAAGAATGTCCATAATTGCTCCCTGTTAATTGTACTTTTTATTGTACCATTTAAGGATAATTCAGTAATTTGTATCAGTTTTAAATAATATTTTTCAGCGAACGCAATTCTTCAATCTGTATAATTAGGAGATATTAAAATACAACTAAAGCTACATAAGGATGAGCTATAATCTGCTTTTTAAAATCAATAAGTTCATTATCTTCTCTCGAAAGACAAATATAAGCATATTATAGCTAAGTAAAATTACTTGTACATTCGCGCATTGCCTATTTACTATTGCCTCGGGAGGAGACTTAATAGATCTAGGTATTTAACCAGAAGATCGATTTTGTAATAAAGTCTCCTTTTTACTAGTCACAGATCAAGGGAGCTACGAATTATCTGATGATCAACAAGATGTTTCTCAAATGCAGTCTCCTTTATGGATAATACATTTAGGAGGAAAATTTCCTAGAGCTTATGATGATGCTATTTTACAAGCAACCCAGAATAGTAATGGAGGTGTTGCGAGTAATATTTCTACAGTAATCAAGTGTATAGCGACAGAAAAAGCTAGTGGTTTATCTGTGATAGATGGCTATAGTTGGACTGTAGAAAAATCCAACAGTGAAACTTCTACTAACAATAGTATTGAACCTATTGCTGCTCGTCAGCTAGTATTAAACTTAAGCAAACAGAGTCAACATCAGCTATCTTTACAGGAATTAGATACTATTCATCAAGTTGCTAAGAATTATGATATTGTTACTCCTTACTCCTCAATGATTGTTCTAGTTAACGACCAACAAAGAGAACATCTCAAGAAAGCAGAAGCTAAAACAGATCGCTTTGATACAGAAGTAGAAAACGGTGTGGAACAATTAGATAAACCTTTTAATCCTTTTGAAGTTTCAGGTACTCCTGAACCCGATCTTTGGCTGTCATTAAGTTTAGTTGCGATCGCACTTTTCCTAGTGTTTCAAAGACAAAGAGTCATCAAAATTCCTGATTAAAAGTCTTCATCAAAAAACAAATCAGTCTAGACTAGATTACTGGGATTATTGCTTAATTTATACTCCTCTAAGTTTGCGAGTATTATCTACTAAACTTTGAGCAAATTTATCAAATCTTTGTGATAGCTTCTCATCTAACAATTTGTTTTCATCATTAAAAGCTTGCCATGCTTGTCCAACCGCAATCTGTTCTGGAATTACCCATCCATGAACCCATCTTATGATAACCCTAAGATGATTGAGGGCGTTGCTATTGGATTGCCCACCTAAAACACTGATTAATCCTACGACTTTATCTGATAAATGTTCAAAACTCATAAGATCCAGTGCATTTTTCATCACACCGCTAACGCTACCATGATATTCAGGTGTCGCTAAAATCAAACCATCCGCCTCTTTCACAGTATCTCTAAGTTTGATGACATCAGGATAGTCGGGATATTCATCACCACCGTTGCAAAAAGGTAGATTCATTTCTCGTAAGTCTAGGATTTCTACTTCTGCTCCTAAAGCTTCTACCCTAGCAATAGCTTGTTGCAGTGCTTTAGCACTATAAGACTTATCTCGCAAACTACCTGTAATTCCTACAATCTTAACCATAATATTAGACTCCGATAATTTAATTTTTTAACTTATCCATACTCGTTATGACTACGCTTAGTCTAACAAAAAAATTTACTTACTGTCAAAGGATGTTAAATACCTTTCCAAATGAATGTGGTGATTTACACCAAACCCTAAAAAGTTTATCGCAAAATTCTCGAACTGCGAAAAAATGCTCATGGGAACTGATAAGTAAGTAAATAGATACAAAGGTGTATGATGAGAAAAAAAAATTATGAGCCAGTCGCCAAGTAATAAATTTGACAAACAAATAAAAAGGCTAATTGTGGAAACTTGTCAGCATCCTCGGGATAGTTTCGAGCGGAAAAGTGGTTTAACTAAGCTTATTCAAACCATCACTCAATCGAAAAAGCTATGGTATTCTTATAACCCTTTTTACGAAGATGCTCTACAACAGACATGGCTCTACTTCTGTCGAAATCTTTGTGAAGCTAACACTGGCAAGAAGTATGACCCAAACCAAAGTCAGGTAATTACTTGGCTCAACAGCTATCTCAAATACAGGTTGTTTTCTTTTCAACAAGAAATACAACAACAAAATGAGAAAAAAGTTTCCCTCTCTCCAATCAGGGAAGAGACAACAACAGATCCGATTCAACAAATTCCAGCTACTCCTGAGATTCCGCCAATTTTAGAAGAAACTCTTAATTGGGTCAAAAATGACCCTGGTGGGGAGTTAAGTTCAATTCACATCAAAAAACGCCCAGATATTACCTGTCAAGTTTTAATTTTACGTCGTCTGCCACCACCAACAGATTGGAAAACGCTAGAAGCAGAATTTAACTGTTCTTACTCAACTCTGGCTAATTTCTATAAGCGACAATGTCGTCCCCGCTTGCGTCAATTTGCTCTCACTCAAGGATTTTTAGAATAAAGGAAAGTTTAATAATGATACTCTCACAAAAATCTCTGGAAATGCCGATTACCAGCAAGGTTTTAGCAACTTCTGAACAGTTTGCTTCTCAACAACCCCATCTCCAACAACGGGAACAAGTTAGTCTTAATACTCTGGCAGTTTTAGCAGTCCATGACTATTTGGAGTTAATGGACATAGAAACTGAACTTGAGGATAGCGATAGCTGGAATCCTGTAGTGCGCTTGTGCGAAGATGTAGCGGACTTAATGGTGAAAGGATTGGGAAAACTGGAATGTCGTCCTGTACTACCAGATTCAGAAAGCAGAAGTATTTATCATCTGCCTCCTGAAGTATGGGAAGACCGCATTGGTTATGTAGTGGTTGAGATAGACAAGGAAAGAAAAAAAGCCACCTTATTGGGGTTTGCTCCCACTGCGAGGAATGGTGAATTGCTGCTGAGAGAGTTGCAACCTCTTACTGACTTACTAAAACATTTGGAATCCCTAACTCAATCCCAAGTCAATTTAAGTCAGTGGCTTAACAACATTTTTCCTCTCGTGTGGCAGGAAATAGAAACGATTTTTCCTCTCGAACCAGAATCAACTACTTCCCCAAACTCAGAGCAATTGGGTTCTAATTTACCTGGATGGTTAGAACAGATTGTAGATACGAGCAGGCAGATTTGGCAAGATTTATCGGGTTCTGAAAGGATGGAATTACAAAATGCAGGTGCCTTTCGTAGTCTGACCAGAGTTAATAATTTGTTGCCTAAGTCTGAACTAATGCGAGCTAAGTTAATTGACTTGGGAGTGCAACTAGGTTCTGAAACTGTAGTTTTACTCCTGGCTTTGACCCCAGAGTCCGAGCAGAAACTGCGTCTTATAGTTCAGATGTATCCTATAGTTGGGGAAGAGTATCTGCCAGCTAATCTTAAACTAGCTTTACTTTCTGAATCAGAAGAGACTCTTCAGGAGGTTACATCCAGAACTCAGGATAGAGGGATGCAACTAAAACCGTTTAAAGTTCTGCAAAATACCAATTTTAAGTTAAAAATAACTCTCGGTGATTTTAGCTTAACGGAAACTTTTAGTTTTTAAATTTATGACTAAACTTGTAATTCTCAATCTCGGAGTGGGAAATTTCCAGAAAGGGTTTCCGACCATTACTATGCAGCTAGGGGAAGCGGGAAAGCTGTGGATGCAAGTAACTGGAAGCTTACCACCTGCACCAGAACTACCAGAACTGTATCGTTCCTGGCAGATACTATATAAAGCCATAAATTATTACAACAATCAAAGCAGATCTATTGAAGTTGAAGAAGCTAGTATTACCCATTTTTCTGAGGATGAATATAGTAGTATTTGTCAAAAATTAGACAAGAGTCTCAATAATTGGCTTGGAAAAGGGGGATTTATTAATATAGAACAGCAGCTAAGAACTCAACTTAATGCGGAAGATTCAATCAGAATAATCATTCAAAGTGATAATCATGATGTTTGGCAGTTACCTTGGCATCGCTGGAAATTAGTTAAAGAAGACTATCCTAAAGCAGAAATAACTCTTAGTGTCACTGAATATCCGCCACCACAAGTAAAATTAACCAGAAAACAAGAGAAGACCAAAATCTTGGTAATTTTGGGCAACAGCACTGGGATTAGGGTTAAAGAAGATGAAAAGTTACTAAAAAAGTTACCCAATGTGGAATTACTCCTGTTAAATCAACCAGAGAGGCAGGAACTAAATGAGCAACTATGGGAACAGGGTTGGGATATTCTCTTTTTTGCTGGACACAGCCAGAGTGAGGATGATGGTCAAACGGGAAGAATTTATATTAATCAAAATTCTGAAAATAATAGTTTGACCATGGGAGAGCTAGAAGAGGCTCTCAAGCGAGCAGTAGCACAGGGATTGCAATTAGCTATTTTCAATTCTTGCGATGGTTTGGGTTTAGTACGAGAACTGGCAGCAAAGGCAGTTTCCCTCCCAGTAGCAATTGTCATGCGAGAACCAGTAGCCGATCTAGTAGCTCAATGGTTTTTAAAGTATTTTTTGCGAGCTTTCGCTTCTGGAGAAAATTTTCAGGTAGCAGTAAGGCAAGCGAGAGAGCAACTGAGAGGTTTAGAAGGAGAATTTCCCGCAGCAAGTTGGCTACCAGTAATTTGCCAACACCCAGCAGTTGAGCCTCCTAGTTGGAGTCAACTCAATAGCATCGAGGCAGTAACTCAGAAAAACCTAGCTTCTCCAATGGCTATCAGTTTTTTGACAACCATCTTAGTAGTAGGAATGCGACTGCTAGGTATTTTGCAAGGGTGGGAACTGAACGCTTTTGACTTTCTACTACGGATGCGTCCTTATGAGGGACAAGACCCAAGAATTTTAATGGTAATTGCTACCCCAGAAGATATTGAAAAACAGCCAGTCAAGCCTTTAGGTAAAGCGTCATTATCAGATAATACCCTGGCTATACTGCTAAAAAAACTCCAGCAATATCAACCCACAACTATTGGGTTGGATATTTATCGGGATTTTCCAGTTGCAACGGCTGATTCAGAACTGGGAACTTATCTGGGACAAAATAACCTTTTTGGAGTCTGTAAGGTTAGGTCTCCTCAAGATGGAGACAAGTTAGGAATCGCTCCTCCACCAGAGATTTCTCCTGAACAGATAGGCTTTGCTGATTTTGTGGTTGACTCAGATCGAATTGTCCGTCGTCATCTTTTAGCCATGGGTTATTCCTCTGATGCTACTGACCCTTGCACAGCAGTTAATAGCTTGAGTCTTCTAGTTGCTCTTCATTACCTACAACAAGCTCACGGAATTGAATTTGATTATACTTCAGCAGGGGAATTAAAAATTGGCGGAGTTGTTCTCCGAGAATTAGATACTTACCCTGGTAACTATCGTGTTACGGATACTCGTGGGCGACAAATTCTCTTAAATTACCGTTCCCTAGATTCCCCTTTGGAGGTTGCCACCACAGTTACTGTAGGAGACATCATTGAAGATAGAATTGCTCCTAGTCTTTTACCACAACTCAAAGGGCGCATTGTTTGGATTGGTATTGCTGCTCCCTTTGCCACTAGTAACGATTACTGGCTCACCCCTGACAGTGCAACTCAGCCAATTGCCGAGTCAAAAATACCAGGAGTATTTATTCAAGCTCACATGGTCAGTCAGTTAATCAGTGCCGTCTTGGATGGGCGACCTTTACTATGGCTCTTACCTTGGTGGGGGGAAGTTTTATGGATTTGGGGGTGGTGTTTGATTGCTAGTTTACTAAATAGGTTGGGTTGGTCAAAGATAGTAGTTATTACTTTACTTATAGTAAGCTGCAATGTAGGAGTGAGTTATTTCCTCCTTCTTAAAAGTGGTTGGATGCCCTTAATTCCCTCAATAATCGCGATCGCGCTGGCTAGTTTTGCTACTAAGATATCTTGCCGAAAATCACCTGAATAAACTGATTCCTAAGCTGTTACCCTTTTAAATTTGGTTGTTGAAAAGAGGCAAAAAATAACTACTAATAACCAGTTTAAATACCCAAAGTCTTAATTTGTAGAGATAGATTCAATCAGCAATTCTTATCAGAGACAAAATCAAAGATTAATTCTATATAAATTTCAAAGAACTCATATCAATTGAGGACTCATTTTCACTTAAACTATAGGTTAACTGATACAGAGAAGAAAACAGTCCCAGAATATATTTCCGTTTTTCCTACTTCTTATCCAGGGCTATTTCATTCTGACTATAATCAACCAAGAAATGAATTTCTTGGCTTAAAGCCCAAGTCCGTTTAAACGGACTTAATATTCTTAGACAGAGAATTTATTCTCTGGATGCACGAGAATGAAATATCCCTACTTCTTCTCGCTCAATTTTTAATCTGACAATCAAGATAATTAAGAAGATTTAATCTTTATTTATAACTTAACGAGATATTAGTATCGTCTAGAAGTTGCTGATGAATAAAACAATATTTAATCGCATTTTAGCTGTCAGCCTGATTAACTTAACAATTTTACCAACCAATCTACAAGCACAAATGGCTGAATCTCAGCAAAGTATTCAGGGAAATTTACCTGTAAATTTTAAACAACCTAAACCCCCACCAGATGCTCCGAAAGTGGGACGAGGACAAGGAGGAGCAAGTCGGGGTGAATGCTCTATTGTTAACTCTAGTTCAAAAATAACTTTAACCCCTTTACTTCCGTCTAATGGTTGGGGGTTGACAGCTTCTGAGTCTCCAACACTATGGGTGAATGTTACCTATCCATCAGGTAGATGGGAGGGAGAAATACCTCTGACGGCAGAGTTATCGGTGGAAGAGCGAAAAACTGATACTAAGCTAGAACCCAAAAGTTACCCCCTTGAATTACCTAGAACTTCAGGCATTTTTAGTATTACCTTACCTCATTCTTTAGAGTCAAATAAGTGGTATCGTTGGTATCTAGTTATTAACTGTGAGACAGAAAATTCCTCCCTCAGTGATGTTTTACAAATTGAAGGAGTTTTACAACGCAGAGAGTTAAATGAATTGGCATATAATGCAGAATCTTTGAATCCATCAGATTTAGTGAGCTTATATGCCCAAAACCATATCTGGTACGATGCTTTCGATCAAGCTGCCCTGCTCCACTGTAATAATTGGTCGGATAATGAATTAAAAAATTACTGGCAAACTTTGTTAAAAAGTGATGAAGTTAACTTAGATGCTGTTAGCGATCGCGCTATAATTTGTCCCAATACTAATTCCCGCTAAGAGAGAATATTTACAACCAATTGCCAATGATCACAAATGGTGCCCAGAAATAAGGTCTTCTCCAATCTGGGTCGCTCAAAAAATAGATTTGGGTCTGTTGCAGGGCTTGGGCTACAGTTGCTCCATCTCTCAATGCCTCATAAAACTTAGTCATAAATTCCGCAGTAGCTAGATCGTTAACTTTCCACAAACTAGCTAAGGTAGTACGCACTCGTGCTTGGGCTGCTACCCCTGCCAATCCCAAGGCAGCCCGCCGATTGCCCTGGGCTGTTTCACAAGCACTGAGAATTAGTAATTCAATTACTTGAGGACTATCAGGATTATTAATCTGGAGTATCTGGTCTAAATCTCTAACTTTGACTCGCTTGCCCCAAACCAGTATGTAAGTTTCATCGGGGTCTGAATTAAACTCCCCATGAGTGGCAATGTGGACGATAGAAAAGGTAGCAGAGTCGATTTGTTGTTCTAGTTCTCCCTCGGTAAAAGTTTGATTTAATATTGGTTCAGTGCTAACATCAGCCAATTGCTGGATGTCTGCTAGTTCGCTGGGTACATAAGGTAGGGCTGCAAATTCGATGCCATCAACTATTTGCCCTTCACTTACTCCCGCAGTTAGGACTTTGATCTGTTTTTGTCGGGGGCGGGGATCAAAAAGCTGTCTATTGGGTATTACTGCTAGGGCATACTTTTCGACTAAATATTCTTGCTGGTTATAGAGTACGGATAGGGGAATATCTCGCACAGTATCATCTAAAACAAAAACTAGGGTATTAACTTGACCGCTCTGTCTTAATGCTTCTAGGTCTTGTTCAATGGGTCTAATAATCCATTGATAGAGCTTCTGAGCTTCTTGTTTGACTTCTTCTGTGAAACGAGATTGTCTTAAATAGCGTTGGAGTTTTTGAACTGTCGCTTCAACTTCTGTATGCTGTATGAAGGTTGCTCGGTGAGCAAGGGGTTGTTGGGGTAGTTTGAAAATAATTTCCAAACGATCTGAGAGAATTAAGGGATAGATAAATGCTGCTTGGGGGTCTATTTCTCCCACCACTGTTTCTACTTGCAGTTCGGGAGCTAGAGAACATTGCAAGAAATTTTCTAATTCAGAAAGGCGGAGAAAGTCAATAATCTCTAAAGCCTGAGTAGGAAAATCCTGGGCATCAGTCTCAGAAGTACCTTTTGTAGTTAACAGTAGATCGATTAACTGACGGTATAGAGGTTCAACATCATCACGGAAAGAAAATTGCACATCTGAATCGAGGGTAATTAGGTCGCTGCGGACAGATTCTAAGGTTTTGCTTGCTGCTTCGTAAAAGGCGATCGCTTGTTCTCTATTTCCTTGGTTAGCCCACAATCTCCCTAGCTGCCATTGCCATTGATAGGCGATCTGGGGCGTTCGATCAGGTTGAGCCAGTAATAGAGCATTAGATGTTAATTTAATAGCCTCTTGACGACAATCCTGGGCTGTTTGACACCAATTAGGTGATTTTTTGTCTACAAGACTATAAGAAGCCCCCCTAGCCTTCCGATCCCCCCTTGATCCCCCCTTGGGAAGGGGGGTGGAGAGGGAACGAATTGTCTCCCCTTTTAGGGTAGATTTATAGGGGTTGGGGGATTTAGGGGGCAATGAATAACTTGTACCTTCTCTCTCCAACCACCAAGCACGATATTCGTACAATCCTGCTAAATTACCCAGAGCATAAGATTCTAAATAATTGTCTGGAATAGATTGGGCATTTTGTTTGGCTTCAATTAGAATTTGTTTAATTTTTTGCCAGTCAGGAGAGCTATTTTGTCTTTCAGCTAGACAGGCTTGACTTTTGGCAAAGTTAATTTGGGCATAAATTGTTGCTTTACTCAAAGGTAAGTTAGAAAGGTCAATCTCAGATAGTAAGTTGTTGGCTACTGTTAACTTTTTAGAATTGCTAGAAGCTGTATCTAGAATTAGGTCTAAAAGATTTAGTTGGGCTGAGATTCTGGTATTTCCTGGAGGAGATAGGGTAATACCCTGAGAGTATTGTTCTTGAGCTTGCTGATAAAAATTTCGTGCTTCTTGAGGCAGATTGCCAGATTTAGGCTCGATAACTTCACAACGCCAAGGGAGATAGTCATATTTGGGAGAGGATTGGCGATCGCGTATAATATTACCTCTAGCTCTTAAAGTATTGCCCAGGCTGATTCTGGTAGCTGCTGGGTTTGTATCTAGGGAGCTTTGACCTACTGTTTGTAAGACTAATTCTGACTCTTCTAACTTGCCCAGTAACCGCAGAACATTACCAAGACTTCGCCAACCATTTATTTGTAAGGATGAACCAATCTCAATTTTTGGCTCTAGAGTCTGGATGGTTAAATCTTCACAACTATTGCTATCTAGTTCTAAAGCCGACTGCAACAGATCACAAGCGCGGTTGTAGAGTCCTAATTGTTGTAGGGCTTCTGCTTGGTAAATTTGATTGCGAATTATTCCTTGCTGATCATTTAATTTCTGCTCAGAAATATTAGTAGCTTTTTGCCAGTTTTCTAAAGCTAATTCTGGTTGACCCAAACTCAACTGCAAGCGGGCTAAATTAGTTAGAGTTATGGCGAGGTTTTGCCAGTCTGATTGAGTTTCAAAGAGTTGGACAGCTTCTTCCAGATAGTTAATGGCTGAAACAAAATCCCCAGCACGATAATCAGCTTCTCCCTGTTGTACTAACTGTTGGGGATTCTTTACAGGTACTTGGGATAGGACTGGTGTTAATCCTGTGGTCAAAAAGATACTCAACAGAAATAAAATCAAATATCCCTGGCAGTTTTTTCTGAGCCAACAACCAAACCCTTTTAGAATAGAACCCATCGCATTGTGAAATGAATGCCATTTTCTTGCCATGTCCTCTCCCTTGAATCTACATCTACTAAAGGAATACCCCAATCTAAACGAGCATTGAAATTACTACCCTGTCGCCATTGCAGCCCCAATCCCACTGAGGAAAGGGTCTGGTCATCGGGGTTATCGATTCCCGAACTATTCCAGGTTGTGCCATAGTCAATAAAAGGAATAAACTGCACTACTCCTGTATCTTCAAAAACTCGAAAGATGGGTAATTGTACCTCTGCGGAGAGAAAAATACCGTTGTCTGTTAACAGTTGGTCTTGACGATATCCTCTGACACTTCCTAAACCTCCTAGAGAAAACTGCTCGGAAGAAAGCAATCTCTGGTCTGCTATCTGCCCGTTGGTACGCACTAAAAATAAACTATCTCTGCCCAACAACCGCACATATTGCCCTTGAAATCGCCAAGCGAAAAAGCGACTGTCAGGAATTCTATCTACTCCCTCTATTTGTTGGTTAACTGTCGAGTCCAAAGCATCTAGTCCGAAGTTAAATTGGGAACGCAGAGCAAATACGGAGCGAGGGTTACGTTGGGTATATTCTTGAAAAAAGCGTAGGGCAAAGACACGAGTTTCTCCTTCTTCATTAGCACCAGGAGAGAGGGGGAAAGGTAAATCTGAAACAGAAGATTCGCTATCTCTGAGGGAAGTAGTTAAGCCCAGGGTAAAATCATGATAATTTTGTTGTTCAATAGTTTGGATTACTGGCTGGCGTAGGGTTAATTCAAAGCTGTCTGAGTTGGATTCAATATCTAAATCGTCGAAGGGAGGCTCAATTATTTCATTATCACTGTGGTTGTAAGAGAAGCCAATAGTACCATTGCGGGGATTCCAAGGAATTTGGTAAGCAACATCAATCTCATCTTTGCCATCGGTATTGTTGTAACCCAACCTAATTTCATCTCCCAACCCAAAAAGATTAGCTTCGGTAATAGCTACACCTCGGCGAAAACTCCCCACACTGGGTGTGCGGTCATTAGCTAACACAATTTCTGGGGTAAAGGTGGCAGCTTCTATTACTGTTACTTCCAGAATACTGCCACCAGGGGTAGCACTAGCGGTTAAGGTGGCGGAAACATTGTCAATTAAGGGGTTTATTTGTAGTAGTTGCAATGCTTCTTGAAGGCGATTCAGGTTTAAAGGTTTGCCAGTGGCTAATTTTAGACGGGAGCGAATATAACTACGATTGAGACCTTGAGAACTTCCTGGTGCGGGAAAGATTTTAATCTCTTCTAGTTCTCCTTCAATAATTTGAATTTCAACAACTCCTTGTTGGGTTTGTCTTGTTACTTGGGGGATAGAGATGACAGCCCCAGAAGTAGCATAACCCTCGTCAGCATAGAGTTGGGCGACATCGGAAGCGATTTGTAGTAGTCGGGAGAGGGGTAAGGGTTTATTGCTTAGATTAGCCGTAAGAGTTGCTAGTTCTGCTTCGCTCACAGCAGTATTACCAGTGAAGATAAATTCAGTAACGGTTATGGTTTCTTCTGTAGTAGGAGCAGGTAATTGTTCTGGAGTTGTGGGTGAAGGGAGTAGTTCTTCTGGTTGGGCTGGGGAGGCGGGAGGAGTAGTTGGTAAGGAAGGTATAGGAGTGGGAGGAATAATATCTTGAGGCGGTATAGTTTCTCTCTGATCTGGAATAATTTGCGCTATCGCAGATGTAGGCATTAAACAGGAGCAAATAACAGCTATAATCAAAAAAAATATCCAGTTTATTGGTTCTGAGCGCGAAAATCCACCTAATACAGTATTCACCTACAAAAAACAGAGTATAACAATAGCAGGATATTACCATATTGCTTTTACTTGAGAAAAAATTAGTTTCTCTATTGTTAGGTTAAAGAGTTATAAAATATTTATAAGCGATCGCAAATTTAAGTGGAATACCCTTGATTATGACTAGCTATAGTATTAATTTGAAACCCTTAGTAGAGCAAATATCGGATAGCGACTTCGAGCGTTTATGCGCTTCTAATCCTGAACTGAAGCTAGAAAAAAGTGCAGTAGGCAATTTAAATAATCCTAGTAGTTTATCTGGAGAAAATATCTTGCCTAATTTAGTTGTAGATTTATCTGATATTTTTTAGTCTTTTGTCATTCTCTCTTAAATGCGATCGCTTTATTCCATTAAATAGCAATATTTATCACAACAACTATAAGAGCTTCTTGAATTCTTCGATGGTTAATCCAGCATCTTTAACAATTCCAGCCATCGTATAAGCATTGACTGGGTTAGCTAGCTTGAATGACAATTATCCCTCCACCATTTGTCATGGTAATATGTTTCCCCTGTCTAATGACTTGAAAACCTGCCTTTTCAAAAGTCTTAATTGTCCTTGAATGATTAATTCCTGGAAGCTTGGGCATGATTACCCCAGTTCTACATAAAGAGATTCGGTATCTTTGTTTACTTCTTCAACCGTCTCTAGATAGATATAAATTGCATCTTTAATATTTTCTAGAGCCTCTTCTTTTGTTTCACCTTGCGACCAGCATCCTGGTAAACTTGGACACCATACCGCATATCCTTCCTCGCTCTCTTGCAACCTCACCTTATAGCGCATATATACTGTTTTAACTTGGTTATCCTCATCTGTAATTCTATCTTATACCAATTGGAAAAAGTAATGAGAGACTTATATATAGCCAAATTTTTGATATAGAAAAAGTGTTTTTTTAGCTTCAGAAGTTAAGAAATTTAAAGTCAACTACTAGGATTCAAAATTAGTTTCTCAAATTTACAGCGAAAAAAATAAAGTTTTGTAAAAGTGCGAAATTTTTTGATTCTCCACCGATAACTCAATAGAGATTAATTCAATCTCTAGCAAACAGATTAATTATTAACCAAGCTGAAAGAGAAATTAAATCAATCATGAATAATCAATATATTGAATCCATCAAAAATCAAGCAGTTTTAAGCGCACAAGAACTGCTTTAAAAAACCTTTACAAGAAAAAAAATAAAGTTTTGTAAAAGTGCGAAATTTTTTGATTCCCCACTGATAACTCAATAGAGATTAATTCAATCTCTAGCAAACAGATTAATTATTAACCAAGCTGAAAGAGAAATTCAATCCATCATGAATAACCAAAATACTAACTCCATCAAAAATCAAGCAGTTTTAAGCGCGCAAGAACTATTAAAATCTTTCGCTTCTCAAGAGGGGCTTTCAGCTGATTTTACTAAGGCTTTTGGCTCTAAGTTCGATCGCGAAGCAGCAGAAGAGTTAGTTAATCAATGGGAAACTGGTGAATTTGACTCATTCCCAGAAATTGAAATTCTGGCTTCGGACTCATAATTTTGGTAGCTTGGTAAGAGCGATTATTTGGCTTTGGGATACTCAAAATCAAGCGGATTGGCG
>JASJCP010000202.1 GCA_030065935.1 Xenococcaceae cyanobacterium MO_167.B27
GTCCAACCAAAAAGGTGTCTTATTAAGTAAGACTATGACGGTTCAATCCAAGGCGTCTCCCCTGTCATAAACATCGTTGGCGATGTCTCTATATTCTACACCTATTGAGTTAACGTACCAAAATACTTACACATTTTTGGGAACAATGTATAAGTCTGTATAAGAAAATTCCTGCTATAAGTAACCAGATGCTTTTCTAGTTATTCTGGCTTGCTTGGGAACAAAACCATCAGGAATCGGACGAGACATTTTCCATTTGACCTCTCTTAAGCCAGGTAATTTGATTGATTTATCTGATATGGGATTTTTATTTAACTGAGGAAAAACAAATGATCTCATGCGATACTTATTTTTAAAGCGAGGCATTCCAAAGCCTCTAGTTTTCATGTCGTCCCAAGCTCGATCTAGTGTTCTTAATGTTTGTTGTAAAACCTGAGCATTAGCGGACTTGAGAAAGTCATTATTTTTCTTAGCTTCAGTTAAATACTTAGCTTGTTTATGGTAGTCGGGAAAAGGCTCGTCAACGGACATGATGTATTCACGTTCCTGAGATTCCTACACACACCAATTATTAACTATCAAGCTTGGCGGTTGAAACCACAGCACAACCTACAAAATCCCCCTTCACGGATTTTTACTAGATAAAATTTTATAGTCAGAGTGGTGAGATGCTCTTTTATGTAGGGGCGAATTTTATTTCCTACCACTGGGAAAAGAATCTAATTCAGAACTCAGGTTGTGATAGATTTACTCTGGCTAACCAAAGTTTAAGCTATAGTAAAACTTAAAAAATCTTCATTCTCCGTCAACAACCCACCGCCTCTAGCGGGGGCTTGTAGAAAGTCCACAAGTTGACCAGACTAAGCCAAAATTCTGGCTACGTTAACGGCAAGGGTTAAAGTTCCTACCTTGAGGTGCGTGCCAGCCTCGAAGCTCCTAGAACCAAGTAGTTAAACAGGTGTAATTGGGTTAAACCAGTGCTGCTTGGATAGTACCGACCGTTAACATTGTCGAGGCAAACATTACCCCAGAAATGGGAGGTTTTAAAGCTAGGCTTCCAACCAAAAAACCTGCATTTTTTGTAAACCCTGACTCGCAATTCCTCCACGGGAGGGACTCGCGGGTCTCCTTGCGAGAAAAATATGACTTATAAATTACTCTTTGTCTGCTTAGGTAATATCTGTCGTTCTCCTTCGGCAGAAAACATTATGAACCATTTAATTAAAGAAGCTAATTTAACAGATAAAATTATATGTGATTCAGCAGGAACATCCGCGTATCATATTGGTTCTCCTCCAGATCGTCGCATGAGCGCAGCAGCAATGCAAAAAGGAATTGAACTAGTAGGAAAGGCGAGAAAATTCCAAGCAGCAGATTTTGAAAGATTCAATCTTATACTGGCTATGGATCGAGAAAACTATCGAGATATTCTTTACAGCGATCGCCAATGTCAATACGAAGATAAAGTCAAGATGATGTGCAGTTTTGCCACTCAATATAGCGAGCAGGAAGTACCCGATCCTTATTATGGTGGAGAAGCTGGTTTTAATTATGTGATTGATTTGCTCTTAGACTCTTGTGATGGTTTGCTAGATTATATAGTCAAAAATCAATTGTAGTTTTATTGCAATAAATCAGTAACTCGTTACAATTTTTAAATTTTTAGTTGAATAACAACAATAATGAATCAATTAAATTTACAAGTATTTAAAAGGTTTTGGGCAATAGCCAAACTTTATTGGTTTGGAGATGAAAAAAAAGGAGGAATTGCACTTTTACTTTTTCTAGCTATTTTATTGGGTTCTTACACTGCTTTGGATGTGGTTTTTAACCGTAGATTTGGGGAGTTGTTTTCTGCTCTTGCTGAACCAAATGCTGATCGGTTTTGGACAACACTTTTAATTTTGCTGGGAATTATCGTTGTTTATGTTCCCCTTATTGCTAGCTATTCATACTGTAGAGCTAGATTAGGTAATTATTGGCGTAGATGGCTGACTAGTCATTTCATTAATAAGTATCTAGACAATCGTTCTTATTATCGTTTAAGTCAATCTAATACTACTATTGATAACCCCGATCAAAGGATTGCTGAAGATATTAAAAGTTTTACTATAGAGGCTTTAGATTTAGCCTTAGATATTATTCTTTCTTTTTCTCAGGCAATTGCCTTTAGTGTAGTTCTCTGGAAGGTATCTAAGCTTTTAGTAGCTTTTATTATTATATACGTAACTATTGGAACTTTAATTACTGTAGGATTTTTCGGACAAAAATTAGTTAAGTTGAATTTTGAGCAACTTAGAAAAGAAGCTGATTTTCGTTTTGGTTTAGTCAGAATTAGAGAGAACGTAGAATCAATTGCTTTTTATCAAGGAGAAGGACAAGAATCAAGCAATCTCAGAACCTTCTTTGATGCTGTATTTAAAAACTATAATAAATTAATTTTGTGGCAAAAACTAAATTTAGGCTTGTTTAGTAATACTTATAATTTTATAACTTTTATCATCCCTGTTATAATCGTAGGAGTTAAAGTTTTAAATGGAGATTTTGAAGTTGGTAAAGTTCAGGAAGCTAGAGGAGCTTTTGCTAGTGTTTTTAGTTCCTTAAACTTAATAGTTGGTCGCTTCCAATCTTTAACCGCTTTTGTCGCAGGAATAGATCGTCTGTCTGCTTTTGAACAGTATCTAGAAAAACCTCAAGGTAAAGCTATTAATGGTGACATACAACGTCCTACTATAGATAATATTCAAGATGGTCGTCTAGCTATAGAACATTTAACCCTCCAAACTCCTAATTACCAACGAACTCTAGTTACAGATTTATCTGTTGGGTTGCGAACAGGAGAAGGATTGTTGATTATGGGTGCTAGTGGTTGTGGTAAAAGTTCATTATTACGGGCGATCGCAGGATTATGGAATTCTGGAACTGGTGCAATTGTTCGCCCACCTCTAGAAGAGATGCTCTTTTTACCCCAAAAACCCTACATGATCTTGGGCACTCTCCGCAGTCAGCTTACTTATCCCCATGACAGTCTAGATATTTCAGATCAGGAATTATATCAAGTTCTGCGAGAAGTTAATTTACCAGACTTAGCAGACAGATTTGGTGGTTTTGATGTGGAAAAAGATTGGGCAGATGTTTTATCTTTAGGAGAACAACAAAGACTCGCTTTTGGTCGTATTTTGATCAACAAACCCCGCTATGCAATTTTAGATGAAGCTACCAGTGCTTTAGATGTTAATAATGAAGCTGGTCTATACAATCACTTACAGAAAACAAACACTACTTTCATAAGTGTTGGTCATCGTCCTACTTTAACTAAGTATCACCACAGAATACTATATCTTTCAGAAAGCACTCAATGGAAATTAGAACCTCTTAATAATATGAACTTTAAAAATTAATATGAGATTGAGTGAAAGTCATCAGAAAACAAAAACTTACGACTGTAGGGCTGGGTCTTGCGCCCCTACTTACAACGCTCCAACTAACTACTAACTACTATAGGGCGCAAGCCTTGCACCCCTACACAGCTTTTGATTATACATAATTAATCGCAGTTAACTTTTTTTCCTTACCTGATAGGGCAATAGTAGCAATAAAATTTGTTTCAGGAATAAAATTATATAGTGACCATTGATGAGCCAGATTTTTCTGGTTCTTAATTTTATATAGATAGATATTTCCTGCTGAATCAAAGTTAATTTCTAAAGTTTCCAAACCACCAGCCAATCCCTCTCCTGTAGCTTTAAGATAAGCTTCTTTAGCCGTCCACAATTGATAAAATCTTGCTAGTTGTTGCTGTTTAGGGCAAGTAGTAATTAAATTAAATTCTCTCTGACAAAAAAAGCGTTGAGCGATATTTTCATAATCAACATTATCTCGTAAATATTCTAAATCTATACCAATTATTTGATCTCTATTAAAACTATATAAAGCTAAATCTTGAGAGTGAGAAATATTAAATTCTAGATTAGTATTACTGAAATCAGGTGCTAGTTGGGGTTTTCCTTTTAGATTATAAGTAAAACTTACGATATCCCCTGAAGTCTGAAGATAGAAGCCTAACAATTGTCTTAAAATGCCTCTAGCAGCAACAAAACGTCGTCGATGGTTGGGAAATCGAAAGCGATTGGCTCTTAATTGTTCATCTTCTGAGAGTGTGGTTTCTAACTGCTCTATATGTTGAGGGCTGAGATTAAGGTTAGCACGCCACAGATGAATCTCGTCATTCAGTAAAGTTAGATTAGGGGATGGATTTTGCCAAACAAGCGATCGCATTATAAAAAGCCAAAATGTTCTAATCCTTCTAAAATACCCCCTGCACATACCGCTTTTGCCAAATATAGGGAGTCATTATGATTTTCTAGATACCATTGACGGAGTTCTGGGTGTGCATTACCCACAATAATCCCTTTTTGATGTCCATTAAATAAAGTCTTATCCTGAAGGCAATCTCCACAAGTTATAGTAATCTCAGGAGTAATGTGCCATTGTTGCTGTAAAAACTTTACTGCTAAACCTTTATCGCCATTTTTCGGTAAAATTTCTAAATCTTGCCCTGCACGATACACTATATTAACTTCAAATCCAGCATTTATAAAATCAGCTTTGAGGCGAGACAATATTTTGTCCTTTTGCCATTGTGCTAAATAGTAACTCACCCTAAAAGGATTTTGTTCGGACTCTGGCTGTATCTGTAGTTCTGGATACTTTTGTGCGATCGCTACTACTTTATCCCTCTCCCAACCCTGAGCCAAAATTTTTGACCATTCCTTATTAGGATTAGTATCTAGGAAGGAAAAATAGATTTCTGTTCCTAGAGCAACAATTAGAGCATCAGGGGCTACAAGGTTTTTTACTCTTGCTAATTGCTTACAAACAGGGAAAGTTCTTCCTGTTACATACACTATTTTGCTACCGTACTTATGACGGTGCTGAATCAGCTTTTGATTAAGAAGATCTAAAGCCTTATCGTCTCCTACCAGAGTGTTATCTAGATCGGTTGCCAACAAAAATGCACTCACTTGGTTAAACTCTAATTTCCCATCGAAACATCATCACAGTTTTACACTAAGTTCACATAAGTTCGTAGGATTCTGAGATGATAATACTTTGTTCACTAATGTAACAACATCATCCCTTTACGTCTAACAAGATTCCAAAATATCTCCCCAATCAAGAACCTAAAAATCTTGCCTGGATAACTGCGTATTTATACTGGTTTATAGGTGAGTTCGACAGAATAAATTATTAAAATAGAGCCTTCTCCCCCTCGGTAATATGATTTCCCTTTAAGCTTGCTACAGATGATTGACGCGGGGCACTCCCTTGGGGGACATATCCAATCAGATAACCTCTTGTACCCAATAAGTAACTTAAAATCCCCCCTTTCCGGCTCAGGACGCGGTGACGCGCAGATTAATATATAGCATATTGAAAGTGATTTGATATAAGTTGACTTTTGTTCTTGGATCTAATGTCAAAAAAAAAAGCATCAGAGCTATAAACTCCAATGCTTAAGTATCATCTAGCTAAGATTTTTCTTGTCTAGGGTGCTAAAGCGTTTCCTCTGAGTAAGCTACCAATAGTTTTAGCTGTAATCTTCATTTGTTTGAGAGGATTAGCAGGAACTACGGTTTTGTAGAGATAGCTATCGAAAGTGAGTTTTTGTACGTCTATATCCGCACACATTTCTACAAATGCTTCGCGAGTCGCATCAGAGCGATAGAAGACTCTTTGTAGAATATCTAACACTAAATAAGTAGCACCATAGGTCTTATTCCAATTCTTTAAGAAAGCTTTGAGGTCGCCTTCTGTGGGTACTTTCTGACCACTGTTAGATGCTTCGACAATGGTTTCTGCACACATTCTGCCAGATTTAGCAGCGAAATAAATACCTTCACCAGAAGACTTGGTCACAGTACCTAAAGCATCCCCTACGAGGACAACTCTACCGCGAATTGGGCGAGGTCTGGGATGTTCAGGAATCGGGTGCGCTTCTACTTTGATGATTTCTCCACCTTCTAGTTTACGGGCTGCACGGTTCCGAATCCCTGCTTGAAGGTCTTTAATGATTGCTTTGTTAACTTTCATTGTTCCCGTACCCACTGCTACGTGGTCGTATTTGGGAAACACCCAAGCATAAAAGTCAGGAGAGACATCGTCACCCACATACATTTCTGCTAACTCTTCGTAGTACTGCATCTTATCTTGGGGAAGACGAATTCGCTCTTGGAAAGCGATCGCATAATTGTAATCCCCTGCATCAATAGCTTTAGCAATACGAGAGTTTGCACCATCAGCACCGATGACTAAATCGACTTTGAGGGTTTTCTTATCTCCTTGTACACTACCGTTAGAATGGTCTGCATAGTGGAGTGTATAAGGGTCTTTATCGTTGTTGGGTATATCTAGTTGATAAACTGTACCGTTAATTAAATTTGCTCCTAATTTAGCAGCGCGATCGCGGAGATAGCCGTCTAGAACTTCCCTACGACACATCCCGATGTATTCATCATCCTTGAGAGTTTGACCGATATTCACTTCTATGTTAGAAGGAGATATCATTTTCATTTTTCTAACCTGACGGTCGATAATCTCTAAGGGTATATCAAACTCATCCACCATACAAAGGGGAATTGCACCACCACAAGGTTTTGCGTTATCTAATTTGCGCTCAAATAAATAAGTTTCTATCCCAGCTTTGGCTAAAATTTCGGCTGCGGAAGAACCAGCAGGTCCGGAGCCAACAACAGCAACCCTTAATCCCAAGGTTTTTCTCCTAATATGTGTTTTCAACCTACGAATTGCATAGTATCACGTAGTTATCTCCTCTAAACTCCAGAACCTAAAAGAAGGGGTCAACTTGCAATACTGCTTAACAACTCAGTTACAAAAGTTAATCATTTTGGTAGTAGCGTACTAGTTTATTCTTTACAAATGAAAATCAACATTTTTTTATAAAACAGGCTGGGAATACCCTCAGCATTTATGCGGGGGATGAGAAGCCTACAAAAAAGAGTACCAAGGAAGGGATATCTTTTTTGTAATCTACAACTTTATGCTATAGTTTTATCACGAATTTTAATTGACAATAATGCTCAAAGTAGTCAAAGCTAGAATCTATCCAACCGAACAACAGAAGGTATCATTGGCAAAAGCTTTTGGTACTACTCGTTGGGTTTGGAATCATTTTTTGGCTTTGACTAATCAGACATATAAAGAAACAGGTAAAGGTATAGCTAAATATGACATGATTAAGCAATTACCCAAGCTTAAGAAACAAGAAGAAACAGAATGGCTAAAAGAAACCTACTCTCAGTCTCTTCAATCTGTATGTCTGAACTTAAGCAGAGCATTTGTGAACTTTTTTGAGAAGCGAGCTAAATACCCTAGATTCAAATCTAGACACGGAAAACAGTCTCTTACATATCCTCAAAATGTCAAACTAGGTCAAAATAAAATCTATTTTCCTAAATTAGATTGGATTGATGCAGTAATACATAGACCGATTCAAGGAAGCATCAGAACAGTAACTATAACTAAAAATAGTGCGGAACAATATCATGCTTATGTCATGTTTGAGGATGGAAAAGATTTACCAAAGCCATTGGCAGAAGGTAAAACTATAGGCATTGATCTAGGCTTGACCCATTTTGCTGTTACTTCTAACGAGCAAAAGTTTGATAATCCTAGATGGTTTAAAAAACACGAGAAAAACCTCAAAATTAAACAGCAACAATTGTCTAGGAAGAAAAAAGGAAGTAACAACAGAAATAAATCTAGGATAAAAGTAGCTAAAGTACACAATAAAATTAGTCGCTGTCGTGAAGATTTCCATCACAAACTATCGCGAAGGATAGTGAACGAGAACCAAGTAATAGTGCTGGAAAATTTGGCAATTAAGAACATGGTCAAGAATCATCCCCCCGCCTTCGGCACCCCCCTTAATAAGGGGGGCAGGGGGGATCGTCTGGTGGGATGGGGTCAATTTTGTACCATGCTTAAATACAAAGCAGAGCAAGAAGGAAAAATATATTTAGAAGTAAATAGGTTTTTTCCTTCAAGCAAGACTTGTCATGTTTGCTTAAATCAAGTTGGTAGTTTACCTCTTGATGTCAGGCAATGGACTTGCACATCTTGTAATACTACTCATGACAGAGATATCAACGCAGCAATTTCCCTCAGAGATGAGGGTCTTCGACTTTTGACCTCTGGAACGGAGGATAAAGCCTATTGTCCAGATGTAAGACCAAGTAGAGGAGGACGCAAGAAATCCACTACAAGGCAGTCTGTTGGGTAGGAAGCTCGTAGCGTTTACGCGGAAGGGTAGTTCACAATTAATGAATGTAGAAAAAACTTTCTCTTAGCTTGTAGTTAGCAATTCGTCAATAATGATCACTGCTATTTATCCTTGGAATATTGTTGTTGTTTATCATTACTTAGGAGCATTCTTACCCCCTCTTCCCTTAGATAGTATTTTTTCCACTCAAGGGATTATGGTGATGCTTCTTGTAGCTTATGCAGGTGCAATGTGGATGTTTCTTTCCAGCGCACCTAAAGTTCATACCATAATGGTTTCAGACCTGAGAATTGCTCAACAATTTTACGAAGGGTTACTTGATTTACCAGTAGCAGATATTCCTCTACATTACTACTATAACTACGAACAAGGACTGGGAGCAGGGGCGATCGATCCTATTTATATGTCTGCTAACCCCATAAACCCAGATCTTGATGGCTCAGATGGTTTGTGGTATCAACTTAAAAAAAATACTCAGTTACATATTATTTCTGGTGCTAGCAGTGGTTACAAAGAGCGTCAGCGTCATGTTTGTTTTGATCGTGATTGCTTAGAAGAAGTTTTATTAAAAGTACAATCTAGACGTTTAAAGTACAAAATTCGTCAAGATAAACCCCTCAATTTTTTAGTGAAAGATATTGAAAATAGAGTCATTGAAATGGCTGAAGTTTCTAACTAACAAATCCAGAGAGCGATCAAGAAACTGTAAATATTTAACTTTAATTTAAGACTTTTTTTCAAGAAATCTTGATATATTTAAAAGTAATCAAAAGCACTGGAAAGAAGTTCTGTCGCTATGGTCTTTTGCTGTACACCAAAGGGGAGCGATGTCAGGTGTAGAGACAGTGTTTCATTAAGGCTAGAACGTAAGTGGAGTTTCTATCGCTTCCTCCTCTAGCTACTGTTTGTAAGAGATTAAACTCTCTATCAGAGCGATTGCAGGCAGTAGGCGTATCACAGCCTAATTACTGATTTAATATTAGTTTAGATTTATCATCTAACTATTAACTATAATCTCAACCTCAGATTTACTTTGTTTAATCTGGGGTTTTTGAGGTAGGGATTGGGGAATGGGGAGACTGGGGTCAGAGGTCAGAGGTAATAGGCAAGAGGCAAGAGGTAACGCAGTAATTAGAAAGAGCGTAATTATTACAGGCTTATGTGGTATTTATTTTTCCTCATCGCGAAGCGACTAGCGAAGGTCTCCTTCATCTTTCCTGCTTGAAAAATAATTTTGCAATGGTACTTAACTGTAACTAAAAAAAAATGAAAGACTATTGTCTTTCACTTATTGTTCAAGGTTATTTCATCTCATAAGTAGCTAGAGAAATTTATTCTCTGTGTGAGCTTCTAAGTTATTGATTATTGCCAAGAAATGAGTTTCTTGGTGAAGTTAGGTAAAAATGAAATAACCCTGCTTATTCCCTATTATGTTATTCTTCTACTGCAAGATAAACATAGAAACTTAAGAGTTTGAAGAACCAGGACTGTAAATTTCTCCTTCAAATGGTTGTACCCCAATATTAGGATATTCATCATCATTGGGAGCAAAAATACGTGCAAAGGCTTCAGTTAGATATTGGGTTATTGCTTTCAAAGCTTTATTGATAACCATAACCATCGTCTCCTAATAGTTAATCAGCAAAAAAACCTAACTTGAAATAACATATTTTGTAAGAAGTGAAACAATTTGATTATCCTCCTTCCAGATGATAGATTGGCTATTTTTGAGATAAATGTTTATGAATATTAGTAATAATTAAACTCTTGTGGAATTTGGCTGAGTATATATACAAAAAAAAAAATACCTCCATTGCTGGAGATATCACCAAAAAATGTTAAGGTTGATTACTAAAAAGTTACAAAGATTCCTGACTATGATGTATGATTAATTCTAAATTAACCCAAATCCGATATACCGTTGGTAATATCTAACAAGTTTTGTTCCGCAGCAAAGATATCTCCCTGTACACGGACTAAATCTTCTTGATTCAAATCAATTAATAATTCTCCTTGACCAAGAGAGAAACTAATATCTCCTCCTGTTGCTAGGTACTGGCTAAAGTCAAACTCATCTCCCGCAGCAAAGTCTCTGATAATATCCGTATCTTGTAAGCCATCTAAAAGATCGCTACCAAATTGAAAGATATCCTTACCACCATTGCTTAAGAGTTCATCGTCACCAGTACCACCATTGAGTTGATCGTCGAACTCACCTCCAATTATAGTATCGTTGCCATCACCACCATATACTGTTCCTGATATTTTACCTTTTGTGCCATCATAAAGGTCATCTCCAGCAGTAAGGACAACATCACCTCTAATTATCCCCTGATTCAAGATGGTAATATTCCCTTCTGCATTACTAGCATCGATGGCAACTTCTCCATCAATAATACCAGTATTGATAATCTCACCATTAAGTTGTACTCGATCTTCGATGCACCAAAGTTGCTTATTAATTACTTCCCGTGAGAAAATACCAGGTTTATCACAATGGGAAGGAAACTATTTACCAGTTCGCTGTTGGCAGTTAAAAGGCTTGTCTAAAGCAGCAGGAAAAAAAATTTTTGCGACTAAAGGTGACTTTATAGCTTTGGAAGCTCAATGGCAAACATTAAGCGATCGCTATGGTGGTAATCCCCTGGCTTTAAAGATAGCAGCTTCAGCAATCAAAGACTTTTTTGCTAGTGATATTACTAGCTTCTTAGAAATTTTAGCCCAAAGTTCTTTTATGCTTGATGATATTCAAAATTTACTTGAACAACAGTTTAGACGGCTTAGTGATGTACAAAAAGAAATAATGTATTGGTTGGCTATTGAAAGAGAGCCAGTTTCTTTTAGAGAATTAAAAACTAATTTTATTAATCGTATTCCACCTCAAAAAATAGTTCAGGGATTAACCTATATACAAGTGCGATCTCTGCTATACAAAAAAGCATCTAAGTTTAGTCAACAGCCTGTAATCATGGAGTTTATTGTTAACAACTTGATTGAGCAAATTTATCAAGAAATTATAACTAAAAAAATCGATGTATTGAATAAAGTATCTCTAGTTCAAGCACAAGCAAAAGATTATATTAGAGAAGCCCAATAAAAGGCGATCGCACAACCAATTATTAATCGTTTACTTACTACTTATAACACTCCTCAAAATCTCGCAGATCATCTAACTGAAATTCTCCAGTTAGCCAAAGAGCAAGTTTTATTGAAAAAAGGCTATCTTACTGGTAACATAATTAACTTACTGCGTCAGTTAATTATTGATTTAACCCACTACGATTTTTCTTACTTAACTGTTAGACAAGCAAATTTACAAGCAATTAACTTACACAATGTTAATTTTGCTTATGCAGACTTATCCCAATCAGTTTTTACTGAAACCTTGGGTAATATTCTCTCAGCAGTTTTTAGTGGTGATGGTAAACTACTCGCAACTTGTGATACTGATTGTCAGATTCGTTTGTGGGAAGTAAAAACAGGTAAACTATTAGCTATTTGTAGCGGACATAAGAATTGGGTAAGGGCGGTTACTTTTAGTAACGATAGCAAGATTGTAGCTAGCGGTAGTGCAGATGGTACATTGAAATTAATGCTTACAAGTTCTAACTGGACACAAAAGCTGGATCAGAACTGTTGCTTTTAGTTCGATTGCCCCAAGGGGGATAATAGCTAGTGGTAGTGGGGACAGCACAGTTAAGTTATGGGATGTAAATAGCGGTAAATGTCTCCGTACTCTAGCCAAACATAGTCAAAGTATTTATTCAGTAGCGATAAGTAATGATGATAAACTAATAGCTAGTGGTAGTGGTGATAATACTGTCAGAATTTGGGATTATGCCACAGGTAAATGTCTTCGCACTCTACACGGACATAGCAATCAAATTGTTTCTGTTGCCTTTAGTCCCGATAGTCAAACTCTTGTCTGTGTCAGTTTAGATCAAACTGTAAAAATTTGGGATATCAAAACAGGTAACTGTTGGAAAACTTGGTATGGTCATACTGATTGGGCAATGCCTATAGCTTACAGTCCCGATGGTAAGATTTTAGCTAGTGGTAATAATGACTCCTCTATCTTTCTTCCGCGAGAGGACACCCGATTTATCGGGCGACGGGGCTTATAAACTGCGCGGGAAACCCACGCAGACAGCCCCTTGTGAATCGCGGGCAGGGTTTGACAGTTTGACTAACGAATCTTTATATATCAAAGGCTTTAACTGTTCTACAATAGCTAGGCGCGGTAAAGCGCATTAAATATTACAGGGAGTCCCCCCAAGTAAGTACTTAAGCAAAATTAAATGTATATTTTTTGATAAAGTTTTAGATGATTATCAGCAGAGCGACCCGCTTTGCGGTTGCCTTCGGCATCGCGCAGCATTAGGTAGGCGACCAGCAGAGCGGTGCCGAAGGCAACAGCTTCGCTGATAAGTGCAGGGAACATAAATTTAAAATGAGATATATCAAAGGTTTAACAAAAGATACAATTAAACTCTTAAAGAGAATTTATAAACAGAGTAAATATTATCAAGTAAGACAGAGAAGTC
>JASJCP010000039.1 GCA_030065935.1 Xenococcaceae cyanobacterium MO_167.B27
ATCAACACAGCTTACAACAGCAAGTTACAGACAAAGATAACCAACTCAGCCAGATTCAACAACAATTAGAACAAAGTCACAACACTATTACTCAACTAGAACAAAATCAACACAGCTTACAACAGCAAGTTACAGACAAACAACAGCAACTAGAAAATCAACAAACTCGAATTCAGCAGCTAGAAACAAGTAATAATAACTTACAGCAAGAAGTAAGAGAAAGCACAGAGCAAGCTAATAACCTACAAGAGCAAATAAATCAAACACAAGCAGAACTTGCTCAACAACAAGCAACTGTTAATGAGTTACAACAAAGCTTAACGGAAGCAGAAAAACAATCTAGTAGCGTTCAACAACAACTCGCACAAGAGAAAGAACAGACTAATAGCTTACAGCAGGAATTACGCACTCGCTCAGAACAACTACAACAAGAACAAACTAAATCCCAACAGCAGTCAACTGCTAACCAAAAACTAGAGGAAGAGATTAATCAACTCACAGAACAATTATCCCAACAACAATCTAGTTATGAATCTTTGCAGCAACAACTACAAACTAAAGAGAAGTCTCTGAGTAGTTTGCAAACTCAACTAGAAGAAACAGAATCTTTGGTAAAACAACAAAGCAGAAGTAGTAAGTACAAAAATCTGACTATAGTTGCTCTAAGTGTATTCTCATTTACCCTAGTGGTAATATCTGGGTTACTGGCTAGAAGCTATTTTGCAGCAATGTCTTGATTGTCTAGTTATTGGGAGTGTAGGATAAATCACCAAGAAATAAATTTCTTGGCTAATATTATCAAGTCCTCTCAAGAGGACTGATCCTAAATCTGATTCTCATACTACGCTCCTACTAACTGCTAACCACTAATCACTGGCGCGGATACAAACAAATTTAACCATCGCCGAACGGACAAGAAATGCTATCCTTTGTGGCAGACTGTCTATTATCGTCTGGCTTGGCTGCGGTCAGAACAATTGTACCGCGATCGCTGATAAACCATGCTTTTGCTTCTACAATTGGGGTATTTTGGGATTGATCGATAGTTTGTAGGGAAAATTCTATGGCATTATTAGGATTCTGACTTGCTCCCAAATCGCTAAGAAATTGATTGTCAGAACTATTATCCTCCAGAGGATTAGGAGGTAAACCCCCTTTGCCCACATAGACAAAATTATTGTCTTGAAAATTATTATTTCCGCCACAACTAGAAGAGATGGAGTTTTCAGCATTGAGTAATTTTTCTGGTAGCTTGACCAAATTACCACTTAAGTTACTGGTAAAAGTTTCAATTTTCACCTCTCCATCCATCCCATCTTGAGAACTAGCACTAGTTTCACTATGGGGAGAGATCAATAAATGATTAGCGGAAATGGTAATATTGCCACCATCGCCATTTGCTGCTGTGGCTGTAATTTGACTACCAGGAAAGACTATCAACCAGTTAGTATCAATAATCTTGATATTTCCCCCATTCCCATGCTTCTCAGCATTAGTGGTAATTGCAGCCTGTTCTTCCAACTGTAAAATATTTTTGATCTTTAAACTTATATTACCTCCCTGACCAGAAGAGGTACTGGCGTTGAGTTTTCCCCCATTATCTAGATAAAGCTCATCAGCTACAATTTCCAGACTTCCAGCAGCACCACTATCGGTACTATCAACAGAGATATCTGCACCATCTAATACAAATAACTGTGGAGTGGTAATTTTAATGTTACTTGCAGGACGATTAGTGTGAGTAGTACTAGCAATACCGCTTAAAGCACCCGAGATTTTGATAGATTCAGAAGCATTAATAGTAATGTTTCCTGGTGAATTTTCAGTTGACTGGGTTGCAAGGTTATTGGTTTGTTGTGGTCTTTCTAGTGGTTTTTCATTGAGGACACGAATGCGGACTCCATCTCGAATAATCAAATTTTTAGTGTTGAGAGTTAAATCCCCAGGACTTGTTGCGGTTTCTCCTGCATTACTAGTAGTGATACCACCAGGTAACAAAGGATCAATTGGCTCTGGATTGTTATCAAAAAACTCTATAGAATTGGTGGCATTAATTGATACATCTCCTGCTTCTCCCGAGCCAATAGTAGATGTAGAGATAAATCCGCGATTGTAAATCATTAAATCTTCAGTGTTGATCTCGATATTACCTGCATCTCCCCCATCAACAGCAGCAGTTACCAGAGCAGAACTCTCTATTTCTACTTTTTGAGCAGCTTCAATGTTTAAATTTCCTCCATCACCCAAACCAACAGTAGTTGTAGAAATTAAAGCACCGTCTTTGACATTCAGTATAGGAGTGTTGATCTCCAGATTTCCTCCTTGACCATCCTTGGTAGTTGTAAATAAACCACCTCTGACATTGACAATTACAAGATTTGGCTCCCCCGAAACTGCTGTTTGAAATAAGTTGAGGATATTTTCTAGTCCAGTACCACTTAATTGCACTGATTCAGAAGCGTTAATTGTCAAGTCTCCTCCTTCACCAGTATCGAAAGAAGAAGCAGAAATTAAAGCTTGACCCTCAAGAGATAATGTTCCTGTATCAATGCGGATATTTCCAGCAGGATTATTATTTCTGGTATTGCTGAAAACTGCACTAGGAATTGTTCCATCTGGAGAGTTACCACTCACAGTAACAGAATCAGAAGCATTAATCTTAATATCTCCTCCTTTACCACTAGAAGAAGGTGTCGTGTCACTATTGAGGAAGCCAATAGCAGATGATACTTGTGAACCATCTTTAATCACTAGTCTCTGAGTATCAATAGTTATATTTCCTGCATCGACCGCATCTTGAGACAAACTATCAGTAAAGATAGCTGTGGGTAAAATATAATCTTCAGGGGTTTCTAACAACTCTACAGACTCAGAAGCTTGAATCAAGATATCTCCTCCTTTACCTGCTCCCAAAGTAGTAGCGGAGATGATTGAACCATCTCTGAGAGTTAGTTGTCCTGTCTTAACCTTTAAGTCTCCTGTATCTCCAACACTACCAGCAGCAGAAAAGGAGAAAAAGCCAGAGCTACTAAGATTTATAGTTTCAGAATTTGTTACATCTATGTTTCCTGCCTTACCTTGGTTGTAAGTAACGCTAGCAATAAATCCACCATCAATAACTGATATATTTTTACTATCAATGGTAATATTTCCCGCATCACCCAAACTACCTGAAGCAGTGACAATACCAGGGATAGTGCTACTTGGCGCAAGCTCGCCATTAATTGCTTGAGTAATTAATTCTTGATAGATTTCTCTTCCTGTACCCGAAATATCAATTGATTCGGCTGTAACAAAAATATCTGCTCCTTTTCCTTCTGCAAAACTGAAAGAAGAAATAACACCACCATCATCAATCTTTAATTGTTGTGCTGCGATGTCGATCTTACCTCCATCCACATTCCCTAGAGTCGTAGAGGTAATACTTGAGTTATCAATAATATTTACTTCTCTTCCATAGATAGCAATACTACCACCAAATCCAGTAACATCGATCGCGCCACCTTGAGAAAGAGTAATATTACCTCTTGTTGTAGTTTCAGAAAACTGTAACTGAAACTCAGAATTAATCCCAATGGTTGCAGTATCTTCTACTGCGCCTATTTCTACTCTTCCTTGAGATGCTTGGATACTTCCCCCTGAAATTGCCACCCCTTCTATGGTGTCTGTTTGTTGTGCGCCCAGGAGTACTAAATTTTCTTGATTCGGGACAGTGAGGGACGCGCCTTGAGTCACAGTAATAGGATTACCTTGTCCCATTTGATGATAAAAAAATGCCGATGGTTTAACAGTAAGTAGGGGTAGATTTTCTGGAGAATCAGCAGATGCAGCAAAAAAACCGCGCTCTCCAAACTTAATAGCATCCGCCGTAGTGGCAACAAATGAACCATTAATATCTAATGTTGCACCTCTACCAAAGATAATTCCATTAGGATTGAGTAACCACAGATTAGCATCACCTCTTACTCCCAAAGTCCCGAAAATCTCGGATATATTACCCCCTGTAACTCGGCTAAAAATATTTGCTACACCAGGATCGACGAAATAAACGCTTTCCTTAAAACCGACGTTAAATTCTTGAAAACTGTGAAAAAGATTACTATCTGCTTGAATTCCTCCAGTAATATCGCACCTTATCAAGCAATCGCCTGTAATGTTCGTATTAGGGGTTGTTCCATCGGGAATAATTTGTGCTTGAGCAATACCTAGAGAAAAAAAAGGACATAAGGTGATTCCACCAATTAGGCAAAATTGTTGAGAAAAATTCATATATTGAGTGTCAATGCAATAGTGTTCGGGGACAGATGTTATTAGATTGTAGATTTCTCAACGTATCACTGTGATTAACTGTTCATGATTGTATATATAACAAAGGATGAGGAAGGAAGTAATAAGTAATAAGTAACAAATATTAGTCTCCCAGTTCCCCCTGACCCGGAGACCTCTGACCTCTGACCCAATCGCGAAGCGACGAGTTGGGTCTCCCCAAACCCCATTCCCCATTCCCTCACAAGGGTAGGTTTTTAACGCGCTCCGTGAGTGTCTACTATCATTTGAACGAACAGGATCAGCTTTTGCTCCCTTGTCTTCCTTGTCCTCCTTGTCTTCCTTAGATACTCAAGTATGTAGGCAAAAAAAGCAATGTGTTTGTAGCAGAAGTAGATCACAAAGGAACATCGCAAGTTTGTCCTAATTGTCGTATCGAAGTGAGAAAAGAACTTAGAGATAGAATACATTTATGCCCTGAGTGTCTATATAAAGTTGACCGAGATATAGCATCGGCTCAAGAACTGTGTAATCGAGGGATAGAAACGTATCGGGGGACTCCCGAAAAGCACTCGTATTGGCTCTCAAGTCTTACTGTCGGGGAACTTTGTTCTAGATAAGTGGCGTTCCAGGGGAGCAAGGCTCAATCGTGAGGTTGAGAAGCCTACACTATACTCAAAGAGTTAGTGTAGGAGTATGTCACTGTAGGATAAATCACCAAGAAATAAATTTCTTGGCTACTATTATCAAGTCTTCTCAAGAGGAGTGCTCCTAAATCTGATTCTCATACTACGCTCCTACTAACTGCTAACCACTAATCACTGGCGCGGATACAAACAAATTTAACCATCGCCAAACGGACAAGAAATGCTATTCTTAGTGGCAGTCGCGGAAAATTCTTCTAGGTACTTTGCTGATGAACATGATGAAAAAAGGGGGGCTAAACGAGAAGAAGATTCGGAAAAAGTTAGATGGGTTTTTGACCAGAGATATAGACCGTAAATTGTTTAACTTACCTCCCAAAAACTCATCTAACTACGGTAATAGCTTTCAGTCCAAATATGTACTAATCTCGCCGATTGCTCTGTTTATTGCCCAAATTTTTCATCTAATAAAGCATCAGAGAAAAAAACATAGCTATTGAACTTACAAGGTGCATTCAGGTGAGGTTAATCAATTTTGAATTTACTGACACTGGTTTGTAATTCTTCGGAAGTAGTCAGTAGTTCAAGGAAAGATTCAGAAATCTGGGTGGAGCTTTCAAAGGTTTTATGAGCGATCTCCGAAACATCGTTCATTGCTGCGGTCAAGGTTTGAGACTGCTGATTTTGGGTGGCGGTAGCGTTGGTGATTCCCACTACTAATTGAATAATGCGACTGGTTGCTTGCACAATATCTCTGAGACTCTGACGAGTTTCACCCACTAAGTTCGACCCTTGAACTACTTGAGCAATTCCCATTTCTATGGAAGAGTTAACTTCATTAATTTCTGTCTGTATTTCTTCTACCAGTCGTTCGATTTCGGTGGTAGCATTAGCAGATTGATAAGCTAGGGAACGTACTTCGTCTGCAACTACGGCAAAACCTTTCCCATATTCCCCTGCGCGAGTGGCTTCGATGGCTGCATTGAGGGAGAGTAAATTAGTTTGAGTGGCAAAGTTTTCAATCAGGTTAACTACCTTAGAGATTTTTTGGGAAGCTTCCCCGAGTCGTTTAATTTTTTTAGCTGTTTCTGCGGTGGTTTCTCTTACTTCCATAATGCCATCTACAGTTTTTTCCATCAGAGAGTCACCATTTTGAACAATCCGATTAGCTTCTTGTACTGCTTGTTTTACTTGTTTGGCGTTGTTCATCACGGCTTGAGTTGCTGCTACCATCTGTTGCAACTCTGTTAATGCTACTTTTAGATGTTCTACCTGTTCTTGAGCTTGTGCTGACAGTTGGGTGACTGATGTAGTATTTTTACCCGAAGTTTCATTAACTCTAGTTGCTGCTGTCTGTACTTGTCGGACAAATTCTCGCAAGCTTTGAATTGTGGTATTGTAGCCATCTGCGATTGTCCCAATCTCATTATCAGATAAGGGAGCGCGGACGGTTAAGTCTCCTTGGAAAGAGGGTTCTAACGCCACTAATACTTTTAATGCGTTCTGCTGCAATTTTTCTTTTTCTTTTTTTTCTCGTTCTGCTGCTGCGGTTAATTGCTGCTCTTGGTCGCGTACTTGGTTCAGATATTCCGATAGCTGGACAGTTACCCCAATTTGGGTTGCTACCTGCTCTAGAGTTGCCATCTCAAAAGTTTCCCACTCCCGAAAGCCATCATTTTGATATATACCCAATAGTCCCCAAAGCTCATTTGCTTTAAAAATCGGCGCGATGGCATAGGCTTTAGTTCCGCACTGCTCTAACAAAGTCAGGTGAGATTCATTGTAACCAGCCTCGTATATGTTACTTACTGCTAAAGTTTCTCCCTTGGCGTAGCGACCACCTTTATTGTCGATGAGAAAAATATCTTGTACCTCGGCTAATTCCGTTCCCACCAATTGGAGCCATCTATTATCAAAAGATTCAACCACAAATTCACCAATCCCATCAGGATAAAAGCGATATACACCTACTCTATCTGCTTTGAGAACGTGACGTAGTTCTTTGGCAGCAAAGCTTAAGATCCTGTTAACCTCAGTATCTTTTTGGGCTAATTCTCTCAAACGACCCACTAATTGTGCTGAAAATTGAATGATAGCGGTTTCTTGTTCATTGCGTTCGACTAGTTCTTTGTTACGAGCCTTAATTTCTTTGATTAATTCCGCTTGTTGTAGAGCAATGGTTAGTTGGTCAGCAACTTGCACCATTAAATCTATTTCTGACTGTTCCCAATCCCGCGCACCATCGTTTTGATGTGCTGCTAATAGACCCCATAATTCTTCTCCTAGGAAAATCGGTGCAATTATATAGGCTTTAGCTTGGTATCTTTCTACAGTCTGGATATAACAATCAGCAAAGCCATGATTGTATAGATCTTTCACAGCCGAATATTTTTGTCCCTTAGTATAATTTCCTCCCTTAGTTGCCTTCAACCAACTATCTGGTTCAACAGTACCTTCTTCTTCTGACCATTCTCGCATCAGACAGCGAGGGTTGTTACTCTTGTTGTCAATGAGGAATCTATCTGTGGTTTGTTTAAGCATCAAAGAATCCCAAGCTGCACCCACAGATTCAGCGACAAATTTACCACTCCAGTCAGGATTAAAACGATACACTACTACGCGGTCATTTTGTAACGCCTGACGCATTTCTTGAGTGGTCATTCTAAAAATAGTTTCAATATCTTGATAGTTGCGGATTTTTTCAATGATCTTGGCAGCAGTTTTGGCTCTTTTGACACTTTTGGCTTCTATTTCCGCTTTTTGTTGTAGCTCCTCTACATATTCTGCTTGTTGTATGGCTACACCTAATTGGTTAGCAATCTGCACTACTAAATCTATTTCCCACTTTTCCCAATGGCGCGGGCTTGAGTTTTGATATACTGCGAATAGACCCCACAGTTGTTCTCCTAGGAAAATCGGTGCAATTACATAGGCTTTAGCTTGGTATGTTTCTAAAGACTGGGTATAGCAATCAGGGAAGCCTTCCTCATAGATATCATCTACTACAGAATATCTTTGTCCTTTTGTATAATTTCCTCCCTGAGTTTCCTGCAAGTAAGTATCCGAGTCAATAATACCTGCTTTGGCTGCTGCTTCCCAATCTTGCAGCAGATAGCGACCGTTGCGATTTTTCTCGTTAACCAGGAATTCCACCTCAACTTGTTCCACAATTAAAGAAGTCCAGCCAGCACCTACAGATTCAGCGATAAATAGACCACTCCAGTCAGGATTGAAACGATATACTACTGCACGGTCAGTTTTAAGTAGTTCCCGAACTTCCTGAGTAACTGTCCGAAAAATAGCGTTTAATTCTTGGGGCTTGCGGATTCTCTCCACAACTTTAGCTAATGCTCTTTCTCTTTCTAGCTCTTGCTCCTGTTTTTGACTGCTTTCTGTCTGCTGTAAAGCTAGAGTTAAATCCCGACTTAGTTGATAAGCGAGATTGATTTCTTGTTCTTTCCATTGATGGGAACTGTCACACTTATGTATGACTAATAATCCCCAAACTTCTTCTAAATCATAATTCGATGTAGAATCAGACGAATTCACTAAGATGGGAATAGCCAGAGAAGCTTTTACTTGAAATTTGTCTAGTAGCTGTCTTTGATAAGGAGTAACTCTGGTTTGGTTAACATCAGCCATTGCTACTATTTTTTCGGCGTGATAATCTTCTGCTGTCTGCGCTCCAAAGCAAATACTAGGTAAGGTTTCTCTCCAAGCGGGTGTCCAACCAGATTCTAAAGATTCCATCACCACTTTACCTTTAGTATCATCTTCAAAACAATAAATCAGAACTCGATTGGCGTTTAATTCTCTACGTAAAGTGTCTGTTGTTATAGCTAAAACATCATCTAAATTTTTGCCTTGGCGAATTTCGGCCATCGCACCCTCGCAACGGATTCGCTCTTTTTTAAACAGGTTATTTGTAATCTCTTTAATTAAATGTTCATGTTGAGACCAATCTTCAAGTTTTGTTTCCATCTCAGTCATAGATTCTGGGAGTTTTTCTGGATTATTACTAATGGATTGATTTTCAGAGACAGAATTAATATTAGACATAGTATTGATTTCTAGAAAAAATAGCTCTTTTCCAAATAAACTAATAATTTAATAATTACATTTTTGGGGTATTCAGGCGTAAAGCTTGAATTATTACCTCAAGATCGAGCAGTATAGATGGTTGATCTTGTCGATCCAGAAAATAACCTTTTAAAAATATCCGCAATCTGTCAGGAAACATTCCTGAAGTAGCAGGAAGACAGGATTCTAAATCATGAATTTCAATGCCTTTTACTTGTTCTACCAGTAGCCCTATAGTCTGATTTTGTACTACAATCAGCATCCCCATTCCTGATGGTTTCACAGGCTGACGACGACACCAATGAGTTGAGCCTAACAATCCTGGTAAGTCTAGAATCCAAGCTGCTTCCCCCTGACAATTAATAACCCCCAAGAAGAATTCTTCTACTTCGGGGATAGGTAAAATTTCTGTTACGGAAACTTTTATGACTCCCCTTAAATCTTTGAGTGCTAATAATCCATCAACTTCAGGATTGAGGGCAAAACTCAAAAATCTTTCACCATCTTGATATTCTGGTTTGTCCAGGGAATAAGGCTGTTGCAGACTAAACAGGTTTTGCTTTCTTTGGTTACTGTCTACAAAAGAAGTGACTTGGGAAGATTCTAGTTTCATGATTGCTACTTATACCATTTCTATTTAAATTTGCATGACTATGGCACTGGTCGGGAGAGGAGGCTTACAAGATTATGATTTTAAGATTTAAAGGTTTATTTGAGTACTCCCCTGCTTAAGGGATAGGGGATTCTAATAGGATGTTTCGGGAATGGTTAAAACCGATTCCCTCCACGTTTCTATTAACTGACCAGAGCTTAATTCTTTGGGGACGACTCAAAACGCCCCTAGACCGTCGGCTAAGGTCTAAGCCTAGCGCGTTCTGCTTACTTTTCGGAACTTTTACCTACTGAACGGACTGCAACTGGGAGACTTTTCAGTAGAACCCATGTTACTATTCAGATTTCAAGGTGTGTATTACTTTGATTATACAACGGCTGAAAGTATTGCTATATAAAGATTCTGTATCTAAATCGTAACCCTATGACCCATGACTTATCCCCCTCGTTTTCATCCCTCCAGCCTGAACGGGGTGGGAATTCCCGCTCGCACTTTAAAATCATACCCTTGAGAGGGACAGAAGGGAGAAAGATTTGTAGCAACCGATTGCTCCCATTGCTACTTAATCAACTGACCGACTGTTTCTTTTAACTGGGCTTCGTCTATGGGTTTAGTTAAGTAAGCATCAGCCCCGCTCATTTTGCCCCAAGTTTTATCAACTTCTGTATTTTTCGTCGAGCAAAGGACTATAGGAATACCTTGGGTTGTAGGGTCAGCTTTGAGTTTGCGACATAGTTCAAATCCACTTAAACCAGGTAAGATTACGTCTAGAACAATTAAGTCAGGTTTGCTTCGCTTTAATCTCAGTTGCGCTTCTTCCCCACTACTAACCCCTTGTACAATTAATCCTTGATTTTCTAAGTAGTTAGTCAAAACTTGGATATCAACTAAGCTATCTTCTACTAACAGTACTTTACCCATTTTTATCTTCATCTCCTTATTGTTAGGTATTTATCTAGAATTTTAATAACTAACTCTTCTTCTATAGGTTTGGACATAAATTCTGTGGAATTAACCATTTTGGCTCTCATTCGATCTACTAAACCATCTTTGGCTGTCAAAATTACAATCGGAACATTCTTTAAGTTGGGAGCTTTACGCAGTTGAGAGCAAATTTCATACCCGTTAATTATCGGCATTAGTAAATCTAAAAAGATAAAATCAGGCTTTTGCTTCAACAGAGTCGCAACCACTTTCAAAGGCTCTTGGATACTAATAAAACGATAGCCTTTTTTGAGGATAATTTTCCTCATTGTTTCGCAGATTAAAGGACTATCATCAACACAAGCTACTAGAGGTTGCTGTGATAGTGGGGCTATGGCTCTTCTGGGTTTGACATCGGATGTCTTATTTTCTCGGAGTGGTTTTATGCTAATTTTAGCAGGATTTTTCGTTAGGGCGATCGCATCTAATTCCACCATTTTCACTATATACTGGGTCAACTTCACTAAATCCCAATTACTTTTAGCAGCTAACCCCCGTAAGGATAAAGTTCCATCAATTAAAGAACTTATCTTATTAAAACTGCTTTTGGAGGTATATTTTTCCAGGATTTGTGGCTGTTGAATTACGGGAAATAAATTGGGAGAATAGGAACTTAGTCCGGCATTTTGCCAATTTTCCCAAGCTTTGGTACTTGCTTGTAAAGTAGGTTCAATGTCCGTTAGAGGTAACAATAAACCTAGTTTGCTTCCAGGGTCGTTCGGATTCAATTCGTAAGATACTGTTTTACTGGTGTTTTGAGTATATTGAATTACATCAAAGAGAATTTCTTGAGCCACACTCTCCATTAAACTAGTTAATTGTTTCCTGTTGAGAAATTTGTTTCCTTGTAGCTGAAGTAGCACATTACACTCTTTATCTAATGAATATCCTGAAGTAATTTCTTTAAATTTTGGGTCTTGAATGTTGGGACAGAATAAGTCCATATATCTTTGCCAACGCTCTTGGAAATTACTCCCGCCAGTAAACCAACTCAAACGCCCGACGCGATAATTTAAAATCCATCTTAAACCACTATTAGTATGAACTTTTAGACTACCGCTTAAGCTTTTCCGTTTAATTTCTAATAAGCAGTTTTGTAGCACTTTAATAGAAGATGTTTCATTTATTTCATGATAGATCAGCTTGGCTTTCAATTCTTGCATTATGATGTTTCATCCCCTTATATATTTCCCCTAGAATTAACAAAATTTAACTCTAGAAAAATTCCATATTGATTGTGATTTTGTAGTAAAAAGTCATCTTTTACCTGAATGTTTTACTTACTTTATAATCCCAAAAAATGTGGCACAGTCTCCAAGAATTTTCTTGTTAGCTTAAAAATGAACAATTTATTGCCTGGGGAAGATATAACTTGTGAATATTAAGTAAGCTGAATTTTATAGTTTTTTATTATTATCACTCCCTAGAATATAGCAACTAAAAGTTACATCAGATTAAATTTTTATCAAGATTTTGTATCTATTTTGTTAACTCGGGGACTGGGGGAATTGGGGATTGGGGAGACCAACACTCGTCGCTTCGCGAGTGGGGAATTGGGGAATTAGGGAATTAGGGAATTAGGGAATTAGGGAATTGGGGTTGATTATTATTACTTATTACTTCTGAGTCCTTCATCCAGAATCCAGAATCCTTCCTCACTCCTCATCCTTCATTTTTTTTCTTGACAACTCATAGTCGTTATGAGTATGATTAATTTAACGAACTGGAAATGAGTACAACTTAGACTAAAAATAAGCAACAACTATGAAAGACAAAGTACCCGACGTAGTATTTAAAACTAGAGTGCGTGATGAATCTGTAGAAGGACCTAACCCTTTCCGTTGGCAAGACCGCACCACCGCAGAAATTTTTGGCGGAAAAAAAATTGTCTTGTTTGCTCTTCCTGGGGCATTTACCCCCACTTGTTCATCGACTCATCTACCCCGTTACGAAGAACTATACGATGAAATTAAAGCTCTAGGTGTAGATGAAGTGATATGTCTTTCAGTGAATGATGCCTTTGTCATGTTCCAATGGGGGAAACAGCAAGGAGTGAAAAATATATTCTTGCTCCCCGATGGTAGCGGAGAATTCACCCGTAAAATGGGGATGCTGGTTAATAAAGACAATCTTGGTTTTGGAATGCGATCATGGCGTTACTCAATGGTAGTAGATGACATGAAGATTGAAAAAATGTTTATCGAACCAGACTTCGGCGATAATTGTCCTACGGATCCTTTTGAAGTATCCGATGCTGACACGATGTTGGCTTACTTAAAAGGAAGTAAATAAAACTAAACTGTTTCCTAGTTGACACAATTATAGAGAACGAACATTTTACCCGTAAAATCATAACCATATTTCGTTCTCTAGCCAAAGGATTAGATAATTGTGTGGAAACGTAGCATCTTAATTGCGATCGCCATAATTGCATTGTTAGCCTATCCCAATATTGCATCAGAAAAAAGCCTAACTGTAAAGATCAACTTAACTGATATCACGGGAATAGGGGAAGAAGTAGGCAACATAAAGTTAGAAGATACAAAGTACGGTTTGTTGCTTACCCCCGATTTATCCCAACTCAACTCAGGAATTCACGGCTTTCATATCCATCAAAACCCAGATTGTCGTGGAGCAGCAAAAGAAGACAAAATTGTCCCAGGACTAGCAGCAGGGGGACATTATGACCCCAAGAAAACAGGAAGCCATCAAGGTCCTTACGGAAAGGGTCATTTAGGTGATTTACCGCCACTGTTTGTCGCCCAAGATGGGACAGCAACTACCCCTGTACTAGCACCAAGACTCGAAAAATCTGATGTAAAAGGACATTCTGTAATAGTGCATCTGATGGGAGATAACTTCTCTGATGAGCCTAAACTTCTTGGTGGTGGTGGTGCGAGGTTAGCCTGTGGCGTAATTAAATAATCTTGACCCTCTAATAGCCTTATGAACCAAACTATTTATCTAGGATTTATTGCTAGTTTACTCGCTGGTATGGGTACAGCAGTAGGTGCTTTACCAATTTTGTTCACTACCAAGTTAGAAAAACAATGGCAAAGCATACTTCTGGGTATTGGCGGTGGTGTAATGCTAGCAGCCACTATTTTTTCCTTGATTATTCCGGGGTTAGAAGCTGCCATATCCCTAGGATATTCTTCAAAGCAATCTGCTTTAATTATAAGTATCGGGATTATCTTGGGTGCTGGACTGCTGTGGCTCATTCACAACAACTTTCCTCACGAAAACTTTAACCAGGGTCAAGAAGGCAAGATTACTGAAAATTTCCAACGTATTTGGTTATTTGTCTTAGCCATTACTCTCCACAACTTTCCTGAAGGTTTAGCCGTGGGAGTAGGTTTCGGAAATGGTGAGGGTTTACCTCTAGCGATGGGAATTGGCTTACAAAATATGCCCGAAGGGTTAGTAGTTGCTCTAGCATTAAGAGAGTTAGAGTATTCTGTCGCCTATGCTTTTGGTGTTTCTCTGCTCACTGGTTTAGTAGAACCTTTTGGGGGTATGGTAGGTGCTAGTGTTGTTAGTTTTGGTCAAAGCTTTTTACCTTGGGGAATGGCAATAGCAGCAGGAGCTATGTTGTTTGTCATAGTGGATGAAATCATCCCAGAGATAGACAGAGAAAGTATTACTCAGGAAGGAACATTAGGAATTATGTCAGGGTTTGTCACGATGATGTTTTTAGACATTGCTTTTAGTTAATTGATGACAAGTTGATTGTTGAAAAGCGAATTGCGCTCTTGTTGATTGTTTCTAAAATTAGTCCAACTTACCTTAAATAAGGAGAATCTAAACATGGTTGCAACACCTGCTAAACAAAAACTCTATGATACTCGCATTGATATCGCTGAGGATATTCGTCTTAAAGTTATTAATACTTTAAACCAGACTTTAGCTGCTACCTTAGACCTCAAAACTCAAACTAAGCAAGCTCACTGGAATGTCAAAGGTACTGATTTCTATCAGTTACATGAGTTGTTTGACGAAATGGCTGGAGAATTAGAAGAATATGTAGATATGGTGGCAGAAAGGGTTACAGCCCTTGGTGGTACAGCTTTAGGTACAGCCCGTATTGCAGCAGCAGAGTCTATCTTACCTGAATATCTTTTGGATGTAGTGGGTGGTATAGAACACATTACAGCTTTAGCCGATCGCTATTCTGTCTATGGTAAGCACGTTAGAGAAGCAATTGATATTACCGATGATCTAGGGGATGCTGATACCGCAGATATGTACACCGAAATTTCTCGCACTATTGACAAACGTCTCTGGTTCTTAGAAGCGCATTTAGTTAAATAAATCTTGTGTTTTCTAGGATTTGATTGTAAGCTTTGCAATGCCCACCCGAAAGAGATAATCATTATGGCAGATACTAAAGGTGCAGATGCAGTAGATCAGGCGATCGCCGAAGGACTCGATCTTGATGGTTCACCCATTCCAGCAAATAAACTGGAACTATATAATAAGGTGATGGCGTTAGAAGCAGGAAGACAAAGAAGCGGTGTTACTAATACAATGCGCTCTCGTATAGTTCGTATTGGTGCAAAGCATATTTCTCAAGAGGAATTAAACCAAATGCTATTAGATGCAGACTTTCCCCCTCTGAAAGAGAAAGAAATCGCTTTTTATTACGGCGGGAAGTAATTGATCTTAAGGTGGGCATTGCAAAGCTTACTTGAATACTCTCTACCAAGCCAGTAGGTTGGGTTGAAGCATAAAACCCAACCACAACAAAACAGGACTCAGATGTATCTTTAATAACTATCTGCCCAATACTCCGCCGTAAAATAAATTTGATGAGTCAAAGAATCAAGTCTATTGAAATAGACTAGAGGCTTTATTATTAGTGGGGTTGAACCGACTTACTATAGGAGATGGGTCAATTAATTTCCTGGCAGATCGTTATTAAGTTATTGTCTCACCTTAACTTTAATAAGATCTTGCAATAACGGAAAATCTTGAGCAATCATAAACTATATCCCAAAGTCAACAAAACCACATTTTCTAACTGAGCGATTGTTGCGGGGCGTAATTGACCTAATTTACGAATCAAGCGGGTTTTATCTAGTACCCGTAATTGAAAACACAAGGCAACAGAATCATGAAGTAAGCCCCCCTCTCCTTTTTGAATTGCTAAACAAATTGGCAAAGAGGCACGACGCTGGTTAGTAGTAAGAGGAATAGTAATAATAGTGGTGGAAAACTGGGAGACTACATCATTTTGAAAGATAATAACTGGGCGTATCCCTGCTTGTTCAGAACCTTGAGTAGGATTTAAGTCAGCCAGCCATACATCACCTCGCTTAAAAGCATCACTCATGAACGATCTTCGCTCTCTAACATTGCTGCATAATCATTTATCCCTGCTTCAGCCATAGCTCGATCTTCCTCAGCAAATTCTGTAGCAAGACTAGCTAATTGACTCGGATCGATAGAATTAACAGGATATTTATCTCGAAACTTCAAAAAGGCGATAAAATCAGCAACTTGCTGAAGTTGAGAGGAAGTAAGATTATCGATATCTTTTTTAATTGCTTCGTAGCTAATTGCCATAGTAAAGAGGTTAAGATAACTTTTAGACAGTTATTTCTATCCTAAATTACTATCAAAATCCTAAGCTCAATAACAATATTTAGGAAATATTTAATTCAAATCAGTATTTATTTTTACTTTAAGGAGACATATATTATGAGTTATGATTTTGATTTGTTTGTGATTGGTGCTGGCTCTGGTGGTATTGCTACTGCGAGAAGAGCAGCGGAATATGGTGCTAAAGTAGGCATTGCAGAATTTGATCGCTTAGGTGGTACTTGTGTTAACCGTGGTTGTGTACCTAAAAAATTAATGGTGTATGCTTCCCATTTTCCCAAGGATTTTCAATCAGCATCAGGTTATGGTTGGACAGTAGGAGAAAGCAATTTTGACTGGAAAACTATGATTACGGCGGTAAATAATGAAGTAGATCGCCTCAATGGTATTTATCAAAGAATGTTGGATAAGTCTGAGGTTAAAATTTATCGGGATCATGCTAAATTTATTGACTCTCATACTATTGCCATTGGAGATGAAAAAGTAACCGCCGAAAAGATTTTAATTGCAGTAGGAGGGAAACCTGTTAAACCAGACGATATCCCTGGTGTCGAACACACTATTACTTCCCGTGAAATTTTCCATTTACAAGAACAACCCAAACAGATTGTGATTATTGGCGGTGGTTATATTGGTGTGGAGTTTGCTTGTATTCTCAATGGTTTAGGAACAGAAGTAACCCAAGTAATTCGTCGCGACAAAATCTTATATGGTTTTGACGAAGATATCCGCACCCAAATCCAAGAACAGATGCAAAATAATGGGATTCGGATCATTACCAATAAACCTGCATTAAATATCGAGAAACTTGATACAGGTGTCAAGATAACTATCAAAGGAGAGCAGGAAGAAACTATAGTAGCGGATGCAGTTAGTTTAGCTGCAACAGGAAGAATCCCCCGAATCGAGAATTTAGGCTTAGAAAATACCGGGGTAGAAGTTGTTAACGGTGCTGTTGCAGTTAATGAATACAGTCAAACCGCCGAAGAACATATTTATGCAGTAGGAGACTGTACCGATAGAATTAATCTTACTCCTGTAGCGATCCAAGAAGGTAGAGCCTTTGCTGATACCCATTTTGGCGGACAATCTAAGCAAATGGCTTACGATAATATTCCCACAGCCGTGTTTTCTACTCCTGAAGCAGCTACAGTAGGTTTAACAGAAGCAGAAGCCAGAGAAAAATATGGGGATGCTGTTAAAATTTATCGCAGTAAATTCCGCCCCATGTATTACACTCTTCCCAATATGCAAGTTAAAACTCTGATGAAATTAGTAGTGGATGGTAACACTAATAAAGTAGTTGGGGCGCACATGGTAGGAGACTACGCAGCAGAAATTGTCCAAGGAGTAGCGATCGCAGTTAAAATGGGTGCAACGAAAGCTGATTTTGATGCCACTGTGGGTATTCATCCAAGTTCAGCAGAAGAATTTGTAACAATGCGATGATTTTAATGCTCAATGAGCAAGTCAAGTATCCCAACCTTACACCAATTCTCACACATTACCTAGAGACGGTAGTTATGTCAGGGTGTGAGGTGTGGGATGTGTAAGGTGTGGGGAAAATAAAGATTTTACTAGATAGGCTCTTGACTTACCCATATAGAAATTCAAAATTAACAAGAGCCCAATTATAATTGACGAACTACTCCTCCACGAGTTTTTGCCATAGTCTCTGCCATTTCTTTAGAGACGAATTTATGAGCTTTTTCTATTCCAGGTTGAAATTTATTTGAAGAGGTTAAATAGTGAACAAATATACCTACTTTTTTTTCAACTATCCACATAAAATTCCCGAGTCAGTTGATGGTTAATTCATGAGTAATGCCATCATCTTAGATGCTGCTGCCTTTGATAGTTATTAAATTATTCCTAAATAGCGATCGCTATTAGATAATGATAAATTTAAACGGTCAACTTACTTTCTATTTGTGGCTTGGTTGTGGAAAATATCAGCTACAGGAAGAATTTTGGGTTGAATCTTGGGAGAATTGCCAGTTATCTGGTGAGGTGATTCTAATTAATTAGAATAGTCCAACAGCTGTTAAAGTTGTATGTAATTGTTGTTTATTTCCGAACAAAATTGCTTGAATCATGATAATAGTAATTTAGTTTATGGAGATAGGTTGACATTTTCCCATCGCCCTGCTCAATTCTGGATGAAATTTTAGCTCCAAATTAAGAAAAGATACCAAAAGAAAATCAAAGCTTAACCTTATAATCATCTGCTTTTTACCTTTTGTACTTATTCTATGTGAGTAAGCTTGCTAATAAAGAAAAACAGACCACACTATGTTGTTAAGAGATCAGACGCTCTGGAATATTCATCAAAAAAACAGGGACGAGTTATTACTGCAATCCTATGAAAAAGGTGAAGCAATACCAATCTGCAAAGGATGCGTTTGGCAAGTATATCGGGGAGTGATTCAGTTAAGTAAGCTGAATATTAATGGAGAAGAAATTGTTTTGGGTTGGATTACTCCCAATCATGTTTTTGGCAACTTGTTCGAGCAAAATCTTGGCCTTAGCTCTCTAGCCTTAACAGATGTTTATGTAAGACAAATTAGAATTCAAGAAATACAAAAATCTCCTTACTTAGCACGAGAACTACTATCAGAATTTAGTTATCGTTCGATTAAAAGTCAACAATTACTAGCAATCAATGCTTTAAGAAGAGTTGAAGCGCGTTTGTGGCAATTGATTTTAATGTTGGCTGAGGAAATGGGTCATTCTACAGATAATGGTATTAGACTTACTGCCCGTTTTACTCACCACAATCTAGCTAAAGTTATTTGTACAACCAGAGTAACTATTACTAGGCTTTTGGGAGATTTTCAAAATCGCGGTTGGATTGAATTTGATAAAGAGCGTCATATGATTGTGAAAACTTTAGCACCAATAATTCATTAGATATCTTGCAAAATAAATTAATTGTAAATCCTGGTAGGTGGGACATTGCCCACCTACTACATTTTTATGTAGTCCCCATATTTGCTCCACCTCTCCCTAAGCCTCTCCTAATAGGAGAGGGGACAATTATATAGCAAGTGAATTTGATTTGCGCGGACATTATAATCTTGGTAAATAGGCACTCTTGCAAGAGAAGGTTAATAGAAAATGTCTTAATCTTTGCAGTCATATGCTATAACATTAATTTCTTAACCAGTGATCTACTCCAAAGCCTACCGCACGATCGCAGTTTCCTAAATTCATAGCTAATTTTAACACTGCTCGACGACCAATACTGGTTTCAAACACGGAAGAAAACACTACATCTATAGGGTGAGAAGCGCAGAAATTACCCAGACGACTAGGGGATCCTGCGATCGCAGCTTTAATGACAAAGACACCTCTCCATCCCTTTTGATAACAGGTTTCTAACTGTTTGAGATTAGCCACAGATTCATCTAAAGCTAGTGTAGTTTTATAAGCTGTACTTAAAGCTAGCATTTCTGAGAATCTATCGGGGGGAAGGGGTTGCTCAATAAATTCAATAATCTGGCAATTGTCTGCTACTGTTAGCCATTGTTGAGCTTGTGATAAGTTTAGCCCTCCGTTAGCATCTAGTCTCAGTTGGCTATTTTTGGGTAACTGTTTAATAAGCTGTTGCAAGATTGCTATTTCTTCTTCTATGGGATAAACCCCAATTTTCCATTTAAAAGTAGATGTGGAAATTGATGATAAATTTTGCTGTAAAACTTTATTCCCTGCTGGTAACAGATGACAATATTCTAGTGATGGTATTGTTGCTGCTATCTTTTCTGACTCTCTTAATTCTGTTACAGCAGACTCGAAAGCAAACTGACAACAGGGTAGGCGATCGCAAATACTATATATATCTTGTACAGTGATTGTATCTCCCAATTGCTTACAGAACTCTTGTGCTTCTTGTAGAGTTTCTGAGCCAAACCAAGGAATAGGTGCAATTTCTCCTTGACCGATTTTACCTTCACTATTTCTAAGAGTAATAATAATGCCCTCCCGCACTCGCCAGATACCGTGACTTGTGTGCAAGGGTTGAATAAAATTACGTCGATAAGACTGAAATTGAAAAAGTAGCAAGTAGCGATTGGGGATTGAGGTCAGGGGTCAGAGTTCAGAGTTCAGAGTTCAGAGTTCAGAGTGCGCTCCGCGCCCTAGAGGGGGGAGAGTGAGCGAGTGAGCGAGTGAGGGAGGTCTCCTGGTCAGAGGTATTTATTTTTCCTCATGCTTAATGCTTCATGCTTCTTACTGATAACTGATAACTGATAACTGATAACTGATAACTGATTCATCCCTCATCCCTCCTTTCTCATCCCTTATTTGACTTGTGTCCGTGGAAACGAATACCTAAAAATAAATCATAAAGAAAATTCCAGAAGTTTTTACCTTCTAATAAACCTAGAGATTGATCGCAACCTTTAGCGTCTAATAGAGGTTTGGTAGCATAATAGGCTGGTTGATAGCGATACCAGGGAATAGAGGGCCAAAGATGATGCACTAGATGGTAATTTTGCCCTAGAATGAGCAAATTTAGTACAGCACCAGGATAAACTCTAGCATTTTTCCAGCGATCGCGTTCTTTAAAAGGACGATGGGGTAAATAGTCAAAAAATAATCCCAAGGCGATCCCTACTACTAAAGCAGGTACAAACCAAAAATTCATAATGTAGCCAATAAAATCATATTTAATACCCACAAAAACAATAGTTACTAAAAATAAACGGCTTAAAAACCATTCTAATAACTCATATTTACGCCACAAACCCCTTTTAAAGAAGAAAATTTCATGATAAAAGAAACGGGCTGCAATCATCCATAATGGACCTCCTGTAGATACAAAGTGGTCGGGGTCATTATCGGGGTCGTTAACGTGGGCGTGATGTTGCAAATGGACTCTAGTAAACACAGGAAAAGCAAACCCTAGCATTAAAGCACTAGTATGTCCTAAAACCGCATTCACGATCTGATTACTGTGTGCGCTATTATGGGATGCGTCATGAATAACCGTCCCTGATAAATGTAGTGCGATAATGTTAACCACAAAACAGTACCACAGGGGAAAGCTCCACCAAAAGTAACCACCTACTGAGGAAGCGATCAGCATCAGAGCTACTATAGTCATCCAGACATTAGGATTTAAGCCTCCATGGGGCTTTAGGTACTGTTTTGGCACTGTTCGCAGCTTCTGAGCCGACTGCATCTTTGTTTTTGCTCCTTATCTCTTCATATATACCTTTCCTCGCGTAGTTTACACTACATTCCAGTAGAGGTAAAGATTTGTAACGTCATCTAATTTTATATTTAGAAAGCAAAAAATTAAGATACTGTTAAAATTTACTGTATTTTTTTACATTTGAGTTAAGTATTTCTGATAACCCAAATCGTCTAATTGTTCTTGCTTGTCCATCACCATTTGCGCTAATTGTTGACGATATTCTGTAACTTTTTGTAACAATTCTCTATTGTGAGAGCCTAATATTTGTATTGCTAATAAGCCAGCATTTTGGGAATTGCCAATAGCAACTGTAGCGACGGGAATTCCCCTAGGCATTTGTACAATGGAATAGAGGGAATCAAGTCCTTGAAGATTTCTAGTAGGTACAGGTACCCCAATCACAGGTAAAGGTGTGAGTGATGCTACCATTCCTGGTAAGTGTGCTGCACCACCAGCACCAGCGATAATTACTTTAAGACCTCTTTCCTCCGCATTTTGGGCATATTTAACCATCTTTTTTGGAGTACGATGGGCAGAAACAATCCTTACTTCGTAACTAACATCAAAATCTTCACATACTGCGATCGCTGCTTCCATGGTGGGTAAATCAGAATCGCTACCCATAATAATGCCGATCAAAGGTGTGGTTTGACTCATAGGTTTCTAAACTTCAATGAAAGACCAGATACTAATAGCTAATTCTCGCTTATTAGGACACCAACAACTACAGCAAATACTAATCCGTAATCAAACTATTATTACGATCGCTCCTGATGTGCAACCCAACTATAATACCTCTGTGATTGATGTTAAGGGGGATTTCGTTTCACTGGGAGGAATAGACTTACAGATTAACGGGGGGTTAGGATTAGCTTTTCCGGATTTAGAAAGTCAGGATATCAATAAATTAACCGAAATTGGCAATTTTCTAGGGCAACAAGGTATAGATGCTTATCTTCCGACTATTGTTACCACTTCTGTAGAAAAAATACAGCGATCGCTTTCTGTAATAGCAGAATACGTTACTAAAGAAGCTCTCACCACTCCCACCGCTAAAATATTAGGAGTGCATTTAGAAGGACCTTTTTTAGCTTACGAAAAACGAGGAGCCCATCCAGCAAAATATTTATTACCCCTAAGTATAGATAAAGTAAAGCAAGTCTTGGGAGACTACACCTCTATAGTTAAAGTAATTACCCTTGCTCCAGAATTAGACCCCACAGGAGAAACAATATCTTACTTACACTCCCAAAAAATTACTGTTAGTTTAGGACATTCCCTCGCTACAGCCCAACAAGCAAGAGCAGCTTTTCGACAAGGTGCATCGATGGTAACTCATGCTTTTAATGCCATGCCCAGTTTACACCATCGTCAACCAGGTTTATTAGGAGCAGCCATAGTTAACCCCAAAGTGCTTTGTGGCTTAATTGCTGATGGGAATCATGTTTGTCCTGAAATGATCGATATATTTTTAAAAGCGAGTAACTATAGTCAAGGAGTATTTCTAGTTAGTGATGCTTTAGCACCTATGGGTTTACCCGACGGAGTCTATCCTTGGGATAGTCGCACTATAGAAGTTACAGAAGGGACAGCTAGATTAACTGATGGGACATTAGCAGGTACAACCTTACCCTTATTAGTAGGAGTCAAGAATTTAGTGCAATGGGGTATTTGTACTCCTGAAGATGCGATCGCAATGGCTACAGAATCTCCCAGAAAGGCGATCGGTTTATCTACTATGTTAGTAGGACAACCAGCAAATTTACTGCGTTGGCATTGGGATGAAGCTCAAAATAATTTAATCTGGGAAAGATTATTTTTATTTATTTGATGTAACTATAAACAACGGCAGATTGTAATCTTTAGCTGCTTTCATCAGAGCAGCAATATTGGCGACAGTGTTGTTCTCCGTTACGCTTTCCCCCACAACCCCCCAAGTTACACCGTTAGGACTGAGAAAGTCAACACCGCGATTAGAGAGGCTTCCTAGCCGGAAGCCTCTCTCGCGGTCATTTTGGGGATCGACAATGACGATCGATCGCAGTTCGTTCAGAATCGATTGTCATTCCAGGTAAGGGAAGTGTCATAGCTTTAATCTCCTTAAATTTTAGGAATAAGTAGTTGAGAATTTAGGAGTTCAGAAGTTAGAGAATAAGGAAAATGGCAACAGAAGTCATTAGAATTCTTGCAAAAGTAGATTTTTCGGTTGAGTAATAAAAGATTTTAGATAAAAGATTTTGGATTAAAGTCTTTTGCCTATTAAGAAATAATGTACTATCTCTTTTATTACTTTTGAGAAATGGTATCAGAAGATTGGTTGGGATTTTTATCTAAAGGTTCAGTTCTCAAACCCTGGACTTGTTTGTCCATTGACCAAGGAGTAGCGATCGCCAAGCCAGTGCCATCTCCCACTCCCGTAATTAGATATACAGGTTGTCTTATGTTGTACCTTTTTGGTTATGAGATAACTTACCCAAAAAAATACGCCTTTCTCGCCAAATCCCTAACAAGTTGAATGTCACAAAAGTCGGTACTACCATAATCGGAGCTAAACTCATCGGGAATGTATATACAGCCTCTGCTGTTGGTTGGTGTGGGAACACTTGTAGCGATCCAGGTAAACCAAGCTGAAGTAGCAGGGGGGCAGTTGGCACAATTATAAGGAAGCCAATGAGATGCCAAGTAATTAAGGCACGACTGCTAATTTTTTGCTCCATAGCTAATATCCCTACTACCAATGCGGACAGACCAAAGCAAAGATCGGGAATTCCTACGGCAACTTCAAAGTACAAGGGAAAGTTACCCTGCAATGTGTGGTAGGCAGTGCCAATAGCTGAGATCCGCCCAGCTTGAAAAAACGCTAACCAATGTGCTGGAGTTACATCCAAAATAGATGTGATTGCTTTTAGTCCAGTTGACAATGCTAAACTGGCAAACACAATCGCAATAGGAATTACAGGCATCCAAAGTGCAGGATAGAGTTCATAGAAATTCTCTGACTCAGATATTCCCGATATCCCTAAACTTACAGCGATCGCTGTCCAAACCATTAGTCCAACAACAGGTAAGAATGTTGCTCTGAACTGTTTTCTATTAATATGTCCGTCATGCCTTGCTCTCCAGGCTAAAAACGGTAGAAAAAGCAACTGAAACAAAATAAGAAGAGGTATTATAGTCACGTTCTTCACCTCCAAATTTATAATAAATACAGTCTTACAGGCTGAAGTGGATAAAGGCTGCGCGAATCGTCATGAACCACACCGCAAGGGATGCAGCTAGGTAAAGGTAGAACCGAAGCATGATGAAATTGAATGTGCAATGGACTATGCTATGTAAGACTCGAAAGATAACAAAAATCCAGGCAGCGTTAACATATACTTCATCCACCTGTTTTGTAATGAAGAGGTATAGGACAAGTGCATAGAAAAGCACTGGAATCTCAAACAAGTTCTTCAGATTATCTGAGGGATTGGATACAGTTGATGGTGAGAGTTGCGCCAATTTTCCAGGTATCGCCAGATCCTGCGGTAGAATCCTGCTGATTTTGATAAAACTGATACGACGGATATACATATACACCCAGACTAAGAGTGTCAAAAAAACTGTTGCCAGAAAGGGACTGAAAATTGCATCTTGTGTCATTTTTACCTCTTAAACTCGATTATTTTGATAATTGAAGAGTGGGTCGACTTGGTAAAAATAATATAAACTTAGCAATTCATTGCTTCTAGACCTCAATCGGGTACACTTTGAATAAGTTGAAACAATATTGCTTTACTGTTATTCAAGTTTTTCAGGCTATTCCAGCTTGCTGTCCCGCACCAAGGGATGATGCCAACAGCGTAAAGAGCCACCTTGCCAATAGACAGCACTCATGGGAGTAGGAATTACTTTTTGTTCTGCTTGGCGAAGTGCATCAATTAACTGAGTCAATTCACTAGCGACAATAATTGTCTTTTCATCCAACACCAAATGATTACAAGCTAGCTTTGACTGAGCATCTTCTAGAGATATATCAATGATCTGCCATCCTTTTAAGAAATCTGGTAAACCATCGACAAATCCTTCACGACAAACCACGGCTAACCCTGGACGGGGAATAGATAACACAAAATCTAGGTGGAGAAAATGTTTGGTCAACCGAACTTTATGAACTCGGTATTCAGAACCGAGAGTTTCCCGTAACCATTGAATACCAGCATCATTACTAGCGTTACCACTACAGCCAACATAGATATCGCGTCCGAGGACAAAGACATCACCACCTTCAAGGAATGGTGTTTCATCCCAGCCTGGCTTATCGTAAGGAATTGGAAGCGGAACAGGCATATAAACAATTTGGACATTACTATTTTTCAAGCGATCGCCAAGAGTACGGCGAATCGCAAAACGTTCTTTGCTACGACCAATTAATTTAAGTGCAGGTTCGATAAAGGTGTTACCAATGACAATCATCGATCCGCGAGGAAAAAATTGACTGGTGAAATCATCTATATCTGCAAGGTATTTTTCCTCATCTTCTGTAAATGGCTTGAGTTGATGAACTATGACTCCATAGTTTTTTAGAATTTCGATTACAGCATTAATCTGTTGAACCTGCTGTTGATATAGTTCTGGATTAGCTTCTTTGAGAGTTTTACCTGCATACTTTTGGTAAAGGTCTATGCCTTCAGTGCTAACAAAGTTGTGCAGTAATGGTGGAGCAACTGTTGGGTATTTCACATAGGGATAGCCAACAACGACTTCTTTAAGAGTTCCCCATTCATGGTTAACGCAAATATCATTCATGATTTTTCCTCTTCTTTAAGAGTTCCCCATTCATGGTTAACGCAAATATCATTCATGATTTTTCCTCTTGACAATTAATTTTTCGCTCGAAATCAAAATCTGTGCTTAACAATCCTCATTTACGTAAAGTAGAAAGGAAGTAATCTTGTTTCTATTGATGAGGCTGCTAAGATTACCTTTGAGTTGCAATTTTCACCTTTTCTGAGAATTCGGAGTTAAGATGCGCTAAATTGACAGATAATTGTTTAATATCTGCGGATAATTCGGCTAAAGCATCTTGGTTGCCATTGATATCAGTTATCAGAAGCTGATTATTTGACTTACTAAGAAAAGAACGAGTTAAACGATATTCTTCATTGTTGACCAACAGACTGAGTAAATCTGGACGAGCATAATGACCAGTAGCATCGTGCCAATGAGCCATATCTGCGATCAGCGAAGCTGGCACTGCGTGATCGCATTAAAATCTAGTTCTGCATAGAGAATGCCCTCTCGATCTTCTAGTGGTTCTGCTAAATACTCACCACCAGGAGCAATAATGGCAGACCAACCGCCACCTTCTCGCAGAAATTGATAATGATTCGGCAAATGCCACCAGTTCTGCTCCCTGTCTCGCAGCTTCTTCAATCAGGGCTACTGCTTTATCTAAAGTCTGTTCGCGGTCATATAGTACTGATGCAGCTTGTACGACTGCTGCTTTGATAGTGGGAAATACATCGCCCATGACTTACCTCCTGATAAGTAAATGTTTTTCTAGATTGCTTTGGCTTATTTATGCTGCGGTTGTTTTGCTGTCAGACTTTAAATATTCCTGTACCTCTTTAATCCACTCCGATGTAGTCATTACTTTACTAAAGAAGCTCTCCTGAGCCACTAAGGTTGATCGATGTAGCTCTTCTGCTGTTGCTGTAGCTGCTTTGGTGTCAAAGTCTAGAGTACCAGTGGCATCTGAGAGAAACTCTACGGAGAAGCCAAGATGTGCAGCTTGTCTTGCTGTTGTATCGCAACACATTTGGGTCATGTATCCAGAGATAACTACTGTGTTAATATCATTTTTCCTGAGCCAAGCTTCTAAGTTTGTGTCAGTGAAGCTTCCAGGGAAGTTTTTGTCAATTAGAAGACTATAACATCGCTTGATAATTTCTGGATGCAGTTGCCATTGTGGACTATCTTTGCGGAAAATCTCACTATTTTCGTCAGGCTGAGTATGTCGAATAACAATTACTGGAATCTCTTGAGATAAAGCAACATTGATCGCCCCTAAAATGTTATCTAAGCTCCCTGATGGATAATATACAGGAAGTTGACCAGTGAAATACTCGTTCTGAACATCAATGACCAGTAAAGCTCGGTTTGCGCTTTTGCTAGATTGTGAAAGTGCCATAATTCTACTCCTTAACTTAGTTTTCCTTTAATTTTTCTAACAGCTTCAGCAGTAAGGGATACTCCACTCACACTCCAGTCTTCAGCATCCTGTTCTTCAATCAGGATCATGATGTACTGCTTGAAGTCTGGATCACCGCCACCTTCAATCTCAACCATAAGTTCGGTAATGCGTTGGTGAAGCTCTAGTTTTTGCTCTTCATTTAAGAGTCCTTTGACTGTACGGATGTTAACGAACGGCATAGTTTTACTTTCCTCTGTGTAATAGCCATCGATCGATTTACTATTGGTTTAAAACTGTTAATCTTTCTGAAAAAGCAGACCGAAGAGTTGTTAACTCAGTTGACAATCGTTCGATATCAGCAGCAAGTTTATCTAAACTGTTTATACTGTTAACATTGGTCGAAGCTCGTGGGAAGTAACTATTAGATCGCTCTTTCATCGGCTGAGTTACTCGATACTCGCTAGTATTAGTCAGTAGACTAAGTAAGTCCGGTCGGGAATAGTGACCTACAGCATCATGGAGATGCGCCCAATCAGCGATAGTATTTAAGTCTAGTTCAGCGTAGAGAATTCCCTCTTTGTCTTTGAGGGGTTCCGTCAAATATTTATACCAATTCTAAAAATTACGGCTACACATATTTCTCCGCCGGGAAGGGGGGATTTTAAGTTACTTGTTGGGTATAAGAGGTTATCTGATTGGATATGTCCCCCATTCGGTGCCCCGCGTCCCCGTGTCCCCGCGTCAATCTTCTGTAGTAAATTTCAACAGAAACGGTATTACCCCCTGATGCGATAATCGCAGAATAACCCCCACCTACTCTAATCTTGTCCTGCTGGTATTCTGACTGACATAGTTTTTCATAACCCGCAGGGATAACCAGGCAAAAATGATTCTGAAAATGCCACCAGTTCTGCACCCTGTCCGGCAGCTTCTTAGTAATAAAGATTCCGATGGGAACTGTTGATAGTTAATTTTAGTGTCGATGTTGTAAAGGTAGCCGTAGATGTTGACATAAGATATTAACCAATATGACTGGTCGTCTTTAATCTCAGCAAAAAAAAGTTCAAACTTACCTTAGCAATCGATCGCATACACACAATAGAAATAATGCTATCAAACATCTTGACCTCCTAATAATTAAGCTAATACGACCAGTCGTCTTAAAGCAATAATAAAAAAAGTCTTTTCTGAAAGTTTTAATTTCCTCCTGATGCACGAAGAAAATCATCGAGCATGAGTTTGGTAAACTGCCGTAATGGTTCTACAGACTTTTCAATTTGCATTCTCAGCAATGCTCCTTCGTAGGCATTGAGCAAAATACTTGCTAGTTCCCCGGCAGCAAGATCTTTTCTAACTGTACCCTGTTTTTGGGCTTTTTGTAGTACTCGAACGAACCTCTGCTCCATAACTTGTAAACTCTCAGACATCGCTTGTAGACAAAGCTCACTACTGTCCCCTAGCTCTGCACCGAGATTGCCTATCAGGCAACCTTCTCTTGAGTTCTCATGTCGCAAAATCTCCTGTTCAAAAAACTGCTTGAGAGCATCAAGAGCATCTGGCTGTGGCTCACTCAACCAAGTATCCATATTCGCTGTAATTTGTTTGGCATACTGCCTAATTACTTCTGCACCAAAGTGTTCCTTACTTTCAAAGTAGTTGTAGAAAGAGCCTTTAGGGACTTTGACTCGATCTAGTACCTCTTTAATGCCAGTGCCGTGGTAGCCCTGGTTAATAAAAATGCTAACTCCTTGGTTTAAAAGCTGTTCGCGAATATCTTGGTTGCGTTTTGGTCTAGTCATATTATTAATATACGACTGGTCGTATATATTGGGCTGGTCTTTTTACAAAACTTTAACCTTTTTAACTGTTTTAGGTAACTCACGTCATTGCTTCTGTGAGGCAAGCATTATAAAGATGCCTGCCTACGGAGAATCTAGCCATAAGTTCTCGCTCAACTTGGCTAGATACTACTAAAGCTCCCTAAATTAGGTAATCTTTTAATACTACATTTTGATGTGCAGAAGGTAAGTTTAATATCACTCAAAATCTTCTGCGTTAATGAAGCTGGAGTCTACACCTTCAACAATTGCAATGATGTCATTAGTAGCAGTTACGGAAATTAGAGTATTGCTATTATTGTTTGGATCCGCTCCAATGGTTAAATCTGTAAATTCAATTGCTGTTATTCCTTCAAATAAAACAAACAAATCGATACCATCTTGGAAGTCTTGGATGGTGTCCGTACCACCCTGACTAATTTCAAATAGATCAGCTTCTGCACCTCCAATCAAGGTATCGTCACCGTTTCCTCCTGAGAGAGAATCGAAACCATTTCCTCCTTGAAGTAGGTCTGCGCCTTCGCCACCTAAGAGAGTGTCATTACCTCCTAGCCCTTCGAGAGTATCATTGCCATCTGAGCCTGTAATTAAGTCAGAGGTTGCAGCCCCAACCAGTGAATCAGGACTAATAGTTCCGCTAATGATGTTGACTGGAAGGATAGTGTTTACCAAGATAGCTCCAGTCAGATCAGCTCCATCGAAGTTAGCTCCACTAAAGTTAGCGTCGGTCAGGTCAGCATTTATAAGCAGAGCGTCCATAAAATCGCTATTGATTCCAATAACATCAACAAATGAAGCACCAACTAGAGTAGCATCAGTAAAGTCTGCTCCTGTTAGATTAGCTCCATCGAAGTCAGCATTTCTGAGATCAGCTCCCGTAAAGTCAGCATTAGTGAGATCAGCCCCTTCCAGAACAATGCCTTGTGCAGAAACACCTGCGAAATTAGCATCGTTGAGAACACTATCAGCTAGATTCACACCAGTAAAGATAGTCTCTGTGTCATCAGAGGTATCATTCGGTGTGTTCGGATCAAAGTTACGAAAGTCAGAACCACTAAGGTTAATATCTTCGGCAATAAAGTTGGTTAAATTAGCACCTCGAAAGCTGGAATCGACTTCTCCTGATGATTCTGTTGGACTTGATATTTATTTGTTTTTACTGAACGTAGATATAAATATCTATGCTCGCTTGTTTATCGACCAATCGTAGATATTTAATTTGATGCTTTTTATATTTTTTTATGTCAGTAGTTATCTATCACGTTTCACAAGTTTGACCTACATTCATAAACGATTAATTCAACATAAAACTAATCAATAACATATCATCTTTCTAGTTAGTCTTTTATTTTGACCTTTTATTCAATTTGTTTAAATTAGTTTAATTTCTTTTTGACTAACTATTTAAGATAAATTTTTTTTTTTATCTTCAAATAAAAACCCATACTCAAAAAAGTATGGATAATTTAGTTCTTGGCTTGTATTTCAGAACTTGAAACTATATTCATTGATCTTTTAAGACTTTAATTAAATTCTTTATCTGACTTTGTATTTTAACTCACATAATAAGTTTTTTATATTAACCATTTAGCTTTAATTTTAGCTAGCTTGTTGGCGAAGCGCACCGAGTGTACGGTTTGTAATGAATGTATCACAGCCTAAATTTTTATATCCGTAGCTCCGCAACAAGCACACAGGGGGGAAAGGGGGGTGTAACCACCCAAGTGGGGCTCTGGGGGTTTCCCCCAGAAGACCTCATGAACGTAGTGAATTCGATCTAGATCTATATCTTGGATCTAAATAGGCGATCGCCAAATACGCCACTGCGATCGCTAAAATTCTTCAATGCGATCACCCTCTCGATAGGATTCTCTTAGAAGAACTGCTGGAGGTGAATTTCTATTAGGAACTCTTTCTATATACATGACTACTATTGTCCCATATTTCTCTTCTCTCTGAACTTAAGAAATGTAACAATTTACATGGGTACAAGGAATGAGCAAAAATTCCATATTCCTTATTTGGTAGGAGTTTTAGCTCAACATTAGTATTTTTGTATAGGGAAGTTCAGGTATCAGAAGAATGAAACCCAACACTATCAATATTATTTTTTAAGCCATTGTCTAATAAATTCAGCCCACCCATCTAACTTTTCTTGACTTGGTTGGGTTTTTTGCCATACTTCTCTGGCTTGTAAACGCTGATTCCAAGCATCAATATTAGAAAAACTACTCAGATCAAATCCTAATTTACTGATTGAGATTACTGCATTACCTGCTACAATATCTCCTACTGTAAATTGCTCTCCTCCAAAATAAATATCATCTCCTAATAGTTCCGAAAAAAAACTCATTACTCTTTTGATATTCCGTTTGGCTTTAGCTAGTTTTGCAGAGTCTTCTGATTCTATGATTAAAGGTGGTACTTGAGAAACTAACTCGCCACAAGTAACCATTTGTACCATTCTGACTTTAGCTAATGTTTCGGGATTACTAGGAAGTAAACTTACTTCAGGATACTTAGTTTCTAAATAATCTAATATTGCTAAAGATTCAATAATTCGTAAACCATCATCGACAATGACCGGGATGTGATGAAAAGGATTGAGTTGTAAAAATTCTGGTTGGAATTGTTCCCTATCTTGTGGATCAACAATTATTGATTCAAAAGTCAGCTTTTTTTCTAATAAAGCAATCCACACGCGACGAGATATAGGGGATAAAGGATGGTAGTAAAATTTCAACATGAATAACTTTCCTGTAAGTAGTCTGAGAAAACAATAAAGACCGTTCGGTCTGTAAAAGTCTAAAAATTTTTAGGAGCAAAAGTTAAATTAAAGCTAGACTATCTAGATAAGTGTGCAAGCTGATCGCAACTCTTTCGAGATGAATTGAATCTTGATAAAGTTTACTCATCATAATTCCTCCTTCAATGGTAGAAATTAGGACAGTAGCCACAGTCTGGGATTCAGTGTTAGCTTTCACTTCTCCTTTTTTGATTCCTTTTTCGACAATCCTAATAATTAGATTGCGCCAAGAATCCATAGCTTGTTTGGCACGATCGCGTAAGATAGAATCATTATCATCCCATTCAATAGCAGTATTCATGATCGGACAACCACCAGGAACAGGGGGATTGTCTATATAGTCTAGATGTACGGCTACTAGTGCTTTCAGTCTGGCGAGCGCATTTTTTTCCTGTGTAACTGCACCCAAGATTCTTTGATTAACCAAATCAACTGCATAATCAAATGCTGCTACTGCTAATTCGTCTTTACTCTGAAAATGATTGTAAATACCTCCCTTTTTCAATCCTGTAGCTTCCATAATGTCAGCAATTGACGCAGCAGCATAACCTTTTTGGTTAAATAAACTCGCAGCTTGTTCAATTATGTTGGCTTTAGTTTGTTCTGCTTTAGACATGAAGATTTTTACAGACCGATTGGTCTTAAACATTATAAACTAATTTGAGGTTAAGATGGCCATACGTGCGAAAAGTTTTAAGGGCTGCTGCAAAGACTAATAATTTAGCTACTTCTACTACAGAACAACTTGTAACTACGATGGAAAAGTATTACAAGTCGGTGTTTGCTTCAATTAACGAAGACACTTTAGCAGGAAATCTATCTAATACTATTGCTGGTAGAGTTTGTAACTTTTTCGACTTTGATGGTGGTGGCTATGTTGTAGATGGGGCTTGTTCTTCTTCTTTAATTGCCATTAATACTGCTTGTACCAAACTTGCTAATGGCGACTTAGATATGGCTTTAGCTGATCCTAAAAATAGGATGTAAAATCGCAGATGTCGAATAAATTCATAATTGAAATTAATCTAGGAAAACCCAAAGATAATTGAGGAATAGGAAAAACTTTTAACCAGCGTTTTATTAGACTAAAGCAAAGAAAAGGTTGTAGTATTAAATAAAGATTATTAAGGTGATTTTTCCAGCCCACCTTAAAATCCCAAAACTCGTGTCTTTGAAATTGTTCTGGGATAGAAGATAGAGATTTATTCAAGCGATAGCTGTGACTACTTACCATTAAGTAAGCACTCATTACTATCTCCCACCACTTCTGTATTTGAGAATAATTAGTTACAGGAAAATCTGCCCATCCCAACTCATTTTTGCTTGGCTTTAATCCATATTCAACCCATGTTCTTATCCCAAAAATATTACCAATTTCCTTATATTTAACTCCTGGAATATAAGTCATTACATACCAGGTTGTATTATGGTGATGAGTTTAAAAAATGGTGTAAACTTTGTTCATTATCCAATCCCACTATTTTGGCGATCCGCTACGCGGATCTGGCTACGCCAGCGCGCGGGTAAAGTTTTTCTTTTTATATCAGAAATCATTCCCAGATGCAGATATTTAAAATTCTCAAAACTTCTTACTTCTGGGAATAAATTTTGGTAGAGTCAGCAGTAAGAATCTATAAATTGTACAGTGGAGGCTGGGGGACGGGGTTTAACCATAGACTATCTCTAGGTTTCAGAGTTTTTTGATTATTATATCGAACCCAGAGTGACAGAAGAGAGTTATCAGTTATGACAACAGGAATCATGGTTTTTCTCGGGTTTACTGTTTTTTATTACTTTATGTATCGTGTATCAGTAATCAGTAGCAAGTAGCGAGTAATAAGCAACTAACCACTAACCCACTAACCTACTAACCTACTAACCCCTCGATAAAGCAATAACAGCATTTTGTCCCCCAAAGCCAAAGCTAAAACAAAGAGTGTGCTTGGGGGATGCTGGATAAGATTTTGTGACCAAGTTGAGGTCAAACTCTGGCTGTTTTAATCCCACACAAGGGGGCAAATAGCCGTATTTTAGAGCCATTAGGCAAAAAGCCACTCCTATTGCTCCAGAAGCTCCTAAAGTATGTCCTGTCGCTCCTTTAGTCGAGCTTACTGCTACAGAATGGGGAAATAGATAGTTAATTAATGTTGCTTCGTGGCGGTCATTTAACTTGGTGCTTGTACCATGAACATGAATGTAGTCGATGTCCTCAGCAGTAAGGTTGCTCCGTTGCAAACACTGCTTAATTGCGATCGCAGCACTTCTTCCATTTGACTCTGGCGCACTAATATGATTAGCATCACAAGTTAGACTAAAGCCTGCAACTTCTCCATAAATTTTTGCTTCTCGACTCTGAGCCAATTCTACTGTTTCTAAAATCAACACGCTTCCCCCCTCCCCTAACACTAAACCTTCTCGCTTAAGATCGAAAGGATAACAGCCAGTTTTTGCTAACGCTCCCATCTTGTCAAAAGCAGCTAAAGTAAGTCTGGTAACAGGAGTTTCTATTGCACCCACAATAACCCTTTCACATTCACCAGTTTGAATTAACTCATAGCCTCTGGCGATCGCATGAATTCCTGTTGCACAAGCAGCCATGGGAGATAAAACAGGTGCTTGGGTTTGAATTAAACTAGCTGTAATTACCGCGCCATGATGAGGTAAAGTGTCTAGCCAAGATATTGCTTGAGGAACAGAAAATAACTTATCTTGAGATAACAGATTTTCCCAAGTAGCTTGATAACCCCTACTAGAGCCAATCACCACACCACAATCTGATAGAGGGGTATTTAATTTTGCATCCTTTAGAGCATCAGTTACTAAAGCTTTTGTGAGAAGGGGAAAACTTAGCTGATGATTTTGCAATATCTGCTCATTTTCAATTAAACCCAAAGCATAAGGCGGTAGCTCTGGGAAAGGTTGCTGTAACTTAATTCCCGATCTACCCAACAACAAATTTTGCCAAGTATCCTCAAGACAGCCAAGACAAGACTGTAACCCTATCCCTGTAACTACTACCTGCTTTGAACCTTGAACCCTAGAGTTCATTAGTAAACCTCGTCCGCGAAACGAGAACTGGAGTTTTATTTATTTCAGGTTTTCTGCACCTTCAATTACTTTTGCGGACTCAATGCGATCACCTTGCTCAATCCCATCTACCACATCCATTCCCGATAGCACTGTCCCAAACACAGCATAATCTCCGTCGAGAAATTCCAAATCTGCTAAAGCAATGTAAAACTGAGAAGAAGCAGAATCAGGAGCTTGAGAACGAGCCATTGCTATTGCACCGCGATCATGCTTGAGTGTTACAGGAGGTGCAGATAAACCAGCCGATCTCCCCAAAGCCTTGCTATAAACTGGAGCATCTTCACCGTCTAGCTTAATTTCTAAAGGAATGAAGCGTCTTTGTCCTGTTTCTGGGTCAATAAATCCCCCAGTACCTAAACCACTCACGGGAAAGTTGGGGTCTTTACCTTGGGGGTCTCCTCCCTGTGCGACAAAGGGTTGTGGTGATTTAATGACGCGGTGAAAGACTAACCCATCATAGACTCCTTTTTCCACCAAATCTACAAAATTACCAGCAGTTATGGGAGCATCATTGCCATTAACTTCAATGATTATGGGAGAACCATTAACTACTAGCTCAACTTTAGCTAGACCTTCGAGATGAGGTAATTTATCAAACATTTCTTTACTGCTGGTATTGGTTAAAACAGGTTTTGCTTGCGTAGCTAGATTATCAGATGAAGAGGACGACTGGGAAGCATTAGTTGAAGATGTAGGGGTACATCCTCCCAGTAGCCAACCACAAAATGCGATCGCCAGTATGACATTTGTTAACCAAACCTTACTTCTAGTTAGCATCTTTCTCATTTTCATCTTTTTTGATAGACATTTTGCGATTTTTTTGACGATCTAAACCTCAACTCGAAATTTATAATCCTTCTAAAGGAACTTGCAAAAATTTCGCTAATTCCGCACCTTGATTTTCGAGGGTGGACAAAGCAATAGGTTCACCAACCCTGGTTAAAGGAATATCCCGACGTTTTTTCGCTTTGAGATAAAGAACTCGTTTCGGATTTAATCCCTCTCTAATTTCTGCCCTGATAGATTGTATATCTTCTATGGGTATATTTACTTCCACACTGCGATTTTTCCCTGGAAAGCCCAAACGAGAAATAGTAACTTTCCCTGTACTCTTATCAAACTCGTTATAACCCCCTCCTACATCCCAGAGAATCACTAACCACAGATAAGTAGCCAGCAAACAACCAGCCACACCATAAAATGTTAAAGCTACTCCCTGGGGAAAAAATTGTAAATTGCTAGTATCCGAAACAATGAGAAGATTAATTTTGAGATAGCTAGAAAGCCCTGATAGCAAAAATCCTAGACCTCCCATAGATACAATAACTGCCCAAAAATAGTTACTTGGTCTGCGAGAACCCAGAATATCCTGCCGTAAAGTATTGGTTTTAGTTGTCATTGTTAAGCTTTACTTTTCTTAAAAATCTCAAACAAGTTGGATTGAATAAAATTATTGTCTCATTTTGTCGAGACTTGTTGCCATCATCCCCAGATTCACAAAGATTTATGAGATAGAGTGTGTAATTTTGTTAAAAATTTGCTAATAATTATTAGAGGCAAGTTTAATTTTAGAGTTCTAATTATCTCAGAAAATCAGAACCTCACTTAAAATAGTGCTATTTTAAGAAACGTTAACTAGTTGCTCTCAATTGGTAGCAACGGGAGATTTCAAATCCATTTAACTCTTAGATAGCTTTGACCAGAGTAACCTGGTAAACTTTTATAAAACTTGACAGTTCATAACAATTGTTACTGTCAATCGGAGCATAAAAGCATCCATTTTGAGAAATCTTGCAGTTTGTTTAGTTAAGCAAGAGGTTTAAAAACTATGACTATAGCAGTAGGACGCGCTCCAGCGCAGAGAGGATGGTTTGACCTTCTCGATGACTGGTTAAAACGCGATCGCTTTGTATTCGTTGGTTGGTCAGGAATTCTACTATTCCCTTGTGCTTACATGGCACTAGGTGGCTGGCTCACTGGTACAACCTTTGTAACAT
>JASJCP010000038.1 GCA_030065935.1 Xenococcaceae cyanobacterium MO_167.B27
CATCTGTTCTAAATCAGATAAGTGCAAGGGGGTTTTACCAATTTTAGGGCTTTTAGACCACCATTCCCTAACTTTTTCGTCGTGCCAGAATGGCTGTAACCTTCTTTAGGTCAACGGTTTAAACTTTTTGGGTAAACCCGAATTAGGCGATATCGCAGAAGAGCTATCTTATGGATGGACTAACTGATGAAGATTGATAGTCCGTCATGACAGTGCTAGGTATTGAGAAAAAAAAGCCCATGAAACCGTCAAGAAATCACCCAAAACTAAGCTTGACAAATTGCCTCAATTCCCTATATGTTAAAGGTTACAAGTCTTTGCGCGATCAAGAATCACAATAGCATATTCCCCTACATTATTAGCCACGGGAACAGGATGATCCACTTCCCCCAAAATCTCATGCCAGGGGAGTATACCTTTGGGTGGGTTATCCCAAAAGTTTACGTCTGAGTAGCTCAACCACTTTCCTCCTTTTCTCCAACCGATGCGATCGCCGAAATCTTCAACATTCTCTCTCGTCCCGCCCAAGCTCTCATAAATTTCCTTCTGGACGCTGAAGCCGAATTTTCTCTTGCTGGAGGCTAGCCAAAGTTGGTCGATGATGCGTAAGTCTTCACAGGAAAATTTATCAATATCCTCTGGATTTAACCACCCTTCTTTTTCCCTGTTAGCAGCTTGAAGCATTACTCTTGATGTTTCCTCATCTGCCTCTTTCCACTTTCCCTCCGCTAGTAGGTCGCCCAGTAAAGTGTAGTCAACCCCTGTTTTTGGTGATATTAGTGTTGGGACTGTATCAGTAGGAGCTGGACGTGGTGTTCGATTGAGTAGAAACGCAGAGAAAATCAAAGCTAAAATTGTACCTCCTAGTAGCACTCTTCGCCTAGCTACTTTCGAGGAGAGAATTTCCGCTTGTCTTGGTTGAGATGGTGAAGGAATATTTGAAGCCGGGGATTGTCGTGAAACAAGTCTTGCCTCAATAAAACTTACATCTGAATCAGTAAGCCCTAAAGTCTGTTGGAGTTGTCTTAACTCCCGCCGAATATGTGAGGGTGAAATGCCCTGTCTCATAGCGTTGGAAACTTTCTGCTCATACTGCTGTAACCTTCTCTGATAATCTGTTCCATGCTGTTTGAGCTTCTCTTCCGAGGAGAGAAATCCCCCTTGTCTTGGTTGAGATTGAGAATAACTTTCTTCGTCATGTCGTAATAATTTTGCATCGATAGAAGCTACGTCTAAATCTGTGAGTCCTAGACTGACCTTAAGAATCCACGACTGCTGCTGAAGGGCATCACTATCCAATTCCGATATCGCAGAGAAAAGTTCCCCCTCATACTGCTTTAGCCTTCGCTGATACTCTGTGTCCTGCTGTTTGAGCTTCTCTTCTTGCTTTTCTCTTTCTTGTTGCTTTTGTAGCTCTAGCTGTTTAGCTCTTTCGGTCTCTTGTTGTCGCTGTCTCTTTGATTTTTCCTGTTTCAGTTTTTCCTGATACTTGGCTTCTTCCTGAGCGAGAATAGGCTGTTCAATTCGAGTAATATCTTCATCAGTAATTTCTAAAGTCTCCTGATAGTTCTTCAAACTATTCCGAACATCCCTATTGAGTGGATATTCTGCCTGAATTGCTTTAATAAATTCCTGTTCGTACTGCTTTAGCTTATTCTCATACTCTTCCTGTTCTTGTTGCTTTTGTAGCTCTAGCTGTTTAACTCTTTCTGCTTCTTGTTCTTTCTGTCTCTGTTTCTGTTCCTCTTTTAGTTTCTCCTGATACTTGGCTTCCGCCTGAGCGAGAATCGGTTGTTCAATTCGCTTGATATCTTCATCTCTAATCCCTAAAGACTGCTGCAAAATGTTGATTTCATTGCGAGTATTTTCACTTAAAAGATATTCTCGTTCAACCGCTTCTAAAAATTCCTGTTCGTATTGCTGTAGTTTATTTTCATACTCTTCTTGCTCTTGTTGTTGAACCTCTTGCTGATTTTTATATTCTGCTTCCTTCTCTGCCAGAATTTGTTGTTGAATCTGCGTGATGTCTTTATCTTCTAGACCTAAAACATCCTCAAGATCCTGAAGTTCATTAAGCAGTCGTTCGGTTAGTGGATATTTTTGTTCAACTGCCTCTGTGAAGGCTTGCTTATAAAGTTTTATGTTTTCAATGCGCTTGCGATAGGGAGCCAGCACCTCATTTACTATCTCATCTGACTTCTCCTCTGTTATGTCAAGCTCTTGCCGTTTTACTCGCAAGATATAATTCCCAGCAACCGTTATTTGACCCTCAGTTGCATATTTCTCCACTAATTTACGAAAATCTAATTCTGGGTCATCGACTGGAGCTTGACTGAGCAGAATATTAAAGCCTTCTCGATCAATAATGATTTCTGGTTTTTGTTTGGGCTTCACTTCCTGCACTTTAGCTTTGGCATAGTCATGCAATTCATGGGCATAAATTTTGCCATTACCTTCTTTATCTGCTGCGCCCGTTTCAATCCCTTCAATGAGGTATTGTGTATAGAGTGACAACTCTTCATCTTCTTGCTGAAACGAGGTTTGGGTAGCTGTGGAAGAAGTCAAAACAACTCGCCCCTCTGCACCTAGTTCTTTTTCCAGATGAATTCCCACGCTTTTTGCCTGCCAACCTTCAGCAAAAGCACCGCTATAGCAGCAATCGAGAACTATTACCTGTCGTTTAGCATAGCTTTCTAGGGATATATCTTGGATAAAGCTAGCTGGTACTGAAGTAGCTTTGTAAAAATCTTTAGAAGTTCCTTTGGTTGCTAAATAAAGCCTGTTATTATCATCAGTAATGCCATGACCAGAGAAAAACAGCAATACTAAATCATCTTTGTGACAATTGGCAAATATTTGTTGTACTGCTAGTCGCATAGCAGTGGGCTCAGGATTAATGATTGGTTCTACTTGATCAAACCCTCCCATGTTGGGATTTTTCAGTACCCGTTCCATCGCTGCTACATCATTGATGGGGGCTGACAAAGAGGGGATGCCTTCGCCATAATCACTAACCCCGATCAGTAGAGCTACCTTCCTTGACATTGCTTTCTCCACTCATTGCTGCAATCAGGTTTAGGGCTGTTTTCTCAAATTCTGCCAACTCCTGACGACTCTTAACTTCAAATTCAATTTTGTTATCCCCTACTTTAATACTTCCTTTAATCGGCTTATCTTGTAAGCGATCGCCCAAAAACCCCAAAAATGCTTTAATATCTTTAACATGGACTAGAGCCGTTATGCTGCCTATCAGAGTAGCAAACCCTGGCTTACTGCCTGCTTCTGGGGTCAGGTCTTCTGTGCGATCTACTTTTTCCACTTCATCGAGGTTGCGTAACTCTCGCAGCAGCTTCTTGCCAAACTTCAGTCGTTGCTCATCTTCTAATTCTGGCTCATCAAGCCCAAAAGTGAATTGAATAATCCCTTCATCGCTCATAACAAGTCTTTATCAATCTATTTTTATACTAAGAGCTTAAATTTCACCTTAAGCTTACAGCAATAATTATTTAAAATCTTAAGGAATGATCGTGATTTTTCGTTATTATGATGTTGCTGGTTTGATGTATTAATTTACATCTTCCTAAGATCAATAAACAAAAATTCTTTGTGCCTTTCCGTCTTGGCGCGAAATAAAAAAACATATCTTGATTCAGGTGAGTGTATGGAAGATGCTGAGAAAATACTCACTCCACTACGAGAACTATATAGACGAGATACCAACAACAGAAAGCTTATTGCTGAATATGCCAATAACTTTAAGAAGCGTGGTGTTTTCCTGCGAAGTGAGGTGGATTTTCTAGTCGAGCGATTATCTGCACACAAGATTGAGCTTGATGTTAGTTTACTCCAAGTAAAATTGCTTACTGTTGAATTAGTCCCCTCAACCTGTTGGTTTTCTAATGTGCGAAGTCATGTTAACAAAAGCACCTGGGATTTTCTGCGCCAATCAACCTATAAACAAGCCAATTTTAGATGCGAAGTGTGCGGTGGTCGAGGTAAAAAGTGGTCTGTAGAGTGTCATGAAATATGGCATTATGATGATCGCAATTATATTCAAAGCTTAGAAGGCTTGATAGCCTTGTGTCCTAGCTGTCAGGAAGTTAAGCATATTGGTTTAGCTGGTATTCGTGGTCATGGTGAACGGGCAGAAGCACACCTTGCTAAGGTTAATGGGTGGTCACAAGAGCAGACCAAAGCTTACCTAGAAAAGGTATGGCAAACGTGGCATGAGCGAAGTCACTATCAGTGGAATTTAGAACTTTCTTGGCTAGAGCAGTATGGTATAAATATTTCACCTAAGAGATAAGATGGCTGCACTGCTTTGTAAAACCTACCCAAAACTAGACAAGCTAGACTGGTGTTTACTATCTACTTCACACGGGACTGTCGGCAGCACCCCATCCATAGACCTTAAAGCGGTCAAGCCAACCGCTATAATTCTTGTATAGTTTTCCAGATTTAAACTGGCGTTAAAATCTCTGTCTAAGATGATTTCACAATTAGGACAATTGTAAGTTCGTACCTTCAAAGGCATCTTTTGACGATGCCCACAATTACTACATAACTGGCTACTAGGGAAGAATCTATCAGCTTTTGTTAAACTCGAACCGTAATGAGATCATTTATACTCTGTCTGGGTTCAAAGGGTGCCAAATGCAGCATCAGATAAAGCTTTACTTAAATGCCGATTTTTAATTAGTCCTAAAACATTGAGGAGAAAGATGATTAACATCGATGGTTCATGGGGTGAAGGTGGCGGTCAAATTCTCCGTACCAGCCTTAGTCTGGCTACCATTACAGGTCAACCCGTCCGCATTGAGCGCATTCGTGCCAATCGGAAAAAACCAGGACTAGCAGCGCAACACTTGACTTCTGTAAGGGCAGCAGCTACTCTTTGCCAAGCTCAGGTCAGGGGAGATACATTGGGTTCAATGACCCTGGAATTTATACCCAGTCGGGAGCCTCAAGCTGGACAATATACCTTTGATGTTACCCAAGCCAGAGAAGGAGGTTCGGCAGGAGCAGTAACCCTAATTTTACAGACCATTCTGATTCCCCTAGCCCTAGCTAGTGGTAGCTCCAAAGTGATTCTCAAAGGCGGAACTCATGTTGCTTGGAGTCCTCCTGTTACTTATGTAGAATTCGTATATTTGCCTACCCTCAGACAGCTAGGTGTACAAGCTAAAGTGAAGCTAAATGCTTGGGGTTGGTATCCCAGAGGCGGAGGGGAAGTAGAACTGTGGGTAACTGGCAATCAACAATCTCTGAGTGGTCTTCAATTACTAGAACGAGGCAAAATAAGGCAGATACGTGGTTTAGCAATAGTAACAGAATTACCTGCCCATATTCCTCAACGCATGGCTAATCGTGCAGCAAATCTATTACAACAGGCTCATCTTCCATCTCAGATCAAGCCAGTACGGGAGCGGGGTATAGCACCAGGGGCGGGTATCTTTCTCACGGCTGAATACGAACACAGTCGCGCTGGATTTAGTGCTTTAGGGGGTCGAGGAATCCCAGCTGAACGGGTAGCAGAAACTGCCGTTCGGGAACTACTAAATTTTCATGCTCAAGCTGCACCAGTAGATACCTTCCTAGGAGATCAATTACTCCTACCCTTAGCTTTGAGTTCACAGATAAGTCAGTATCGCGTAGCCAGCATTAGCCAACATCTAAGGACTAATGCCTGGGTAATCGAGCAATTTGAACTAGCTAACATAGTCATGGAAGAAAATCAACAGTTAGTTAAGGTTATACCCGTCAGCAGCAGTTGACTGATTTGCGATTTTTAAAATTGATTCTTTTTTTTTTCTGAGAGATTTGGCAACAGAACCAAATCTCAAAGGACTATAAACGACTGGATAAAATAGTAAATATCTCCTCACGGCTCAGTTGAATCGGATTATTCCGATTAGAAGTTTGTTCAACAATGGTTTCTAGATCACTAGCGGTGACTCCGTAGTCACTCAATTTCGGAACTTCCAATTGTTCTATCCACTCAAATAGAGTTTTTATTAAGAAATCTGCATAGTATTGTTCTGATTTTCCTAATTCCCTTGAAAATATGCGACCGACCTGACTCATCTTTACCAAAGCTGGATTTTCGGGTTCTCTTGCTCTCATAGCTTCTAAGGTTACTTTATTCCCTATCCCCATTAACGTGCCACAAACTACTCCATGAGGGATGGGAAATAAACCCCCCAGAGGCGAGGCTAAACCGTGTACAATCCCTAAGCCCGCGTTAGCCAAGCAAATTCCTGAACATAAGGAAGCATAAGCTATTTCTTCCCTTACTTGAGGATTCTTCCCTTCTGACCCACAAGCTGCTAAAAAATATTGTGCCACTTTTTCTATGCCACTCAAAGCCAGTGCATCTGTTAGTGGGGATGCGGTAGGAGATAAAAATGGTTCTAACAGTTGGGTTAAAGTATCTAGACCACAGGCAACGGTAAGAGACTGGGGACAGGATGTGAGTAAGTTACCATCAATAATGATTCCATCGGGAATCAAGTTATCATGACGCAGGGATTTTTTATAACCTTGTGTTCCGACTTCACTGATAACAGCATTTTTGGTGACTTCTCCTCCTGTTCCTGAAGTAGTCGGAATCGCTAGATAAGGCAATTTTACTCCACTGTGAGGAATTCCCTTGCCCACTCGTTCCAAATGGTCAAAAATCGAATTTTGATGGGGGAGCATTGCGGAGATTGCTTTACCTAAATCAATCACGCTTCCTCCGCCAATGCCCACCACCGCTTCAATCTGTTGGGGTCGATATTGTTGACACAATCTATCTACATCTGGGGTTGAAGGTTCTCCTGAATAAGCTATTCTCTCAAAAGATATCTGATTCTGCTCTAACAAAGACTGAATCACTGACCAATTGCCTGAATCTTCCAGAGATTTCCCTCCTGTAACAACTAAGACCTTATGAGCCTTGACCGACTTAAGGAGAGAGGGAAGTTGCTCTATTTTTCCCGTACCAAAATGAATCGGAGGAACTTTCGCAAAAAAGAAGGGAGAAATAGTCATAGCTCTTTAAATAGGCGCAATTACATTATAGGGAACACCTTGACGGGGTTCTGCCATCCAATCTGCCACTGTTTCGCGCCAAGTCAAATAGTGTTGAGTTTGTTTATGAGCTTTCGCTCCTGCTTCTGTTTTATAGGCTTCATAGAGAATAAATTGGCTTTTGTCTTCAGGTGCTTGTAAGATATCAAACCTCATATTCTCTGGTTCTTGAATTGATTGTTGATGATTGAGCTTCGTCGCTTCAATAAAATCTTGAATGTATTGGGGTTTTACTTTGACGTGGACAATTGTAACAACCATAGAGAAATCTGTTATCGGTTTTATCTATCTAACTTGATTATCTCCAAAGCTTACCACTAAAAATGAGACTTTCCCTTGCCATTAGATTAAATCTCAACAATAATAATTATCCCCAGTTTCAAACTGATAGCATGAGGGGATTTTACTGTTATAGGTAGCTGCACCATGATTGTACTTTGAGACAAGTTGGGTTTAGCTTCTTCTACGCTTAAATAATTAAATATTTCTCTTTCATTACAACAACACCCAAGCTAGACTCCCTGAGAGATTTCCTCTTTTTATTATTGCAATTTGGAGTTTTACTGCTTGATATCACAGTCAATTAACTCCCTCTTTTCTACTTGAGGAAATATCAGCTTTTTAGTTGGGTGTTATCGTTGTTAGTTAACGAGACAGATCTTAAATTGAACAGACTGTTTGACCTCCTTTTTAAAATAGGGACAAACCTGTAATCTCTGTCAGGAAAGCTTTTTAGACTTCAATTATTAATTTATCATTTTATCTTTTAATTCTGAGTAAATGATACATAAGTTTACTTAGTTATCTCAATTTTGAAATGGCAAATTTAGGCAAAAATACCTAAAAATATTTGTTAATATTCTCTGTATAGATTTATTTACAACTCAAAATCAAGAGTGAAATATTTGATAAATTATTGGAATTAAAGCTTTTATTCTCTTTAGTATTCTCTAGATTTGCTCACTATCCCGTTTGCTAATTTCTCTAACTAAATTATAGTAAGAGTTGAGTCAAAGTCTGGCTGAACTGGAAGCGCAAGTCAGATAACTCCGCTCTTTAGTTAAGAAATCAGGGAATTGCTTGCTATGACATCCTTCTCTAACAGTTTTATTGATAACTACATTCAGCGTGTTACTGAACTGAACCAGTCCCCTCAACGAATTCCCTCCGTCGCCGAACTGGAAAAACTGGCAGCAGATTTGGGAATTAATCCCGAAGAAATTGAATCCGCTCAGAAAAAGTCTCAGGCTCACTTGATCCGCGCACAAGGCTATATGCGCCTCAAGCATTGGGATGATGCTATTGAAGAACTAATTGAAGCAATCGCTTTATCTCCCTGTAATGAAGATTTGCTACTGACTTTAGCCAACGCCCATCTGGAGCGTTGGTATCAGCAACATCGGCGAGATGATGCTGAGAATGTTCGTCTGAGAGTAAAGGACTGTCTTTTTCTTCAGCCGAATTCAGAAGAGGCACTCAACCTCTTGGCTAAGTTAGATAAGGCGCGTCAACAGCGCAGAACTTTTTGGGTTAGCTTAGTAATTGGTCTGGGTAGTTTCCTGACCATCAGCAGCCTTCTTTGGCTCTATCCTGAATCTTTCAACTACTCATGGTCAAGAATCTGGTATCGAGAAGATAAGCTCGAACAGTTAGAACAACGACTTTTGGCAGAAATACAAGGGTTAAGGCAAGAGCAAGAGCAGCTTAGGAAAGAAATTCAGTCTAGCCAGACTAGAGAAACATTGCGCTATCATAACAGACTCGCTCAGTTGGATGAATCCCTAAAGCGACTGAAAAAAGCACAACAAGCTTGGTACTACCAGCTTCGTAACCGACATTGGAGAGAGCGGAGAATTGACGGCGTGCAACCCTAAAAGTTGTTTATGGTAAAGAAAGTAGGATAGCAGATTCACTTATTTCTCTTCCATAAGGCGATAACGAATTCCTTAACCAACTCCCAAGTGATCTTATCTCGACTAACTTTTAACTTTTGGACTTCAAGTTCAAGTTCTAAAAAGCACTAAATAGTTATGCACCTATAAGAGAATCGATGAGTAAACCAGGAACACTAATATTTTGTGGGAAGATGGGGTCTGGTAAATCGACAACAGCGATCAAACTAGCGAATGAATATGATGCAATACTATTTTCTGAAGATGAATCGTTGGAAACTATTTATCCTGAAGAAATTAAGTTGCTTGATATGATGTTCTATAGAGTAGCTCTTTGGTGTAAGTATGTTCAGCGTTAGAGACCGTGATCTTCTTCGTGAGCGTGTGCTTCAACTAGCCAGAGCGGACCCACGGGTAGTCGCCTCTGAGGTTGTTGGTTCACTGGCACAGGACGAAGGAGATCGTTGGTCAGATCTCGACCTGACATTTGCTGTCCCAGACAACTTGCCTATTCTTAACGTGCTTGAAGATTGGACGCGCAACCTAGTCGAGGAGTTCGACGCGGTTCACTTGTTCGATTTGCAAAGGGGAGCAACCATCTATCGAGTTTTTTTGCTCCCTGGCTGCCTACAGTTTGACCTCTCATTCACACCAGCATCCCAATTTGGAGCCAGTAGCCCGAAATTTAAGATGATCTTCGGCAGTTCCGTGGAAAAACCCTACACTCAACCCCAGAGAGCGCAAGAACTTTTTGGCTACGCAGTGCATCATGCGCTGCGCGCGCTTTTGCATCGAACGTGGACGCTATTGGCAGGCGGAGTACTGGATTGGCAACACTCGCAACTACGCCCTTAGCCTCGCTTGTCGTCGCCGAAACCTTCCAGTATCCTATGGCAGGGGCTTTGATGACCTTCCTCCTAAAGTGCGGGACAAATTTATCCGCGCACTGGTAACTTCGCTCTCTGCGGACGAATTGCTGCGTGCGCTCTCCTACGCTATTGAGGCGTTGTTGAGCGAAGTAGATGATGTTCAAGATCTGGCAGCGAAAGTCGAACAGCAGCTGCGTCAGCTAACAGTTCCATGGAATTCCTAACTCCAGATTGCAGCCTAATAAATAGTTATGAATCAAGAGGAATGAATTATGCCGTTTGTTCAAATAACTCTCCTTAAAGGAAAATCACCTAAGACAATTTCCGACATTGCTAATTCTGTCCACAACGCACTTGTCGAAGAATTTAAGATCCCAGAATTAGATAAGTTTCAAATAATACAAGAAGTTGAGACCAACAATCTAATCTACCCACCAATTTATCTTGATGTTCCTCACTCTGAAGATATTGTCTATATTCACATCACGGCTAAAGAAGGGCGTACAGTTGAAATGAAAAGAAAACTATATAAGAACATGGCGAGATCAATTAGTGAAAAGACAAATATATCAATCGATGATGTATTTATTGTCTTATCGGAAAACAAAGAAGAAAATTGGTCTTTTGGGCGAGGATTAGCTCAACTTATACCATAAAGTTAACCTTTCTGAAGAAAATTCCGATGATTAAAATGTAAATAATGGTAATAAATCACCAGAACTGATTAAACTATTCATATTTGTCTTTAAGGATTTAGCGAGATTCAATCAGCAATCAATTTCTAATGGTTTATGTCGCAACACCTATTTAGGTAAGGAATGGAAACGAGTCAAACATGGCATTTATCGACCTTTGCGCATAAGTTTTGATTTCTCTCGTAAGGAGCGAGAAACGGTATTATTACTTATTACTGATTACTTTTGAATGGGTGAGTCTAATATCGTCAATCTTGATGGATACTAGCTACTAATTGCTCTCGCATTTGGATAAAGTCTGGTGTTACCCGCAAACTAGCAGCAGATTGCTCTTTCAATTTGTGAGCAAAAGGATTGTCTATAATCTTGACAATTCTTCCAGGGCGTGCGTGCATGACCACAATGCGAGTAGATAAAAGCAAAGCTTCTTCAACGTCGTGAGTAATGAAAAAAATCGTTTTTTGGGTGCGCTCCCAAATACCCTGTAAGTGGCTTTGCATCGATTCGCGAGTCAGAGCATCTAAAGCACCAAAAGGCTCATCCATCAAAACTATTTTGGGGTCTGCTGCTAGAGTACGGGCGATCGCTGCTCGTTGTTTCATCCCTCCTGAAATTTGATGGGGTAATAATTTCGCAGCGTCTATTAACCCTACCATGTCTAAATAATAAGCAACCTTCTTTTGGCGATCTAGTTTGGATACCCCTTGCATTTTGGGACCGAACTCCACATTTTTGGCAATACTCAGCCAAGGAAACAAATTGGGGCGTTGAAATACTACCCCGACATCTGCATTAGGCTTGCTATGTTGCTTCCCAGATACAGAGATCGACCCTGTTGTTGGCGGTTGATATCCTGCCAAGACTCGCAATAAAGTAGTTTTACCACATCCAGAAGCTCCCAGTACACACACGAAGTCTCCCAAGTCCATCTCTAGGTTAATATCTCTTAACACTTCATTGCGATCGCTCCCAGAACCGAAGGTTACACCGATACCCTTTAACTGACAGATAATATTTTGTTCGAGGAAACTGCTTTGGTGTGAAATAACTTCCATTTATTTATCTTGGGTAATTTATAATTAAAAGCCGAGGGAACGGGTACTGGAGAGCAGGGAGCTAATTAACAACAGAATGTTAAGATTCTTAACCAATGTTCCATAACGAATAATTACGATAAGAAATCGTTGCGAATTGCTGATTCATATGCCTGGAGGTCAGGTGCGGATGGTATAGTTTTCTGATCCACCATAAATTGAGCAGATTCCTCTAGAACTCTAGCAAAACTCCCTACATTACCAGGGGTGCCTAAATATTGTGAATCTGCTTGTTCTTCTGAGGTCAACCAAATCAATTTATTCATAGCCTGTAAGCTTTCTTCTGGGCTGATACCCAATTCTGGAGCAATTTTTTTCCCTGCTTCTTCTGGACTTTCGCGGTAAAAGTTAACTGCTTCGTCCAAAACTTCTACATACTTTTTCATTGCATCGGGATATTGGTCGGCAAACTCTTGGCGAACCACTCCTAAATCTGCGGTTATGACTCCTCTTTCTGCCATATCTGCCGAAGTAACCAAAATTGTACCGCCGTCTTTAACTAGTTTTGGTAAGTTAGGATACCAAATATAACCCCCATCGATATCGCCTCGCTGCCAAGCTGCTACCATGTCTTGGGGCTGTAAATCTAAAATTGTTAATTCGTTTTCTGGGATATTTTCTAATTTCAGGAGAGACAAAAGAGTAAAGTGACTAGTAGAGCCAAAAGGAACTGCAATTTTTTTGCCACGAATATCAGTAATATTGTTGATATTATCTTTTACCGCTAGAGCTTCCGCCTCCCCAATCACACTATGGATAAAATAGGTCTGATAAGGCAGACTTTGAGCAATACCTACCGCTACTCCTACAGAACCAATTAATCCTACATCGATTCCACCAGAAGCCATTGCTGTGTTTACATCTCTACCCGAACTGAAGTTAATATACTCTACTTGGGTATTTGTAAAAGCTTTTTCTGCCAGTCCTAAAGCTTTGGCTAATAGTTCAGCATTGGCGGATACTTGATAGCCAATCCGAATTTTTGTCGGCATTCCCGTTTCAGATGTTGAGGTATTTTGCTGACTGGTGCAGCTAGATATAATTAGGGTTCCGCTAAATCCTACTAATCCGAACAGAACATCTCGTCTTTTTAACCGCATATCTTGCTAATTTTTCCTCTCGATTGTTTACTAGCAAATAGTATCATTATGAGTCATGACCAATCCAAGGCAGTTGAGTTTTTTGTACCCAACGAATGCCAGCATCAATAATGATCGCAATTATCCCCATGATAATTATCCCGACAAAAATCACATCACTTCTGAGAAATTTGCTGGCATCTAGTACCATCCAGCCGATACCTGAAACTGCTGCTACCATTTCTGCTGCTACTAGGGTAGTGTAAGCAAATCCAATGGCTGTACGCAAGCCTGTAAACAAGTCTGGCATACAAGAAGGAAAAATGACATAGACAAATACCTGCCAAGAAGAAGCACCCAAGCTCAAAGAAGCATTCAAGCGATCTCGCGGTATTCGCTGCACTCCCGATACTGCTGCTATATACAATGGTGCAAATGCTCCTAAATAAAGTAGGGCGATTTTCGAGGGGTTTTCTATGCCCAACCAGATTACTAACAATGTGTAATATGCTAGTGGTGGTAGAGGTCGATAAAATTCAATGATCGGATCGAGTGCTGCGCGAATTGCTTTAGAAAAACCAGACAACATTCCCAACGGTATTGCTGTTACTATTGCCAACACCAAGGCTAATACCAACCGATACATACTCTCGCCGATGTGAAAAATCAACGAGTTCCCTTTATAACCATTTTGCAAGATATCTATGAAAGCAGCCCAAACTGCGATCGGAGACGGTAAAAACAGTGGACTAATTAATTCTTTCTCTGTTACCAGAGTCCAGAGCAGAAAGACAATTGCTACTGTTGTCAGGGAAATTATACGCTCCCTGGTTAAGATTCGAGTGAGAGAAAGTGATTTTTGGCGATGTGACTTCCCCTTGGTAGGAGAAGACTTATTTGTGTGTTTCTCGTCTTTCAATTCCATATTGACACTCCCACCACTAAATAATTGATTCCGTTATTACTTCACCATTTATTTTAGTGGGGGATTCTACATTCATTGACTCGCCGTTAGCCAATAGGTTTCCACCAACTGACCAAGAGGGCAAATCTCCTGTAGCGTAAGTTCCCGTATGCCCTACGGTACATAGTCCTTTTTTAAGAATGTTGATACTAGCTGCAATGTCTCTATCTTCTACATATCCACAACTACAAAGATGAGTGCGAGTAGAAAGAGTTTTTTTGACTCGTTTACCGCATGATGGACATTCTTGCGAGGTGTATTGAGGTGGAACGGCGACGGTTATTTTGCCCATCTTCCAGCCATAGTATTCTACCCATCTGCGAAATTGAGTCCATCCAGCATCATTGATTGATTTAGATAGCTTACTGTTACGAACTAGATTCAATACCTGCAAGTCTTCATAGACAATACAATCGTTAGAAGTACATACGGTACGCGCCAGTCTCTTAGCGTGTTCTTCCCGTTGCCTACTTATTCTCAGGTGTATAAGAGCGTAACGATTTCTAGCTTTGTGATAGTTATTTGATTGAGCTTTACCTTTTCTAAACTTTTTAGATTTACGACGATTGAGCTTATTTAATCTTTTTTCGCCTTGTCTATAAAATCTAGGGTTGGGTTCAGTACGACCAAATGAATCCGCATAGAAATACTTTAAGCCAACGTCCAAACCAATTGCTTTACCTGTAGGTTCAACATTTTCTTTTACTTCAATTGAAATACAGAATTGGCAATAGTAACCATCTGCTCTACGTATCAATCGAACCCGTTTTATTTGTTCAGGTTGGTAAAAGTAAATATCTCTTGAGCCGACAAGTTTAACTCTACCAATACCTTTTTTGTCGGTAAAGGTAATATGTTTTTTTGTTGCTTCGTCCAGCTTCCAGCCAGACTGTTTATATTCAACTGAACGAGAGTTTTTCTTAAACCTGGGAAACCCTGTCTTGGTGGACGTTCCCAAGCCAGTCCGTTGGGCGGGTTTCCCGACTTGAAGGAACTGGCGTTTGCGTCTTTCGCCGACGCGGGCTTCCACCGCTTTTTTGCCTTTAATTTTCTTCTTGCAGTTGTCAAAAAAACGACTAATAGCACTCCAGGCTCGTTCGGCTGATGACTGTCTAGCAGTAGAGTTTAATTCGTTGGCGAAACTATATTCTTTGGCTATGATTCGACAATACTTATTTAGGTCATATTTATTGACTCCTTTGTTGTCCAGCCAATAACGCAAAGCTTTATTTCGGACAAATTGACCTGTGCGTATAGCTTCGTCAATTGCCTGATATTGATATTGTTTAGCCTTGATTTTATACTCTAATACAAACATAGTTTTATACTAACACTATGAGCATCTCTTTCAAGGACGCTGGGCGGTATTTTTGTTGGTCAAAATTCATCTCGCCACTTAAACATTGGGCGCGTCTAACTGTGTTAGACTTGAATCGCCCTCGTTTTTAGTGGGAGTCTTCTTTTGACATCTAAAGATAAATCAAAACAATATTATTGCCCAAAGTTCATAATTTCTAGCTCCACAGCTTTGCGATAGTAGTTACTAGCATCAGCCGTTTTGCCTTGATGGGCTAAAATATCCCCTAATCGGGAATAAAATAGATGGTTGTTGGGGTTAAGCTTGATTGCTTGATTATATATCTGTATAGCTTCTTCTAGTTGATTGCTGTGAAATAATGCTGCTCCTAGATTCAGAATAATTTGCTCATTTTGGGGTGTATCTTCTAAAGCATTGCGGTAAAGGGAAATGCACTCATTCCAGCGATTTTGCTTCATCATAACTTCTCCCAATATCAACAAAGCTTCTGTATGGTTAGGTTGAAGCTCGATCGCCCGATTTAGGGATATACTGGCTTCATGAATTCTACCTATTGCTACCAGAGCTTTGCCTAATCCCAAATGAATCATCGGATCGTTAGGAGTTAGTTCTAGCATTTTGCGATAGCTAGTAATATCTTGGGGATTGTCGGCGATTTTAGAGCGATAATATTGCCTAGTGTTGGCTAAGTTAGCTGTAGCTAGTTGTTGGACAGCATGACTTAGTTTATCTTGGACATCAGGAACATCTGGCTGAAGATTAAGAGTTTGACGGTAAGCTGAAACTGCTAGCTCCCAGTTTTCTTGTCTGCTATGAAGCTCTCCTAGATAGTAATGGGATAAAGAACATTGATTGTTAAGACTAACTGCGGTTTGGAAAGCTGTTGTCGCATTTTTCCACTGTTGTAGGTTGTAAAGAGCTTTACCGAGATTGTGATGACACCAAAAATCTTGGGGTTTTAGTTGAATTGCTCTTTCATAAGCGATCGCTGCTTGGGTCCATTCTTCTTGGCGAAATAACACATCTCCTAATTGACTCTGAATGGTAAAGTTATTTTGGTTTTCTTTCCAGAAGTTAGGATCGACTTGAATTACTTGCTGATAGTAATCTTCAGCTTCAGACCATTGTTCTAACTTACCATGAGCCACTGCCATATTGTGATAAGCCCAAACAAAATCGGGTTTTAATTCTAATACTTTTTCGTAACAACTAATTCCCTTGTCCCAAGCTTCCAAATTGAGCCAAGCATCTCCTTGATGATGATAAGCTTGCCAAAAATTCGGGTCAATTGCGATCGCTTCTTGATAACTAGCAATAGCTTCTTGATATTTTCCTTGTTGGCTTTGAACTTCCCCTAAACGAAAATGAAACTCAACATTACTAGGATGGTTTGTGATAGCTTGTTGATAGAGTTGCACTGCTTTATCCCATTGCTGTTGTCTCATGAGCAGTTTTCCGAGAGACATATAAGGCTCTAGAATATAAGGATTAATAGAGAGTGCTTGACGATAACAGGTTTCTGCTTTGGCTAATTGTTGTTGAGCCACAAAGCGCTCCGCTAAATTGAGGTAATCTTGAATCGGAATTGTCTCTGATTGACTCATCAAGGCTTGATAGCGATATTCTGTCCCTTGTTGACTATCTCCAAGAGTTTCCAGAAGTTCTGCTAATTGAAAATAACCTGAGATAAATTGGGGATTAATCTGAATTGCTTGTTGCAAAACTGCAACTGCTTCTTCCTGACGTTGTTGAGCTATCAAATTTTGACTCCAACCAAGATAAAGCTCAGTATTATGGGGAGCAATTTTTAAAGCTTGACGATAATTATGGGTATTAGTAGGCTCGTGTTTAATTCCTTGTAGATATGATTGCAAGGCAAAATTAAAGTCAGACTTAATTCTTTGATGTAGAGTGTAATTTATTTTATTGGTTAACTCTGGTAATCCTGAGTTCAGCTTTTGAGCTTGAATATAAGCATGGTGAGCTTCGTCCCATTCTTGTAGAGCTACTAGAGCATCTCCTAAATTGTAATAAGACCAGTCAAAATCAGGATTAATCGTGATAGCTTCCCAGTAGGATTTAATCGCAGATTCCCACTGTTGCATTTCCTTGAGAGCATCCCCTAAGTTGTGATGAGTCCAACTAAAGTCAGGATTTAACTCTTTAGCTTGACTATAGCTAAAGATAGCTTCTGACCACTGTTGCTGTTTGAGATAAGCATCCCCTAGATAGTGATATATGTTACTTTGGTTCGGATTGATCGCCAAGGCTTTTTGATAACAAAAAATCGCTTCATCCCATTTTTGTTTAGCAGCTAAAATACGACCGAGAGAATAATAGGATTGACTATCTTGAGGATTCTGATTTACAGCTTGACGGTAACAGGCGATCGCATATTGACTACGTTTTTGTTTGATCAGAACTTTGCCTAACTGATGATAAGCTTCCGTATAGTCTGGTTTAAATTTGATTGCTTGACGATAGCAGGTTTCCGACTTTTCTAATTCTCCTTGCTCTAAAAGATTGTTCCCCAACTCCAAATAGTCTTGAGCAGTGGCTTTTTCTGGCTCTAAACAGAAGGATTCAAACCAATATTGACTTGCTTGTGGGCTTTTTCCTGCTTTTTCTAAAACTCTGGCAAGATTACGATATACTCCTGCCAAATTCGGCTCTAGGGCGATCGCCTTCTGATAATAGCGAATGGCTTGTTTCCAGTCTTGCTTTTGACCATAGAGACTACCCAAATTAGCATTTAGCTTGGCAGAATTAGACTCTGTAATCAAGGCTGCTTTATAGTAAGCAATTTGCTGTTCAATATTTTGATTATCCTCATTACTATTGGTTGTGATTGCAGTAGAATCTATGTCAGATACTTTGTTTTCTATAGAAGCAGTCTGCTTTTGCTTCGTCAATAGTTTAGAGCTTGAGGACTGATGGCGATCGCCTTTTTGTTCCAATTCCAAAGCGCGACGATACAATAAAGCTGCTTTTTTCCACTCTCCCTGCTGTTGGAGAGTGACAGCCAATTTTTGATAAGGTTCAATATATAAAGGATTTAATTTAATGGCATATTCGTAACACTCAATCGCTTCTGTAATTCTTTTTTGATTTAACAGTTCATTGCCTACTTTATAGTGAGTTTGAGGACTAGTCTTTTCTGGCTCTATCTTCAAAGCTTGATAAGTATATTCAATAGATTTTTGATTGCGTCCTAGTTTATACCAAACTTTAGCTAAATTACGATAAGCTCCTGCAAATTCAGGGTTAAGTTCAATAGCTTTTTGATAGTGAGTAATTGACTGTTTCCATTGCTTTTGTTGGGCATAAATACCCCCTAAATTAGCATAGACTTCTGTATAATTCTGATCATTTTCAATGGCTTGGTTATAGCATTCTATAGCTTGTGACCAGTCCCCCAACTTTTGAAAAATATTCCCCAAAGTCTTGTATGCTTCTGCAAACTTAGGTAGTTTATCAACCACTCTTTGACAAAGAGCCAGAGCTTCTTGATACTTATTTTCTGCCAGATAATCAAGAGCTTTTTTCAGGGTTTTTTGGGCTGTTATTTCTACAGTAAGTTTTTTGGGGGATGAAGAAGTTACTTTTCTATTCCATTGAGAAGGTTCGATAAAATCAGAAAAATTCTTAACAGTAGTGGTACTATGGTGAGACTTTGGCTCGGAAGTAGCCTCAATTTCTTGATGGGGTTGGGATTGAGTTGGTAAGATAATAGCGGAATTAGCAGCTTTAACAGCCTCTAACAAACTTTCATTAGATTTCTGCTGCTTCAAGTTTTTGATAATTTCTTCTTGCGCCAGTTGTGATATGGTATTTGTTGTTTCTTCTTGACATTGAATTGCTTGATTAAAATATTTTACAGCTTCTTCTAAATTACCTTGTTGTTTCAAAGCAGCAGCCAGTCTTTGACAAGCTTCTAAACAATTTGGTTGAATTTTAATCGCTTGACGATAATAGGCTATCGCGTCTTTAATATCGTTTTTTTGCCAATACCTATCCCCAGTTTCAATATAGTAATCTAGGGTTGCATTTGTCTCGGCTAGTCTAAAATTTGATGGAGATTCCCCTGATTGTTGCGGAAGATTCACTTGTCAATGCCCTCGGTTTAATATAAAAATCTATTTATAGTAGGCTTATGCTACAGATTGTGTTTATTGGGAGAGATAATTCAATAGGCTAAAATTCATCTTCCAGCGATCGCAGAAACCAGGCAATTAGACCACATAACACAGCTAATCCGAGCAAAATATAGGTAATTACTCTAGCTCCTGCTATCCAACTAGCAATGATAGCCATGAGATATGGTGTACCTAAGAGTAAACTTACAAAAATAACATTTTTCTTTGTCCAGTTAATATCTGCCCAGTTGGTTTGAATGTTACCACCTCGTCCAGGGTTTTTTAAACCGTGACTCTTATCGACAGGAGCATTAATACCCCCTCTTCTTTTCGCCCTAGATAATTGCTTTCTCTCGTTACTCATAAGTTGTTAATTGTAAGAGTTGGAACTACTCATACTTACATAGTATCCGCAAAATTTTAGGTCTGAAAGTATAGCAGATACTAAAGAAGCTTATTTTTATAGGTAAGCCTGGGAATACTCATTCCTTTTAAGGAATTGAGATGAGAAGGCTAGAAAAAAGAGTCCCTTGATGGGATATCTTTTTTGTCATCTACAGCCTTATACTATAATTTTATTCTCTAAAGATAGTCTCCAAAGTTTTTTTCTGGACTAAAAGTGAGGGACGAATTGCAGAAGAGAGTTAAAAAAAATCGGTTTAAAAATTAAATTTTTGGCAATAACTCCAATAAGTATTACTAAGTAACATCGCTACTGTCATAGGACCCACACCGCCAGGGACAGGGGTAATATAGCTAGCTACTGCTGATACTGAGTCAAAATCTACATCTCCTACCAAACGAGAATTACCCTCTTGATCTGTGATCCGATTAATTCCCACATCAATTACTACTGCTCCAGATTTAACCATAGAAGCGGTAATAGTTTCTGGCTTACCTACTGCTGCAACTAATATATCTGCTTCTTGACAGACTTGAGCTAAATTTTGAGTTTTAGAATGGGCTATGGTTACGGTGGCATTTTTCTCTAGTAGCATCAATGCCAAAGGCTTCCCTACTAAAATGCTGCGCCCTACTACTACAGCTTTTTTACCCTGTAGAGGAATATTATATTCTGCCAATAATTTCATGACTCCTGCTGGAGTACAACTGCGTAAACCAAATTCAGAGCGGACTAATTTCCCTAAATTTAGAGGATGTAACCCATCTGCATCTTTATCAGGGCGAATCTGATGGAGTAAACTAACAGCATCGAGATGCTTTGGTAGCGGTAACTGAATTAAGATGCCATCTACATTATCATCTTCATTGAGGGCAGATATTTCTGCTGCTAATGCTTCTTGGGTGATGTTTTCTGGTAAGTGTTTACCTAAAGAAGCCATACCGATGCGATTACAGGCTTTTGCTTTATTGCGAACATACACAGCACTAGCAGGATTATCTCCTACCATCAATACTGCAAGTCCTGGGGGACGACCGATTTTGGGTTGTAAGTCAGCTATTTTTGTTTGAAGCTCGGTTTGAATCTTCTTTGCTAGAGCTTTACCATCTAATATTATGCTGTCTTGATTTTGGTTCATCTTAAAATCCCCCAGATAAACTAGGATTATGTTGATTAGGTGTTGCGCCTCTATTAAATTAATCAAACAATATTAACGTTAAGCTAGAAAAGCTAGGTTTTCTTTATATTACTGGGTAAAATAGCTCAAAATGTCACCACCGAATGCCAAACTTAGACTCATCAGCAATAATTTACGACAGATTGGATTGTTGATACTTCTAACTAGTAGTCTAGTTGCTTGTAGTAATCGCAACCCTATTTTAATCAAGGACATTACTCAGAAAAAACCAGGGACAGTAATTTATGTTACGGGGCAAGTAAAAGACTTAGCTCCTTTAATTAAAGATGCTGCTTACCGACTCCAAGATGATACTGGTGGTATTTGGGTGATCACATCAGGGATTTTACCAGTGTCAGGAACACAAATTAAGGTTAAGGGTAAGATTCAACAGCAAAATATAACAATAGCAGCAGAACAATTAAATGAGTTTTACTTGCTCGAATTAGAGCAATTACCGTCAGAATCTGACCTAAGGGCAGCCAATAATTAACCCCATTACATTACTAATCTATGAGTCTTAAACCTACAGTCAGTATGGCTATTCTCTATCGAGAAGGTAAATTTCTTATGCAGCTTCGAGACGATGTTCCAGGTATTCTGTATCCTGGTCACTGGGGATTATTCGGCGGTCATCTAGAATCCGATGAAACTCCTGAAGATGGTTTAGTTCGAGAAGTACAAGAAGAAATTAATTATCTGGTATCTCAACCCCAAAAGTTTCGCTGTTATGCTGATAACAGAGCAGTGCGTTATATTTTTTATGCACCTTTAACAGTAGAAACTCAGTCTTTACAACAGATGGAAGGCTGGGATTTGGATTTAGTACCACCACAAGATATTATTAAAGGAACTTATTATTCTGATAAAGCAAAAGAGGAAAGACCTCTAGGAGATATTCATCAGAGAATTTTGCTAGATTTTATAGAATCTGGATTAGTGGATTCTAGATATTAGACTTAAAGTTTTACCGAAATTTTCATACAGAACATTTATCATTAGGGAAGATAAGGAATATAATTTTTGTTCCATCCTACTAAATGTATTTTTTATGAATCAGAATCCTAAAAGCTACAGTCTACGGGGATTAAAGTGGACTAAGTATGTTGCTACAATAATCGCAACTTCATTTTTGGTTGCTCATCCCGACTCCTCAACAAAAGCAGCCCTAGAAGATAGTCCCAAAGCCTTAGTAGATGAAGTCTGGCAAATTGTTAATAGTGAATTTGTAGATCAAGAGTTTAATCATGTAGATTGGTTAGATAAAAGACAAGAATTACTCAGTAGGGAATATACAAATCAAAAGCAAGCTTATAAAGCAATTCGTCAATCTCTCAGAGATTTGGGCGACCCCTATACTAGATTTCTAGAACCTAGAGAATTTGAAGAGCTTACTAGTCAAACTACGGGAGAATTATCAGGAATTGGGATTCGCCTCACTATCGACAATGATACCAGCCAATTAACCGTTGTCGAACCACTGGAAAATTCTCCAGCCGAAAAAGCTGGTATTCAAGCAGGAGATAAAATCTTACAGATTAACGATAAACCTACCTCTTTGATGAGTATAGAACAAGCTTCAACAGAGATTAAAGGGGAAGTGGGGACAGAAGTAAGTCTGCAAATTTCTCGTCCTAACAAAAAAGTTTTTGATGTAACTTTGGTCAGAGAACAAATTGAATTACCCTCTGTGGGATATACCTTAAAGCAGGAAGGAAACCTGAAAGTAGGTTATATCAAATTAGATGAATTTAGTTCTCACGCAGCAGAACAAATGCAAAAAGCCATCGAAGATTTGAGCGAAAGCGATATTTCGGGATTTGTCTTAGATTTACGGGGAAATCCAGGGGGATTACTATTCTCTAGTGTGGAAATAGCCCGTATGTGGTTAGAAAAAGGGGCGATTGTTTCTACTATTGACCGTAAAGGTGGTAATCAGAAATTCTCGGCTAATGGTAGAGCTTTAACGGATCTTCCTCTGGTAGTTCTGGTTAACCGTTACTCTGCTAGTGCTAGTGAAATTTTAGCAGGTGCTTTGAAAGAAAATAAGCGGGCTACTATCGTTGGGACTCGTACCTATGGGAAAGGTACTGTACAATCAGTTCACTCTCTTTCTGATGGTTCGGGTTTAGCTGTAACTATAGCTCGTTATTATCCCCCCAGTGGCATGGATATCAACCGTAAAGGAATTGCTCCCGATGTTCAGGTAAGTCTTTCTGCTGAACAAAGAATGAGTCTCAGAGTTAATCCTAGTCTTTTCGGTACTGGTGCAGACCCCCAATATATCCAAGCTATAAGGATTTTACAAGGAGCTTCTGTAAATCAGAATAATGCCCTGACTATTCGCTGAATACTGCTTCAAAGGTGGCTTTTGTTCTAAAATGTACTCCTTCCCAAGTTGATTGTAAATCCAGTTATCAGTTTGGGAAATCTGTAACATAGGGACAGAGCAATTAATTAACTTATGAATTTATCCAACTTAGAATCAAAAGCAATCAAATTTATTGAAGAAATTGGAATTACTATTGCAGCCCAAGACTTGACACCTACTATGGTAAGTCAAGATTTCTTGAAATTTAGCGGTATTATCCCTAAAGAATGGGAATTAGCCCAAAAACCTGTGCTAAATCCTGCAATGGCTCAATTGAATTTTAAAAATGGTGTCAGTATTAATGCTCAACCTCGGAGTGTTACTTTCAATGAAGCTGTCAACAATAGAAAATTCGATCTGATTAATATTCCTAAAATTGCTGCTCAATATGTAGCCAAGCTACCCCATGCAGAGTATGTAGGATTGAGTTTTAACCCTAAAATTTTACTTCCTTTTCCCAATAAACCTGAAGCTCCCCGCAAATATATTACAGGCTCACTACTGGGTTCTGGCTCTTGGAAAAAAATCGGAAAAGCACCTGTGCAAGCAGGCTTAAACCTAATGTATTTATTAGATCATTGCCAGCTTAACATAAGCGTAGCAGAAGCTAGAGTGCAGCAACCCCAAAAGCCCGTTATGTTTGCTATTTTATTTTCGGGTAGTTTTAACTACGGCTTGGGTAATGCTAAATCTTCTCAAGAAAAGCTAGATAAATTAACCCAAGCACTGAAGTTTTGGCAAACTGATTTTAAGACTTTTCGGGAAATAGTGACAGACAAGTTTTTAGAGTCAACTCAATTTACAGATGTAGCCCAAGAAGAAAGTGTCTTCCCTACTGGCACTATGTAATTCTCGGCTAAAGCAACTACAATAGAAAGGTTGTGTTCTTTTATTTTTAAATTAATATGGCTGTCCCCAAGAAGAAAACATCTAAATCTAAACGTAATAGTCGTAAAGCTCACTGGAAACGTAAAGCTGCTTTGGAAGCGCGAAAAGCTCTTTCTTTAGGTAAATCAGTACTAACTGGACGTTCTAGTAGTTTTGTTTATCCTCAAGATGATGAGGAAGATGATGAAGAGTAGGTTTTTGTTTTCTAGCAAAATCTAATTACTGTTGTTGGCTAGCTTAAATCTCAAGCTAGCTTAATTTTTTGAGATTCGATCGCAATTCTTCGTGGTTATTGGTTAGTGGTGAGTGGTTAGTGGGTATCCGCGCAAGGAAACCTGCGCCCTGTTAATAAAGATCTTATTAAGTTATCTTGGCAAGCTCTCATTCCACGGGTTAACCACGAGGGCTTTCTCGCTCACATTCTGTAATTTTATATCAACTTATATCAACTTTTATGTGTCGTATCTTTACGATCTTTTATTTTGAGAACATTATAGAAAGTGAAATAGCTGAATAAAATTATGACAGTATCTAATATTGCTTATATTCAGGAACAAGTCAGATTTACTTCTGTTGATGATTTTATCACTGTAGTGACTAATTTGTTACAGTCTCATAATTTAATTACTGTGGAGCAAAATATTAATCACCAAACAGAAGAGAATAATTTATTCAGATATCAAGACGTGACTTTAATGGTTAGAAAGCTACGGTCAAGATTAAGTTTAACAGAAGTTATATTATCTCTCTATTTTTATGCAGATAAAAAATCTCGTTCTCCAGAAATAATAGCCAATTCTGAAATTCAGCAAAAATGGGAAAAATTAGTAAATTTACTAGATTTTGCTTGTGAAGTTTTAGAACAAGATGATACAGATGATTATTACTTAATCTATTAATGTTGAGTGATGTTTAGCCCTTGTATTGCAAGAAAAGCCTATTCCCCATCCCTATTACCTATTACCCATTGCTAAACTAAAAATTAGAGGTATTCTAACAATTAAAATTACAACAGGAATCATGCTCAAAAACTTCCTGTAATCGAAAAATGTAACCCAGATTCTTGCAAGCTATCCCCTTGACTATCCACATCTATTAAAGGAATACCCCAGTCTAAACGAGCATTAAAACGCTCTGAAACACTGAAGTTTAAACCAATTCCTAAAGAAACTAAAAAGTCGTTATCAATCTCGCTGTCATCATTATTCCAGACAGTTCCTAAATCCACAAACGGAGTCAATTGCACCACAGCATCTATTCTCCGAAAACGTAAGATGGGGACTCTAACTTCAGCAGAAGCAAACATACCATTATCCCCTAATACTAAATCTTGACGATAGCCTCGAATACTATCAAATCCTCCGATACGGAATTGTTCTAAGGGGACTAAATCGCTAGTACTAAACTGAATATCTCCTCTTAACAAAAACAAGAAATCTTCGTCTAGCCTTCTTACCCATTGGGACTGTCCACGCCAAGCAAAAAAGCTACTATCTGGGGCATTATCATTAATAGTACTACCAAAAATATCTAATCCGATACTAAATTGCGATCGCAAAGCGAAAACTTCTTGATCACTGCGACTAACATATTCTTGAAATAGTCTGATTGCACCTACCCTGGTTTTTCCATCTTCATCTGCGCCACGGGATAAGGGGAAAGGAGTATCTAATAACCTAGTTTTACTTTCTTGGAAGGAAAAAGCCATCCCCATCGTAAATTCTTGATTGGGTTTGAGAATCAAGGGTTGACGGAAACCTAGCTCATAGTAAGAGGATTCTGACTCGATATCTAGAGGGTTAAAAGGGTCTTCCACAATATCATTGTTACTATAGCCATAAGCCAGACGTAATGTACCGTTTTTGGCATTAACAGGAATAATGTAAGAAGCGTCAATATTATCACTTCCCTCAGTATTGGTATAGTTGAGACTGATTTTATCTCCAAAACCCAAAAGGTTAGCATGAGATAATCCTACTCCACGACGATTTGTCCCCACACTGGGAGAGCGTTTATTATCAAAGTTGGTAGTAATTCTAAAAGCATCTGCTTCTTCAATTGCCACATCCAGTAAGCTAGTACCAGGAGTAATCCCTGCGGACAATTCAGCAGAAACATTTTTAATCAAAGGATCGAGGCGTAATAATTGTAGTGCTTCTAGCAGTGATTCAACATTAACAGGAGAAGAAGCTGCAACTTCTAGACGAGAACGGATATAGTCGGGATTGAGGCGTTTTGTTCCTGTAACGTTGATATCTTCTAATTTTCCTTCTAATACTGCAATGGTGACTGTACCACCTTCTAATTCTTGAGGGGGAATATATGCACCAGAGTTAACATACCCAGATTCAGTATAAAGCTTGGTAATTGCAGAGCGGACTTGGAAGAGTTCTGATAGAGATAGGGGACGACCTTGGTAGTCAGAAACGACGTTTTGTAGTTCTTCTAGAGAAAAAACCGTACTTCCTGTAATTTCAAAGTTGTTGACAGTGATGGAAGCCGGAATATTGGAATTGGAATTGGAGGTAGAAACTACGTCTTCAGTATTGGAATCTTCTGAGTCAGAGACGGTAAGTATTGGTTCTGATTCTGATGGCGACTCTTGAGCTTGAAGGGAGGTCGGGTTAATGAAACTGACTAGAAATAGTAAGGATATTAGTCCCCAAGAAAAGTTATTTAACTTTAAGGGTAGTGTGATATCAAAGCTAGTAATTACTTTATTAATATAACCAGGCATAAAAAATAGATAATAAACAGTTTCTATCTCCTTCACCTTATAGGATTCCCAAAACAAGGTAAAATTTAACAGAAATATTCGGCAGAATTCCCCATCGTATAGGGAGGGGAAAAAAAACCTTCTCACAGGGGTATGATTTTTAGATTTAACCTGTATTGTTGAGAGAAGCAAGACTCCGAAGAAAAGTTAATTTCAAAGTGAGAAAATTATCTCCGCCTCACCTTGTCTCTCCTCTTGGCTTCACTCATCATCATCCAATGTAAAAAACCTACCCTTGTAAGGGGACAAGGTTGGGGAGCATCAAGATCACTTGGAGTAATACCATTTCTATTTAGAGTTTCTACAAATGGGAAGCAGAGCGGGGTACGCGGGGAATAGCAGGGGGAGTAATATGTAGCTTGATTTTTGAGAATTGGTATAACAAAAAACAGGAAAATGGACCCTTGCATAAGTACGAAAAACCTCGGTTGAGTAAAGGGAAAAGGGAAAAATTATCTGCTTGGATTTTTAGTTGATTTTTACAACAAGTCTAATGATTGTTCATTTCAACACCACAGATTAACAAACATAAATGATACCTGTATCTGTAAGGCAGTGCCAAGGGATATAGGTATCCCCAATTCATGAATTTATTTTATGTTTAAAAAGTATGAAACTAGTTAAATAATACCATTTAGAAAAAAGAATGTGACTACCAATTTTGGTTCAGAGATTGCCGATTTTGGATTAAAACAAGGGGATTATTTCAGATATGGGAAAATTCAAAATTTTAAAATCGTACTTGAATCATTAATCCAAAATCTACAATCTACAATCAGCAAGCTGATTCTTTCAGATAGGGAAAAATCCCCGCACCCGTGCATCTTAAAATCATTAATCGGTTGACATATTATCAGTTTGGTTAGGGCAAAGGCTAGGGGATACAATAATTATCTGTAGCCAAAATTTTGGGATTTTATCTAATTACCGATCTTTCAAAGACAAGCTAATACGTCGTAATTTTTCGTTAACTTCTAAAACTCTCACTTTCACAATTTGTCCCACCTGAATAATTTGTTTTGGGTCGGCGACAAAATGATCTGCTAGTTGTGAAATATGTACTAAGCCATCTTGATGAACCCCAATATCAACAAATGCACCAAAGTTAACTACATTTGTGACTATTCCTTCTAATTCCATGCCAATTTTAAGGTCACTAATCTCCGTAATACTTTCTTGAAAAGTAGCATATTGAAATTTGTCCCTAGGGTCCCTTCCTGGCTTTTCTAATTCTGTAATTACGTCTTGTAAAGTAGGAATACCTACTGTTTCAGTGACAAATTGTTTTAAATCGAGAGACTGTAATTTTTTAATTATTTCTTTACGTTTGGCTTCTCCTCCCTGGTTAAGTTCACTAAGAGCTATTTGTAAATGGTTGGCAATCTGGGTGACTACTTCATAGCTTTCAGGATGTACTGCGGTATTATCTAAAGGATTATTGCCGTTACGAATCCGTAAAAAACCCGCACATTGTTCAAAAGTTTTTGCCCCTAATTTGGCTACTTTTAGTAATTCTTGGCGATTTTTAAACGCTCCTTGTCGATCGCGATAAGTCACAATATTATTGGCAATTGTGGGGGTAATTCCTGAGACAAATTGTAGTAAGGTTGCAGAAGCAGTATTAAGATCGACTCCTACATAGTTAACACAACTTTCTACAGTTTCCGCAAGTTTCTTTTGCAGTAATTTTTGCTCTACATCATGTTGATATTGACCGACTCCAATAGATTTGGGGTCGATTTTTACTAATTCCGCTAAGGGGTCTTGAAGTCTTCTCCCGATACTAATTGCGCCTCTTACTGTTACATCTAAGTGGGGAAATTCTTGACGAGCTAAATCACTAGCTGAATAAATCGAAGCTCCAGATTCATTCACAATTACTTTAATCGGTGGAGAATCTAACTGTTTCATTACTTCACTGATAAACCGATCGCTTTCCCGAGAAGCTGTCCCATTACCGATGGCAATTAGTTGTATGTGATACTTATTAAGGAGCTTCATTATGGTTTCGTGGGCTTGTTGTCTTTTTTCCGGACCAGAATGGGGAAAGATGGCTTGATATTCTAAAAACTTTCCTGTTTCAGAAAGAATTGCTACTTTACAACCAGTGCGAAACCCTGGATCGATCGCCATAGTGGGTTTCATTCCCCCAGGAGGAGCAAGTAAGAGATTTCGCAGATTGGTTTCAAAAGTTTTGATGGATTCGATATCAGCATATTGTTTGCGATCACTGCGTATTTCCCGAATCAAAGTCGGTTTAAGCAGACGATTAAAACTATCTTTGAGCATTGCGCGGTAGAAGTCTCTGATTTCAGGATTTGAGGTATGTATTTCCTGAGACTCTAAATAGGACAAAACTTGAGTTTCATCCACCACCACATTTACTGTCAGGATTTTCTCTGCTTCTCCTCGGTATAGAGCCAGAACATTATGAGGGGGAATTTTGCGAACACTATATTGATAGTCGCGATACATTTCATACTTAGTAGTCCCCTCTGGGTAATCTTTCTTAATCTTAGAAATAAAAGCTCCTGTTTTAAAGAAGAAATCCCGTAAATATGCTCTAAGTTCGGCTTTTTCTGCGATAGTTTCCGCCAATATATCTGATGCACCACTAAGTGCTTGTGTAATTGTACTGATTTCTTTTTCAGCATTGATATATTTACTAGCAATTTCTCTGATATATTTTGGATTTGCTGATGGTATATTTAGAGAGTCAATTAATAACGCTAATGGTTCTAATCCTTTTTCTTTAGCAATGGTAGCTTTGGTTCTTCTTTTGGGTTTGTATGGTGCATAAAGGTCTTCTAGTTGAGTTTTGTCATAACAAGTTTTAATTTGTTGTTCTAATTTATCTGTCAGTTGGTTTTGAATTGCTATTTCTTTTAAAATCGTAGCTTTTCGCTTGTCTAAGTCTGTCAAGTAAATATATCTATCAATAATCTGACGTAGTTTAATTTCATCTAAACCACCAGTTTTTTCTTTCCGATAACGAGCAATAAATGGAACACTTGAACCCTCTTGGCATAACTCTAAACAGTTGCTAACTTTATAGATGTCTAAGGACAATTCTTCCGCAATAATTTCCGAGATATTAGTAATAACCATTAAGTGAATACACTGAACTAATTAAGGATATTATGCCATAACAAACCAACCGCATTGTTTTAACAATGAGAAAAAAAACTAGGCTAATCTAATCAAAATCATCTTGCGGTATCTTAAGATTTTTTTAATGTTTTTTTTGAACAACTTAAGATAGTGCATAAAGGCTAAATAATTTGATTGATAAGTCTCAGTACTTTCTCTGAATTAGTGACCAAATCAAACGTTTTTTGGTCAGCAAAATCTACCACAACACAACCACACACGACTTGGAAGGTTAACCATAAAACACTTACTGTCTCTAGATATTGGCTTGGCTTTCAATTAGCGTAGCGAAACCGCCAAAATCGAAGAAAATAACCCAAAATACTTGATTTTGCGATCGCCCTAACCTTCCAAGTCCTCTACCACAACACAAACACAACACAACCACGACACTTATAACACTTATAACCATGATGAAGAAAGTCTCTTACTCTCTCACAATTTGTGCTGCGATCGCAATGACTATTTTACCTGCTACTGCAATGGAAGCACCTTCATCAAAAGAATTGACTTCAACTAATGACCCAACTGATGCGACTAGTCAAATTAAAAATGCGACAGACAATAATAACAGCAATTGTGTATATATTTCCTGGGCTGGAGTTTGGCAGTGTTATTAATGGATAGTAGAGCAATAAAGTAGAAGTTTATCTTAATCAGAATATGTAATTTTTTAGCGTATTATCTCAGTGATAATACGCATTTTTTTCTGGGTTTATAAAAGTTCAATTATTATTGACTGAAGATTTAAGCTAGTATTATTTAAGTGAATTTCCTGAATTTTCTAGATAATGTTAAGTATTAAATTATTAAGTCAGGTAAGTAAATGTAACTTAGCATTTTTGTTACTCGCTGCAAATTATATTTTTGCTTGTGAAAATGCTATGGCTCAAATTGTTCCTGATGGGACATTAGATACTCAGGTTCAGTCAATTGACCAACAAAACATTATTACTGGGGGTCAGGAAGTAGGACCAAATCTATTTCACAGCTTCGAGGAATTTTCTCCTCTTTCAGATGTAGAGACTTATTTTAATAATAATTCCAATATTGAAAATATTTTCACCCGTGTTACTGGCGGTAATGCTTCGATTATTGATGGGATAATTAGAACTAATGATGCTAGTCTTTTTCTGATTAATCCTTCAGGTATTATTTTCAGTGATAATGCCCAGTTAAATATTAATGGTTCTTTTTTTGCTACCACAGCAGAGCAGATTATTTTTGCTGATGGCACTACTTTTGATACTCAAGTTAGTAATGTTAAGCCTTTATTAACCATAAGCGTACCTATTGGACTGCAATATGGTACTAACCCAGGAGCTATTTCTATTTCTAATAGGATTGCTGATAATCTTGATGAGCAACCCCCAATTTTTAATTCTTCAAACCCTAGTAATACGTTTGCTTTATTAGGAGGAGAAGTTACTTTAAATAATGCATTAATTAAGTCTTTGTCTGGTGGCAGGTTAGAAATAGCAGCAGTAGGAAAAGGAGAAACAATACAATTCCAAAATAATAATGGTAGCTGGGAATTTGATTACAATGATGTCACAAATTTTGACAATATTTATATTGAGCAAAATTCTTTGATTACTAGTGATGGAAATCCGATGCTCATAAATTTACGAGGAGATAATATATTTATAAATAATTCTTTGATTAACAACTTTAATATTGCTGACAATAACGGCGGTCAAATATCCCTTAACGCTACCAATTTAATTAAATTAAATGACAGTTTTTTAGGAACTCAATCAGGAGGCTTTAACATAGCTGAAAATACTCTCAAGCCTGCTACACAAAAAGGGGGAGATATATCGATAAATGCTAGAGAAATTATTTTAACAAATGGTTCTGGAGTTACAGCCGACGCATTAAGTGAAGGAGCAGGGGGAAATATTAATATAGAAGCTGAGGAATATTTAGAAATATCTGGTGTCGATGATGAGCTTTCAAAGTCTACTGGAACTCTTATTTTACCCTCTTTTATAGCTGTGACTGCTAGCGATTCAAGTAGTGGTTCAGGGGGGAATATTAGAATCACAACTGATAGATTAAATATAACTGATGGAGGTAGGATTGATTCTAGTACTCTAGGTACTGGCGATGCAGGAACAATTTACATTAATGCCCGCAATTCTATTACTATATCAGGTCAAAATGGGATTTTTAGAAGTGGATTATATGCTTCTTCTGAGAACCCAAACCCAAATGATACAACTACAACAGGAGAAGCTGGTAATTTATCTGTAACAGGAGAAGCTGGTAGTTTATCTATTGAAACTTCTCTACTTATATTACGAGAAGGAGGTGAAATATCCGTAACGAATCTAAGAGACAAAGATGGAGGAAATATTACTATAAACACAGATAACTTAGTTTTATTTGATGACAGCCAAATTATTGCTAATGCACTAAACGCACGGGGAGGAAATATTACTATAAATACTCAAGGTTTGTTTCCTTTTGACGCTGTAGAACAAGGTCAAATTCAAGCTAGTGGTGACACTGATGGGGAAATAAACATTAGTAGTCCTGAGATTCACTCCAAAATTAATACAACTCTCCAAGAGCAATCTCCCATATCTCCCGAAAAGTTAATTTACAGTGCTTGTGGTTTAAATTCTAATTTTACAGCCAATCAATTTCGCTATATTGGGCGTGGTGGAATATCTCCTAGTCCTTTAACTCCTATCACAGAAGATATAGTAGGAGAATTAAGAACTGTGGAAAACATATCAGGAACAATCCAAACCGAACCCCATAATACTGTAATGTCCCCTTCTATCTCAAACACTACACACAATTCACTCCAAGAAGCAACAACCTGGATAATAAACGATCGCGGTAATGTAGAGTTAGTTGCTCAATCTCCTAATACACCGATGCTTGTTCCTGATTGTCCACACTCTAAATCTGGTATTGCTGAGTAGGGAATGGGGAATGGGTAATACTGATATCTTGCAACTGGATACAAAACAGCCATTAACTTAAGTTTTAGGCTCATAGAATAAGTCTATTAAAATAGACTATAGCTCCCTTGTTATGAAAACTAGATAATAGTCCTCTTGAGAGGACTTGATACTATTAGCCAAGAAATTTATTTCTTGGTGATTTATCGCGGTAGGGAATAAGTAATAAGTAAGCAAATCCAAGCCATACCGCCATTAACTTAAGTTTCAGGCTCATACAATAAGTCTATTAAAATAGACTATAACTATTATGAAAACTAGATCACAGTCCTCTTGAGAGGACTTGATACTATTAGCCAAGAAATTTATTTCTTGGTAATTTATCGTGTATTGTTCAAGATATAAGTAATAAGTAATAACTAACCACCTCGAACCTATACCGCCATTAACTCAAGTTTCAGGCTCATACCATAAGTCTATTAAAATAGAATATAGCTCCCTTGTTATGAAAACTGGGTAACAGTCCTCTTGAGAGGACACAGGTAGTCTTAGCCAAGAAATTTATTTTAAGGTATTAAGTAATCAGATACAAAACCGCCTGAAACTCAAGTTTCAGGCTAATAGAATAAGTCTATTAAAATAGAATATAGCTCCCTTGTTATGAAAACTGGGTAACAGTCCTCTTGAGAGGACTTGATACTATTAGCCAAGAAATTTATTTCTTGGTAATTTATCGCGGTAGGGAATAAGTAATAAGTAAGCAAATCCAAGCCATACCGCCTGAAACTCAAGTTTCAGGCTCATAGAATAAGTCTATTAAAATAGACTATAACTATAAGAACTAATAAGTAATTACTAACCACTAACCACTAACCACTAACCCCTAACCAATCTCAAATATATCTAGCTAAAACTTCTACTGTAGCTTTTCCTGACTTGCTCCAACTAAATAACTTAGCTCGCTCTAGACTACAACTACTTAATTGCGATCGCATTTGTGAATCCATAGCAACAGATTCCATAGCGGAGGTAATAGCTTTTGTATCGTAAGGATCGATTAAAATAGCAGCATCTCCTGTAACTTCTGGTAGAGAGGCTAAGTTAGAAGTGATTACAGGAGTCCCACAAGCCATAGCTTCTAGTACAGGAAGACCAAAACCTTCCCAGAGAGTCGGAAAGACTAGGGCGATCGCATTACTAATTATTATCGGTAATTTTTCGTAAGAAACATAATCTAGAAACTTAACCCGATGCTCAATATTTAATTCTTGTGCTTGTTGCTTTAATAAAGGAGTAAATCTGCTGTCTGTAGCACCAGCAATGTAGAGATAATAATCTTTTTTATCAGCAAGAGTTGCAAAAGCACTAATCAATCGCTGTAAATTTTTATAAGGGTCATGACGACCTAAATAGAGAAAATAAGAATCTGGGGAAACTGTTGGTTGTGGATAAAAGTTTTGTGCATCATAAGCGAGCAGAATTGGAGTAATTTTTTGAGGCGAAATACCATAAAAATCTGTTATGTCTCTAGCGGTAGCTTCGGAGTTACAGATAATGTGTTCTGCTTGTTTAAGAACTAAAGGAACAACCCAACGAAAATAATTAGTTAGGGGAGAAGTCAATTTAGGAAATCGCAGAGGTATTAAATCGTGACACATCACCACATAGGAACATTTGCTATATAAGGGAGCTTCAGGAATAGGAGAATATATTAGATTAGCATTGAGTTGGTGATAAATTTTTGGTAACTCCCATTGTGTCCAGAAAAGACGGCGCAAATGTCCTTTACTTCCCTCTGCTGGAGTCATATTATGAGGTACTGGGTAACAGGAAAAATTATTTTTGCTATTAGCAATTAGTAAAGTAGGAGCAAGAGGAGATAAGTAATTAGCAATATTGATAGCGTAGTTAGCAATCCCTGTAGGTTTATCGAAAACCATAGAGAGATTAAATAGCAATGATTTAGATTGATTCAAAATCTGGTAAGGCTCTAAGCTAATATCTGCAATTTTTATAGTATATATAGTAAAAAACACCAGCCAAAGATTGAGGCTGATGTGAAGTTTTGCTTTTGTTAAATTCTAAATAAAATAGAAGTTTAAGTTTAATCTAGCTTTGCGTATTTTAGCTAAAAGATTATCAACTGTTGCTAGCTTTTTACTAATATGTTCTCCTATAGGAGAGTCTCTTTTATATTTTTGCTGATGAGATTTTAACTTAGCTAAGGTAGTTCTAACTGCATCCAGTTCTTTTTCTATTTTAATCAATAGAATAATCAGTCTAGCTACTTTGATAGTTTTGTCCTCACCAACAATATCTTGCTGAATAGATGTTAAGTATTTATTGATATCTTCCATAAATTTAGTGTTTGTTTTACTCTGTATCTGAAACAGTAATAAGATTATTTTTCGCTTATGTTTAGTATATAAGTGAAATCCCGCCTATAGTATAAAGTTTTAGTGATTATTACGGTATTTTATATAAACTTTATGTCAATCCTACAAGTAAATATTCGTAATTAATCCCCATCAACTTTGAAAACTAACAATTAACAGCCCATGAAATCTTGAACTTTTGGTTCAATTTGCTGTTGTATTGCCTTGATTACCTCTCCTCTGGACTACATTGTTGGTGATGGGTAATTTTTGGCTTTTTGGAAGACAGTAAAATAAATAAGTCATTTTTTCGTTGGATTACTTGATTATGCTTCGGCAATCACTTAAGTATATTTATCATCATACTAGTTATAGAGCTTTAGTCTAGCAGTTAAGATGAAATTTGATTTTTATATCTCCAATTCCATACACAAATCACTGTCATGAAGGCTATGCTGTGGTATGTCTTGTGTGAATTGGTCTAAAATCTGTGGCTCAACCATCTTCTTCTCCCCAAAAATCCCATCTTGTATCGAAACCATGGGAAAAAGGAACAGTTAATCTGTTTAATCCCCCCAAAAGAGATCCTAATGGTCGTTTAGCTTCGTCAAGGCTATATAGTAAAGATATTTCCCTGCAATCAAAAGTCTCTAGTCAAAAATACCAGGAGAATAACAGAGAATTTTTTAACTGTTGGCGGATTAGTGCGATCGCCATTATTCTGTTAACTAATACCATATCTACTTTTGTCATCCTCACAAATAAACTTCACACACCCTCAGTGACTCAAAAGCCAGAAACCACTCCAAAGATAATAGCAGGAAAGACAAATCTTGCAGCCCAAGAATTTATTACACCCAATCTCAACTCTTTGAGTCATATTTCTGTAACTTCACAGGGTAATAATATAGTAGAACAAGATATCAACTCAGAAGTTCCCGTACCTCTAGCAATTCCCCCTACCAACTTACCCAGTCAAGCAATTACTAGCTCTCATAATACTAATACTTCTTATTACTATGTATTAACAGAATATACAGGAGAGGAGTCCTTACACTTAGCACAACAACAAGTAAAAAATGTCTCTTTACTAAACTTTCCCCAAGGAGTATTTATTTATATGGGTGCATTTTCTGAAAAGAATCTAGCCGAGCAATTTATCGATAACATTCAAGAAAAAGGATTACAAGGTTACATTTATCCTTCTGACTCCAATTGACATAATCTCTCACAGGACGTGAGAGATTCTCCTCAACTCAACAAATCCCTGAGAGAAGGGAGCTTTTTATCCTGACTGCTGCCCACAGCCAGCCTTTTTATTAGCATCGCGCTATTATAGTCTCGATCACAACTCAAGTTACAGCTATCATTATCACAATTGTGCCAACGGTCTGAAAGAGTTTTGCTGACTCTATTGAGGCAATTACTGCAATATTGAGAAGTTCCATTTGGGTTAACTTTGATTATTCTAGTGCCGTATTTTTGAGCTACTTGAGATAGTATTTCAAGAAAACTAGCTACTCCGTTATCACTCCAAGACTTATTGATTCCTGTAGATGCTGCTTGCCCATTAGGGACAAATATCCCATCAATCTTTTTGGGTTTATTTCTTCGCTTCATATTGGGAATTTTTAAATCCTCAACGGCTAAAACCTTGCAGTTTCTAGCAAGCTTATGGGATTCAGTATAATGCCAATGTTTACGCTGTCTAGCTATTTTTTGGTGAAGTCTAGAAATAGCTTTTCGTAGGAGTCTTTTCGCTTTCTTGCTACGATTTTTATCTTCTAGTTTTCTTTGTAATTTAGCTAGTTTAGATTCAGCCTTGAAGTACTTGAGAATAAATATCTTTGTACCAAGGACGTTCTTTTTTTAACTTGGGCAAACTAGCTGATTGAGAGTGCCAATCAGGATTATCCTTTAGCTCACCAGAACCAATTTCGCACCATCTCAGACAATACTCCCCTCTCAGAACAACTAAATCAGAACGATTATATTTCCACCAATTAAAACGTTCTGCCAGCAGATAATTATACTGCGATCGCAGCATATCTAGCCAACGGTCGATTTCTCGCCGTTGGTTAGCTGTTGGCATGAGTTTGTACTGGTAGGTTTTTCTCATGCTAGGATAATAGCATCAACCGTACTTTAATATCAAATCTTGAAAACAAAATACAATAAGACTCGTAGAGCAGTATTTAGTTTAACCGTTCATATCGTTCTGGTGACGAAATATCGGCGTAAGGTAATTAATTCTGAAATGAAACAAGAACTAGAGCGAGTTTTTCAATCGGTGCTGTCTTCTTGGGATAGCGAACTCATGGAGTTTAATTGCGAAAGCGACCACGTCCATTTAATCGTGTCCTATCCACCTCACAAGTTATTAAGCAGTTTGATAGCTAATCTGAAAGCCACATCGTCTAAGAAAATGTGGCGTAAATTTGAATCGATAGTTTCAAAAGTTTATTTCAAAAAGAGAGTTTTTTGGACGGGTAGTTATTTTGTTTCAAGTTGTGGCGGAGTCACTATTGATATTTTAAAAAAGTACATTCAAGATCAAAACTCTCCAACTTAAACCTTGACTCGCAGAGCAATCCTTCACTCTCTTGTGAGGGTTTTACGCTCGAAAAGATAAATTTTTAGTAATTTAGGTGCAATCGATACCTTTGACATCCTCCCGTCGGCAGAGCCGAGGGATTCCCAGCCTCACGACTTAGACTTTCTGCTTCTACGGCTTTTAACTAGACTACTGTTACCAGAAGCCCCTGTCAGATCGCCTACCACAGACATTTTATCTAAAGACAC
>JASJCP010000203.1 GCA_030065935.1 Xenococcaceae cyanobacterium MO_167.B27
AAAACTACATAGGTGCAATTTCCTCAAACCCCCTTCATCAGAGCAAGCGCGAGCAATTGTAGCCAGTAACAGGTAGTTGAAAAATCGCTACAACTACCTTAAATCAGGGCTTTCGTCATTTTTCTCAATCGGAAGTTCAGATATTAGTGTTCTTTAACGCCCAACTTTTGAGGCGATCTATAAACAACATCTTGACATAGTACTCCTGTTTTGAGATTGAGCTAAATAAATTATTTTTCAGCTAAAAAGCTTCATAAGTCATTAGTTTGTTTCATTTTCTGTATCTCTCCTGTCAATGCTTCTTTAAACTGAAATAAGTTCCTACTCATCATTCTTCCCGAGCCTAAATGCTTTCAAGTTGTTGAGTTTCTATTTTCAGCAATTTAATGATTTCATCTGCTAGTTGACTATCTCCAGAGCGAAAACCAAGAGGAGCAAGATGTTGACGATTCAGTAGTTCGGAAAATTTGATTGAGGGTACGTGTTTTTGTAGCCACTGTACCGTCCCTTTAGGTTCGCCTTCTTTGTCTATTTCGGGGTTAGAAGCAATCTTATCTTTACTAAAAGCGATCGCTGCTGTAAGTTTGAATAAACTGCTTTTATTAATCAAACAGCGAGTTTCTTTAACATTCGGTTGGACATCCAAACCGAGTTTTTTAATGAGTTCGGCTAAAGCAGGAACAGGTATTGCACTCTCAATTCCAGCAATAACAGGTGCTAATAGTATTAAAGGTTGATTTTTGAGGGAGATATCTTTGAGGTTAACTCCTCTCAAACTATTTTCAATCTGCTGAGATTGCTCACTCCCAACACAGTCCCCTAAAAACTCTTGAATTTCTCTATCTTCTAGTTCAGTTAAAAGTTCTAGAAGCGCAATATATTTGCATCCGACACTATGAGCTAACCAAAAATGGTTGGGATTTTGGGAGATTGGTTCTTCTTCGTAGATCTTGTATTCGTAACCTAATCGCTTTGCTTCTACTGCAATTGCCTTTCTTAGTTCTTCTTGATCTCGGACTAAGGTGAGGGCGACTGACCAATGGCGAAAAGTAAATCTAAAAGGTAAAGCAGCAATAGTATAGCCTTGTTGAAACAATTGCCTAATTATGTAGCGGTAGAAAATAGTGGGGAAAGTTCCAAAAAAAGCACCGCCAATGAAATGAATCACACCAATAGGTTGAGGATGAATAGCAACCCAATTAAAGTGAATGGGTCTAAATTTAAGTTTAGTTTCCATCGCTGATATTCTCCTAAAACGGCTTTTATATTTCAATTTCTCTAGCAAAAGGCAATCAAGCTCAATCTCTAGTTAGTAGGAGCGTAATTAGTAGGAGCGTGATTGATTGGAAAATTTATTGTCCGTACTTTAGATCGTTAAAAAGAGTTATTTAAAAATGGTTATATACTTTAATTTATCGCGCTCGACAACTATATGTGTCCCTAATTGTAATATTACTTATTACTTATAGCCTTTCTCGTGGACTGTTGCCAAACCCACAGCGTGATTGTAGTGTCTATAATTCTGAAAGGAAGAATGGAGAGATTATGGGGAAAAAATAGGTGTTGCTCGTCTTCTTTTATTTTTAAAAATACTGGAATTTGTGGCTTAGAAACAAGGAAAAACTGTTAGCTATTACAAATGGACTCAAATTAATTGGCAAATGGCTCAGAAAAACTAATTCTGGCTGACAATAGAATGCAAAAAATTTGTAATGATAGTCATTGCTTACGCTTTGCTTGGTGTGAGTAATAAATATAGACAAGGAATAACTATTAAAGCAATCAGAGTAGAAGCAACCAAACCAAAACCGATCGCGCTGGCTAAGGGAAACCAAGTAGGATCGCTTAAAGCTAAAGGAATTACCCCAACAATAGTAGTAATACTAGTAGTGAGAATTGGACGTAATCTATCGGCTGCACCTCTAGCTGCTGCGTCACGAACATTCATACCTTTTGCTCGATGAGAGTTCATAGTTTCGATCATCACGATCGCATCATTAACCACAATTCCAGTAAGAGCAATAATCCCAATTACCGCAGGGAAAGAAATAGGAATTTGTAAGAGAAAGAAGCCAAGAAATGTACCAATGAAGGCAAAGGGAATTGCCAACATGATAATAAATGGTTGAGTAAAGGAACTAAATTGAATTACTAGTACAGAAAAAACGAGAAAGAGGGCAACAATTGCCATTTGTCCTGCCGAAGCAAAAGTTTCTCCTTGGGTTTCTAATTCTCCCGCAAATTTATAGTCATAACCTTGACCCCATTTTCCTTTCATTTCTGCTAATTTGAGTTCAAACTCGGCAACAATTTCCCCTACGGTACGACCTTTATTTTTTGCTAAAACTGTAACTGTACGTTGAGCATCTTTATGAGTAATAGATAAAGGTGCATTACCAAATTCTGCTTCTAATACCTGACTACCAGTAATATTTTCTCCATTGTTATTAAACAGGGGAATGCTTAACAATTCATCGCGACGAGTTGGACCCCCAATTCCTCCATCACGGGAAGCCCACATGGTACTGAGGCGAATTTCTAAATCTTCTTCTCCACCACCGATAGGAAAATCACCAATATCATTATCGGTCATCATATAGCGTCCTTGGTTAGCTAACTCATCATCAGATATGCCATAAAAGTTCATTGCTTCGCGACGGGGACGCAACTTAATATCTGGTCGTAATGCACCTAAATCATCTCGTACATCTATTGCCCCATTAATTTGTCTTAGTGCCAATTGCACTTCTCCAGAGATACGGCGTAACTCATCCATATCTGTACCCGATAGTTCAATTTCAATGGGGTCGCCTCCTTCTCCTGTAGATTGGGCATTAACTACTAGAGATGCTCCTGGGTACTGACGTAGTGCTGTATTTAATTCTGACCGTAAATCATCTATATATTCAAAAGAAAGCTGTTCTCTTTCCTCTTCTGGAGTAAAAATAGCCGAAAAACCAACTAAATAATTACCGTTATTCGGTTTAAGTCCACTTTCTTGAACTAAGCCACTCCTTTGTCCGACTAACTTAATTACACTTTCTAGATAATCTTTCTCTCGCAATAATTCCCCTATTTCATCCGCTACTTTTTGGGAACTATTCAGAGTAGTGGTAGGCGGTAGTTCGATATTAATGCTTAACTTACGTCCGTCCCCTTCAGCAAAGAGACTAGAAGGGACAGTTCCTACCAAAATAGTTGAAGTGATAAATAAAGCGATCGCACCTAATGCCCAAATCTTAGCTGTAGTTTTATTGCGGATCGTTGCAGATAAACTCCAGTTACGGAATTGTTCGGAAACTTTTTCTGTCAGGCGATCGATCTTACTTTTTTGACCTTTGGTTTTAATATTGCCCAATAAATAGCGAGACAGAGGAATATCTACCAGCAAAGCAATGATATAACTAAGTAACAGGCATACAATCGCAGTAATCGGAATCAGGCGGACAAATTTACCCATCGTCCCGCTAATTGCCATCAAAGGAGCTAATGCAAGAATGGTAGTTAATTGACCAGAAAAGGCTGGTACAGCATAGGTTTTAACTGTTTTCAAGGCAGCTTGGTTAAAACTCAACCCTTCCACAAAGATACCGTCGTGCATTCCCTCCATCATCAGAATGAATACATCCACTAGTAACCCCAGTGCCAAAATCATACCGATTTGCACCATTTTGTTGAGGGTGAAACCGAATAAAAATAATACTGCCAGAGTTCCCAAAAAAGTTAAAGGAATGGATAAACCAGCAATAATCGCTTCTCGCCAAGTTAAGGCAAATAAGAGGACAATAAAAACCCCTAAAACCCCTTGCCAAGCATTATTAAATACATTGAGCAAGTCTTTATTAATCTGATCGGCATCGTTATTAATTACCCGATATTCCATTCCATAGGGCCAAATACTCGGATTTTGTTTAGCTGTGGCGATCGCTGCTAAGGAATCATCAATAACTTTAATCGTATCTGAACCAGGAACTTTAACTATATCTACCGTAATAACTGGTTGAAAATCCTCTCCATTGGAACTTAAAAAAGCCCGATTTTTTTCTCTTTCTAAATCTCGCCTAACTTCCGCAACTTCTTGTAATCTTACTACTCGCCCTTCTTGTTCATCCCCTAAACGGGTTACGGGTAAGTTACGTAAATCCTCTAAACTGCGAAATCTACCGTAATAGCGTAACTGTGTGCCAATTTCATCACTTTCAATCTGATCCCAAGGTAAATCTCGGTTTGCCTGTTGAATGGCATTGGCTACCTGGGTTGCAGACACTCCCATAGTCATCATACGAGAAGGGATAAGCTGAACGTGGATTACTTCTTCCCGATTACCACTCAAATCTACTTTGCGGACATTAGGGACAGTTTCTAAAATATCTTCTATATCTTCGGCTGCCTTACTCAATACTGCTAAATCAATATCCCCATATAATCCTACTGTTAATACAGGAGTATCCTGAGTCGATATCTGTTCTACCTTCGGTTCATCTGCTTCACTGGCGATTTCTGGTTTGGCTTCATCTACTTCTGCCCTTACTAAAGCAATTGATTCCGCTATGGGTGCTTCTGCTTCAAACTCCACCTGAATTAATGACGAACCATCAAAAGAAGCGCTACTTAAATCCTTTAAACCCTTAAGAGATTTTAATTCTTTCTCAATCTTGTCTGTGACTTGATTTTCAATAGTTTCAGGGTCAGCACCACCCCAATTAGTTTGGATAGTGGCGATCGCAACATTAATATCAGGATTACCTTCTTTGACCATTGAAGTTGTACTTAATATTCCACCTACGATCATCAGCAAAGATAGCAGAATCGCAAATATTGTCTTCAGAAAAAAGAACTTAGCAAAAGACGATGCCCGCTTGGGATCTGGGGCATCGTCTTTTTCCTGGGATTCTTCAAGTGGGGTTATTAGTTGACTCATCAGCAGACATCAAAAAAGGAGAAAGATATTTCTTGCAGCTATTCTATAGTCTCTATCTGAGTCTGATTGATTTTTTACTGAATTATTTATTGATCATCAGTCTTTCTAATAGAATCTACGTATCTCTAGTAGAGTCACAATTTTTTTGCGATCGCCATAAGACTCAGAATTAATCATTTTTTCTTGCGCTATGATGTGTGAGAAAGTGCGTCAAATTGTTTCATCAGATGTAAGACTTGAGAAAAAATAAAAAGTAAAATTTGAAAAAGCGATCGCGAGGCGTTAAAAATGGTTGCGTCACAAACAAAATCTTTGAGTTTTGAAGAATTTCTGGAATGGTATCCAGAAGACAATAAATGTTACGAATTAATTGAAGGTGTAATTGTTGAGATGTTACCAACAGGTTCTCACGAAGATGTTAGTGGCTTTTTGATTGCAGAGTTAAACTTTGAGATTCGCAAACACAATCTACCCTATTCAATTCCCAAAAACTGCTTACTCAAACCCCTTGCACCTCGTTCTGGATATTTACCCGATGTAGCAGTTATTAATCGAGAAAAAATCAAAGATGAACCCTTATGGAATAAATCATCAGTGATTCAAAATGGCAAAACTGTTCCCTTGGTAATTGAAGTGGTTAGTACAAATTGGCGAGATGATTACGGACATAAATTTGTTGAATATGAAGCCATGGAAATTGCTGAATATTGGATTGTGGATTATCGTGCTTTAGGTGCAGTAAGACACATTGGCAAACCCAAGCAACCAACTATTACTATCTGCAAATTAATTGAAGGGGAATATCAGATGGAAAAGTTTGTCAAAGGCGATCGCTTAATATCTCTTGTTTTTCCCGAACTGGAATTGACTACTGATGCAATTTTTCAAGCAGCAGAATGAGGATTATCTTCAGCTTTAATACTCATAACAATCAACTATCATTAGATTAGGATTCAAACAGATTATCGAGCATGGTAAATTCTAATTTATCTTTTGACGAAATACTTAATAATGTAGAGTCTTTTTTCAAAGTAACTATATCGGCAATTTCACCTGCTCCATCATCATCGAATACAATATCGTTTTCTTGTTCTAAACTCTCAATTACTTTATGCTGGATTGAGTCTTGTCGAAGAATAAGATTATTAGAACTAGCGTTTGCTTTATATTGAGATTCTTTTTTTATATCGATATCTTTCCATTGCCAACATTCAATTTTTGATTTATCGTAAGGTTCTCTGTTGTTCTTAGGACGATAAATCTCGTCATACTTAAGAACAGAAGTATCTTCAAATCTAATAATAGGAGGCTCAACCTGAAACCATTTTGATAAAGACTCTTTTTTATCTGATACACAAAGATTTACTTCAGCATTATCTAATTGAATATATGTAACTATATTTTCCTTGAATATAATTTCGTATTCAATCTGAACTCCTTCAAGGGAAATACTAAAGCAGAGGAAACCTTGATCGCTAAATGTAGTAATTGTCAACTCAGCCAAGTAGAATGACTCTACCGTTCCATTAATTTCTATTTGCACAGCTTCATCACTTCTTGCATAAAAATAAGGAGACCAATCAATAGCAATTGGAACTAGATTCGGTCTTTCGCTAATTTTTTCTGGAATAATTGACTGTTCTAAAATTTGTTCAGTAGAAATAGAACTATCAAGAAGTTTTGCTCCAATATGTTTACACCATTCCACCCATTCAGAAATATCATCTGCAATTTGATGAGACCAAATTCTACCTTTATGAGAACCACCAATGGTTATTTTTTCACCATCTTCATAACCCCTAGTAAATAGATTAGATTTGATTCTATTATCTATTGATGCTCTGCTAAGACCCTCTTTTATATCACTTCCAGAGTGCATTGTGAATGATTTAGCTCGATTGTGTAAGTGGAGAAGCCCAAGATTAGATAGTGTTGAGCGTTTAACATTGTGTAAACATCTATAGATATCTTCTCCTTGAATACGACAAACATCTGCTCCTGCTATATTTTTAGCAAGTTCAGTATGGAAACTCTTATTATTGGTGCTGTTTATAAATAGAAGATTTTGTCGCTCATCCCAAAAGGCTAAGTAAAGATGGTGAACGATATCATGAATATTTTTTGTGCGTCCCCACCCTACAGAAGTTTTTTGGCAAGTAATTATTAAAACAACTTTTTCTTGAGGATTAATTGTTGGTTCTATCAATAAGTCTTCTTCTTTAAATGATTGACGAATTGCTTTAGGTGTCCAACTATCACAGCAAGTCTTATAAACTACTGTACTCATTTTTGGATAAATGTTTTGTAGCGGAATATCTTTAGGAAAATCTGGAAACCCTTGGAGAAAAAAAGTTTTTTTAGTCTTTCGTATGCTAGTAAAGTTAGCATTGTTTCCGTTTTGCCTGTCCCCGTAGGCATTACTATCGTGCCAATTTCTTCTGTTACAGTCCAATGTGCTAAACAAGCATGAAGCGCACCAAGCTGTGGAAGTCTAAGTCCAAAATTTTCGATACTACCATTGGAACTTTGTTCTTTTACAAAATTAAAATTATTTACCCAAGATGAATGGACTTCAGTACAGATTTTGGTTAGATCAACGTCTGAGTTTATTTTTTTTGATTTGGGAAACAGCCATTTTTGTCCATCTACCAACTCATCTTTAGAGCTTGGAATAGTTGAAAAATTTGGAATAAGCAAAATTGAACCTTCAAACTTTGCAGTTGTTTTTTTTGGGACGACAAGAACACTTTCACCATGAAGGAACAATAAGTAAGATTATGGTAAGAATTATAGCATCTATAGATTTCTATGGCGATCGCAATCCCCAAACTATTTGCTTCTCTGGGAAATATAACCACCAACTAAAATCGCTATTAAGATTGCTGGATACAATTGTCCGATAATAGCTTCTAGATTAGTCAGCATTTTAGCTAAAGGACTGACAGGAATAATATCTCCATAACCAAGGGTAGTTAAGGTGGTAAAACTAAAGTAAATGGCTCTACCATAAGAATCGATCTCAATAATTGGTTGAGAAAAAGCATTACTGTCTAAACTAGCAGTCATTCCATAAAGTAATGCCCAAACAAAACCGATTAATAAATAAACACAAATACCACCACGAATAGTATCAATTGTTACTTGTTGAGATAATAAAATATCGCGCAAAATTAGATAAGCTGCTATTCCTAGATAAAGAATATAAACTACTTGAATTAAAAGTACAAATGCTATTGTCGAAAGGTCATACAATTCTATTGTCGAAAGATTATGCAATTCGCTCCTGCCGACAATTTCTAGTAGGAATGTTAGTAAGGCAATACTGCTATACAGCTTGAAAAATTTTGGTTTGAGAGAAAAAGTCCTGACAATAATGATAATAGCGTAGAGAGAGATTAAGGAAAGAGCTAATTCGCCAATATTACCTCTCAGAAAAGGGGCAAGTACAAAGTTAGCAATTAAAGTAATTAGTAGTTGAGTATACTTGTTATGGGATGATACTTTTGACTTGAAAATAGGTTTCATCAACTTAATGCGCGGTTTGGATACCTCTAGCTTCTAGATATGGGGAGGAAAACCGCGCCAATAAATTAAATGGAGCGATAGCGACCTCCTTGTTTTCTATATCTAAAGCTGTACAAAAAATACTTTTCGCGGTAATATTAATTTTATTGCGAAAGTAATTTGTATGTACGCTACTCAAAAGAATCAACTTAGACGACTTAGCAAACAGGAATTTGATGCCCTGACTGCCCTGACGCGCTTGAGCAAGAATCTTTTTAATGTAGCGTTGTATGAGTGCAGACAATATTTCTTTCAGGAGAGAAAACGTCTGACTTACGAATCTAACTATCATATCTGCAAGTCGAATGAAAACTATCGGTTGCTGAATACCGATATTGCCCAACAGACTATG
>JASJCP010000204.1 GCA_030065935.1 Xenococcaceae cyanobacterium MO_167.B27
GAACTAAAGACTGTTTGCGTGAATGCTTTGAAAAATGGGTCACTGAAGTCCTTAAAAATATTGAAGAAGTCAGTATAGATTTGTGGTCAGCTTATAAAAATTTAGTCCAAGAATTAATGCCAAATGCAATCGAGATGTTTAACAAAATTTTGCTAGCCATAGATAATTCTAAAAGGAGCAGGAAGGTCTTTGAAACAGGGATGTCTTTGGCGAAAACAACAGGGGCGAGCTGGATGTTACTGCAAGTTTTATCGTCTCAAGAAAAGAATTATCCAAGTCCGTTTAGGTACTATGCTCAAGAATCAGAGACGATAGACAAATCTACGGTTAACTTTTATCAAAAACACTGGCAGAAATTGCAACAAGAAGGATTAGAATCATTACAGTCGCTGACAGAAGAAGCAACGAAAGCAGCAGTTAAGACGGAATTTAGGCAAAGTTTTGGTTATCCAGGGCGTAATATTTGCGAATTAGCGCAAACATGGGCAGCGGAGGTAATCATATTAGGTAGTAGAGGTATAACTGGACTAAAAGAAATGTTTCTGGGCAGTATAAGTAATTATGTAACTCACCATGCTCCTTGCTCGGTTTTAATTGTGCGGGAAAATATCGATGAGCTAGTGTCGCCCAAAATATAAATCCTCAGATAGTATGATATCAGCTAGTAATGAGAGCGGAAGACCACAGATACTGCTCCATTACCCCCAACTAGCAGTGAAAAAGCGCGTTCTTATTAAAGTCGTCATTTTCGGGTTAACTCTGATGGTGATTATCGCCTTGATTTGGCTAGTGCCTGCTCTCATTAAACTTCGTCGTCAAGCAATTAAAGAGAAACCTTTTCCCTTACATTGGGAGGCTATTATTAAGCAAAATCTTATTTTCTATAAACATTTTCCACCGTCACTAAGAAAACGACTTCAGGGTCATGTCAATGTCATTCTCGCGGAAAAACAGTTTGTCGGATGTGGTGGATTACAAATTACTGAAGAAATTAAGCTCACTATTGCTGCTATTTCCGCGAGAGCTGCTGTTGAATGAAAGAGGAGAATATTACCCAAAGCTTTGTGATATGAAGTCCGTTAAATCAGTTCCTAAAAAACTGGGGATACCAACTGTGTTTAAACTCTCGCAAAGACGCAAAGACGCAAAGAAAAGCACAAAGGTTTTATGGGAAGTAATCAAGCGGACTTTATATGAGATTTTGGTTTACCCAAGTGCTTATGTCGTCAAACAGGTTTCCGCTGTAAGCAACTACATTGTCCAAGAAAGCTTCGTAGTAAGATTAGGGGAGTCCTGGAGTAGAGATAGAATTATACTATCGTGGTCGCAAGTTAAATATGATATACAGAATTGGCAGGACGGACACAATGTAATTCTCCACGAGGAAAGCCCATCAGCTAGACAGTGAAAGTGGAACTGTTAATGGAGTACCCATTCTAGAACACAAGTCAGATTATGATAGTTGGGCAAAAGTCTTTACAGGAGAATATCAGCAATTAATTAAAAATGTGAAACGAGGTGCATATACAGTTATAGATGAGTATGCCATAACTAACCCTGCTGAATTCTTTGCCGTTGCCACAGAGACTTTTTTTGAAAAAGCCAGACAAATGGCTAAACACCATCCCCTTCTTTACAATCAACTAAAACGCTATTACAAGTTAGAGCCACGGGAGTGGATGAGTGCAGATACCTCAGCTACCAAATTTCGGAAATTTATTTAATGATTCTGATGGGGAGCAAACAGATTCATGTCAACCTACCCAATTTTACTGGCAGGAAGTAATTCTTTCTGTTGGTAAAAATTGTTAGTCATTGATCTAGATCGCGTTCTGCGATCAAAAATGCAAGCATATTCAAACAATGATAATTTTCCAGTCTCTGAGTGAGATAATAGTAGTGAAACTAAGTATTATTACTACTCAGTGTAATCCTGCTTCTCCTATGTTATTCGTTGCTTACGAGGGTTAAAAAAAGTCAACATGAAAAGGTGATTAACCAGTCTGTGACAATTCTTTCTCATCCTTGAGTCAGTGTGACTCAATCCTGCCTATGACAGTCATATCTGAGTTAAATCGTGTTTCTACTATTTCTACCTTCCCATTAACGGCAATTGTCGGGCAGGATGCGATTAAGTTAGCTCTGTTGTTGCTTGCCGTCGATCCAGGATTGGGGGGTGTAATCATTGCAGGACGAAGAGGAACGGCTAAATCGGTCATGGCACGCGCCCTCCATGCACTATTGCCTCCCATAGAGGTAATCCCAGGGTCTTGTTGTAACTGCGACCCTAACCATTCAGAAGAATGGGACGACGCAACGCGCTCTAAGTTCTCCTCTCTTTTTGCTTCCCTTCCCACCCAACTTATTCCCATTCCCTTCATTCAGGTGCCGTTAGGTGTGACAGAAGACCGCTTACTCGGTTCACTGGATGTCAGTCAGTCTATCGAGCGCGGAGAACCCGTTTTTCAACCTGGACTTCTGGCAGAAGCCCATCGGGGAGTACTCTACGTGGATGAAATAAATTTGTTGGATGAACACATTACCAACCTGCTACTGACCATCTTAGCAGAAGGATACAATCAGATCGAGCGAGAAGGTATTAGTTTTCAACATCCCTGCAAGCCACTGTTTATTGCCACCTACAACCCAGCGGAAGGAGACCTGCGGGCACATTTGCTCGATCGATTTGCGAGCGTTCTATCTGCTGACGAAGTGTTGGAAGTTGATGCTCGGGTCGAAGCAGTCGAGCGGGTGGTTCGCTACAAGGAATCTCCTAGAGATTTTCTGAGCCAGTACGCTGAAGAGCTGGACGACCTCAAAACCCAGATCGTGCTGGCACGCTCGTGGCTGAAGCAGGTGACGATCGCCACCGAGCAAATTGAATATCTAGTGAAGGAAGCCATTCTGGGACAGCTATCAGGACATCGAGGGGAATTGTTTGCCACGCGGATTGCCAAAGCTCATGCTGCCCTAAACGGACGGTTAGCAGTGAATGCGGAAGACTTGCGCTGTGGAGTCGAACTGGCGATCGTGCCTCGGGCGCTCGTCACCGAAGTTCCCCCAGAACAGCCACTGCCACCCAGTCCCGAACCTCTGCCCGAAGAAACCCCACCCACTGGCACTGAAACTCCAGAAACCCCTGAGCAACTCGAACTCGAATCCGTTGACATTCCCGAAGAGTTTATCTTAGCCCCAGAAGGGGTCATGCTCGATCCATCTGTTCTCTCTTTTGCTCAGATGGCGCACCGTCGCCAAGGAAAGGCAGGAGGACGAGGAATAATCTTCTCTCAAGATCGGGGACGCTATGTCAAACCGATGTTTCCCAAAGGAATTATAAAGCGGGTGGCAGTAGACGCAACCTTACGCGCAGCAGCTCCCTATCAAAAGGCACGTCGTCAAGCTCAGCCAGAGCGACGGGTAATTATTGAAGAAGATGACATTCGGGTCAAACGGCTAGCACGTAAAGCTGGAGCTTTAGTCATTTTTGTGGTAGATGCCTCTGGTTCGATGGCACTACATCGGATGCAGTCGGCAAAAGGTGCAGTGCTTCAACTGTTGGGAGAAGCCTACCGCCACCGCGACCAGATTGCTCTGATTGTCTTTCGCGGTGAACAGGCTGACGTGCTGCTGCCTCCCACCCGCTCGATTACTGCTGCCCGTCGTCGTCTGGAGAGTCTTCCCTGTGGTGGTGGTTCGCCCCTGGCTCATGGGTTAGCTCAAGCAGTGCGGATGGGACAAAACGCCCGACAATCCAAGGATATTGGGCAAGTGGTAATTGCTCTGATCACCGATGGCAAAGCGAACATCCCCTTATCTCGATCACTAGGGCAACCCCTAGTTGAAATGGAGAAATCCAAGATTAAAGAAGAACTACTAGAGATTGCAGTGGCAATTCGGACATTGGGGATGCAACTCCTGGTGATTGATAGCGAAAATAAATTTATTTCCTCTGGCTTAACCCAAGAACTTGCCCAAATGGCTGCGGGAAAATATTATTATCTACCCAAGACTACAGAACAGGCGCTCGCCAACATGGCAAAAAGTGTGCTTTAACAAAGAGTTCTATTGATGAAAAATTACATTAAGATGAACTAAGCCAAACTAATAGATTTACCTCAAAAAGGTAATTTATTTTCCCAGCAGCACTCTTCTGATGTAATCGAATGGTCACAGATTAGAAATGAAATAGACTCCCATATGGAACGGGACAGTTGAAATCAATAAATCCTCACAGCTTCTTCAAACTATTGTCCTATTCTCAAAATGAAGCAACCTACATTAATAGCTTCAACTACAGAAGATGAGTTTCATGACAACTATCCAAGCCAGCCCCAGCAAACAAAAACCAAAGCACCCTATAAGAAAAAATTGCTCTAGAAATCACAAATACTCAGTAGTGGGAGCAAATACCTCGCTCTTTCGGGAGCATCAACCAACCCATGAATTATTAAGTGATTGGTCAGATGCCTATAGGATTTAATGACCTATGACTAACCTGAATATGAAGCTTTCCCCCGCTTATATTGCGCTCGCTTTTTTGGTAGCAGTAGTAGGATTTTCTGTATCTGGTACAGTAATTCACTTACTTACTCTAATCTGGTGGTTTGATACTGTAGGTTTTTCTCAGGTTTTATGGACAAGGTTAACCTGGCAAATTCTGATTTGGGTTATCACCTTAGTTGTCTATATTTTATTTTTGTGGGTTAACTATTGGCTGGCAACCAGAGGCAAGGGGAAGAGCAGCTTGGGTTTGATAATCGATGATAGCTGGCACATTTATAGCAGAAGGGCTGTTAATTATTTCGTGGTAATTGTGGTAAGTCTAGTCGGCTTAATGGCAGCTTTTTCTAGTGTTAATGCTTGGGAGATAGTCTTAAAATATCTGCATTCTTCCTTTTTCGGGAGCAGTGAGCCGATCTTTGGACAAGATATTGGCTTTTATGTTTTTCGTTTACCTTTTTATGAGACTGTTTACTATTGGCTCTGGGGACTGATTGTCTCATCAGCGATCACCTCTTGTTTCGTTTATGGTTTCAATGGGTCGATTTCATCATATCGTCTTGGGAGAAGGGGAATTAGAATCAGTAAGTATGCCAGGGTTCATCTCAGTTTACTGGCATCAGCGATCGCTTTTTTAGGGGCTTGGGGTTTTTGGCTGGCTCGTTACCAGCTACTTTATTCCCCTGAAGGTGTAGTGTTTGGTGCTGGCTATACCGATGTTCATGCCAGGCTTTTAGCATATCAAGTATTAAGTATTTTAGCCTTGTTGATAGCAGTCCTGTTAATAGTTTCCACTAAGCAGCAGAAACTTACCTTACCTTTAAGTGGTATTGGCTTGTTTTTTGTGACTTTGTTGTTGGTTAATTATCTCTATCCTTGGTTCATGGAGCAATTTATCGTCAATCCCAATGAATTAGCCAAAGAAAAACCCTACATCGAACACAATATCAAATTTACTCAGGCTGCTTACCACCTGGATGACGTACAGCGTCAGAACTATGCTGCTGAGGCTAATTTAAACCTTCAATCTTTAGCTAATAATCAATCGACAATTGATAACATTCGTCTTTGGGACTACCGCCCCTTACTCAGGACCTATCAACAACTTCAGGAAATCCGCCTTTATTACAAATTTAGGGATGTAGATATAGACCGCTATCATCTCAACGGAAACTACCAACAGGTAATGCTTTCCGCAAGAGAATTAGCTTTTGAGCGAGTTCCCCAAGAAGCGCAAACTTGGGTTAATCAACGGTTGAAATATACCCACGGTTATGGCTTGGTAATGAGTCCTGTCAATCGAGTCACTAGCGATGGTTTACCCTCACTCTATCTCAAAAATATTCCTCCTGTATCCACCGTAGATTTAGAAATCTCTCAGCCCGCAATCTATTATGGAGAAGAAACCGATAATTATATCTTCACAGGTACTACAACTCCTGAATTTGATTATCCTCTGGGGGATGCCAATGCTTTTACTAACTATAAGGGCAAAGGTGGCGTACCTCTCTCTTCGATTTGGCGCAGATTCGCCTATGCTTATGACCTACACAGTCTGCAAATTTTAATCTCTAACTACTTTACCAACCAATCACGCATTCATTACTATAGGGAGATTCCTCAAAGAATTAAGCAGATCGCGCCATTTTTGCACTTAGACCGCGATCCTTATCTAGCAGTAATTAATGGGAAATTGCAGTGGATTGTGGATGCTTATACAATAAGCTCACGCTATCCCTATTCTGAGCCAGTTGTGGTCAAGAAAATTCTCCCTCAAAGCAGCAGGGTTAACTACATCCGTAACTCAGTAAAAGTAGTGGTAGATGCTTACGATGGCACAATACAGTTTTTTGTGGTAGATGAAGATGACCCTGTTTTGGCTACCTACCGCCAAATATTCCCCGAACTTTTTATCTCGCCAGATGCTATTCCCTCTGAAATTAAAGCTCATTTTCGCTACCCTCACGATTTGTTTGAACTCCAAGCAAAAATTTATCTGTCCTACCACATGAGCGATCCAGAAGTATTTTACAATCGGGAAGATTTGTGGGCTTTTCCTCGGCAAATCTACTCAGGGGATGAAGTGGTTGTCGAGCCATACTATCTGATGGTGAAACTACCAGGAGAGCAAAAAGCGGGATTTATTTTAATTTTGCCCTTTACTCCTGCGAAAAAAGATAATGCGATCGCTTGGATGGCAGCCCGCTCCAATGGTGAAGACTATGGTAAATTGTTGCTCTACAGCTTTCCCAAACATAAATTAGTTTATGGCACTAGGCAAATTGAGGCACGGATCGACCAAACACCAAAAATTTCTATGCAGTTTACCTTATGGAGTCAAGCAGGATCGAAAGTGATTCGGGGGGATTTATTAGTAATTCCCATCGAGCAGTCTTTACTTTACATCGAACCAGTCTATCTGCGGGCAGAACAAGGGGAGTTACCCTCATTAAAGCGGGTGATTGTCGCCTATGACAAAGCAGTAGTAATGGAGAAAAATCTCGAACAATCTTTGTCAGCTATTTTTGGAACAAGACAACTTGAGAAAAGATTTAGCAGTCCCATAACTGAGAAGGATTTAACTTTAATCGAATCCGCTCTTAGAACATATCAAAAAGCACAGGAAGCATTACGTCAAGGAAATTGGGCTGAATATGGACGCTATCAACAAGAATTAGGCGATATTTTGCAGCAATTGAATCAGAAAAACAACTCTTTATTAATCAATGAATAAAGATAGTATTCGTTGACTTCTGTTTTTTTGACTTATCTTAAATCTTTCTCAAAAAATTCGCGCTACTAATTTTTAGTTCCTCAATCGAATTGCTTCTTACGAAGTAGATTTCCTGCTTTTTATTTTGACGCTGTTTCCCTTATCTTAGTAACATTCCCTGAGAAAACTATCAGAAAACTCAAAGAATATTGACAATTTCCCTGGAAAAGTGCCGACACCACCAAAACTCGGAACTATTTGAAGTTTAATCGATTCAAGAGTATCACAGCCAGAAGCTAGATAAGACAACGCTTTTAGCTACTTTGCCGATTTTGCAGCTTCCCTAGCTTTAGGCCTAATTAGTTATCATACAAAACGATGGGTGCATTTGGCTCAATGACTACAACTCGATCAGCAGTAACATTACCCACTACTACTCCTGCTGCTGCACCAGCGAGAATTTCTCCTACATCGGCATCTCCAAAAACTTCACCCAGAATTGTTCCTCCAGCAGCTCCAATAGCAGCATCTTCTAGGATCGCGCCAGGGGATATAAGTACTTAAGCAAAATTAAATGTATATTTTTTGATAAAGTTTTAGATGATTATCTCAGAGCGATCGCGCAATATTGGTTGCGCGATCGCTCTGAGATAAGTGCAGGGAACATAAATTTAAAATCAGGGTAAACGCATATTAATTTAGTTGACAAACTATTAATTTTATGGGTTCTTCCGATTTCATCATGCTAAATTAATATGAAAAGTCAGAAAGATAATAAACTTCTTAAACGAAAATTATCGAAATTTTAAAAGCCATAAGCTTTACGCTTTATTAACTTTAATTTGTTATTAATGCCTTCAACTATTCCCTGAGTAGTTCGATTTTTAAAGTAACCAATAATTTCCCCAAGCCATCTAATTATGGTCGCAGAACTATGAGGAAAATCTTTAGCAGCATCTCGCAACCAATCACTTAAATTCAATAATCCTATTAATTCAGAATCGCTTTTTTCAAAACTATTTCTAAGTTGTTCCTTTAAGCGGTGCATATTGGCTAACTTAGGAAAAAGTTTTTTGACCTCTTTAAGTTTCTCTTTTTGTGACTCGTTCAAATCTTTTTCATTTTTCAATAAGCAATATTTGCTCTTTTTTATCACCTTCAATACTTTTTCTTTTTCGGCTTTCTTTTTGAGCTTTTCTCCCTTTCTTTTAACTAATTTTCTTTCCGTATCTAACTCGTCATTAACTAATTTCATAACATGAAATCTATCGGCTACCACTTCTGCATTTGGCATTAATTCTTGGACTAAATTTTTATAAGCTGACCACAAATCTATACTGACTTCTTCAATATTTTTAAGGACTTCAGTGACCCATTTTTCAAAGCATTCACGCAAACAGTCTTTAGTTCTATTCTCTAAAATATCTACAGGTTTTCTTGTTTCTAAATCCACTAAAACTGCACAATAGTTTTTTTATCCTTTTACCCAAGCAATTTCATAAAAGGAATTAAAATTCAGGGGGTCTTGAAACCTGTCCATTAATGGGTAGGTGCAGCCATCTAATTGCTGAAGACCCCCTGAATTTTTTTCTCCTCTCTCATCTAT
>JASJCP010000036.1 GCA_030065935.1 Xenococcaceae cyanobacterium MO_167.B27
GCAACAGTCGAAAAGACTAAGATTTTCGGAAGCTGGATACACGGAAACGGGTACGTCCAGATTTCACAGAGAGGGGCGAGAGATAATACTCTCCCTCGACTCTACCTAAACCCATGATCTCAAGGATAACTATAAGCATCAGTTTGATTTGTAATTTGCAACAGCTTCGAGCAAAATTATCCAAACTAAAATAGAGTTATCAGATTATCCCAGAGCAAAATATGGAAACTTTACTAGGAACTTTTGCTGCTTTAGTTATTCTCTCTGGCATAGCGGGAATCAAAATTGATCGAGAATATGAACGGGGTGTAATCTTTCGGCTAGGTCGCTTCAAAGGAATCAAGGGACCAGGAATGTATTGGATTATTCCCATGGCTGACCGCAAAGCCCAAGTTGATATCCGCACCAAAACCGTTGATATTGTTCCCCAAGAAGCGGTTACTGCTGACAGCGTCACCATTAGAGTTAATGCTGTTTTGTTTTATCGTATTTTAGATCCTGATAAGGCAATTAACAGGGTTGAGAATTATAATATAGCGGTCTATCAAGCTGCTATGACCACTCTACGCAATGTGGTCGGTCAAAACATCCTCGATGACATCTTGCAAAAACGGGACAAGATTAATTTTAAAGTCCAAGAAATTGTCGATGAAATCACTGAGCCTTGGGGTATTGAAATTGAAAGGGTAGAAATTAAAGATGTTGAAATTCCCCTAGCTATGCAAAGGGCAATGGCAAAGGAAGCAGAAGCGGTAAGAGAAAAACGCGCTCGGTTAATCAAAGCCTCTGCGGAACAGGAAGCCTCGATAAAATTAGCCGAAGCGTCTCAAAGAATTATGGGAAATCCGGCTGCTTTGGAATTGCGACGACTGCAAATGCTTACTGAAATTGGCGCGGAGAATAATACCACGACTTTAGTGATGATGCCATCAGATTTAATTACCTTAGCTAAGCAATGGAATGATGCCTTACAGAAGAATGATCAGGAAAATAAATCATCTTTGTAAGGGCGACAAACAAATTAATCAGCTTTATATTGATTGTGATCGTAGCCTTAAAACAAAGAATTTTTGAGCCTTAGAAAACCGCTATAGTAGATAAAAACAAATTCTGGTTCAAACAAAACTCCAGTTTTCGATAAAAATTATGGATATTGGCAATTTAAGGCAAGAATATGCCCTAGAAGGTCTAAGACGCTCACAACTCGATTCAGATCCTTTTAAGCAATTTGAACTATGGTTTCAACAAGCTTGTGCTGCCAATTTACCAGAACCAAATGCCATGAGTTTGGCGACAGCTTCAGCTACCGCTCAACCTTCACAACGGATCGTGCTTTTAAAATATTTTGATCGCCAGGGATTCGTTTTTTTTACCAACTACGAAAGCAAAAAAGCGCGTCAAATTGAAGAAAATCCCCAAGTATCATTGTTATTTTTCTGGATAGGTCTAGAACGTCAGGTAGAAATCTGTGGAAATGCGGATAAAATTTCTACTGCCGAATCCCTAAAATATTTTGTCACTCGTCCTAGAGGCAGTCAAATCGGAGCTTGGTGTTCACAACAAAGTACAGCTATCTCTTCACGCAAAATGCTGGAGATGAAATTTGATGAGATCAAACGCAAGTTTCACAACCAAGAAATTCCCCTACCTTCTGCTTGGGGTGGTTATCGAGTTGTACCTCATAGTTTTGAATTTTGGCAAGGCAGACCTAATAGGTTACACGATCGCTTTCTATATTCTCGCTCTTATACTGAATCTGGTTGGGACATTCAAAGGTTAGCTCCTTGAGTTATTTGTTTTTATCAGAATAGAGCAATTGATCCCCAATCTCATGATCGTTGGGGATCAATTGCGACCAAAATCTAAACGCCCTATAGGGCAAAAGAGACAGTTGAAACGCTGTGTATCAAGACGGTTACGCCTTGAGCTTAGGAACCCCCAACTTCAACAAAGTAAGTTGGGGTACTTCACTTTTCCGCTATTACCAACATCTCATAATCTTCAGTTGTTAATTTATCATTTCGGCTAAAAGCACCAAGTTTTGCGCCGAATATATCAACAGTTTTAAAGTTGAGTGTTTTCAAAAGCCAGGTTATTTCCGATGGTACATAATACCTTTCGTTACATTCCAGTTCTTTTTTGTTACCGAAATCATCCTCAATATGTATAATGTTACGCTCTCGAAATGTCATTAAATCAAATGAATTATTACTATATGTTGCATTTCCTTCTTTTGTTGCTGAAGCAAGAAATTCTTTAACAGAATGGAATAAAGGAAACAATCCGTTCAATGTAGTAAATATTAATTTTCCTTTTGGCTTTAAAGCGTTGGTTGCATTCCGAAGAATTTGAAAATTCATCTCATCGGTTTCCATTAATGGGAAAGCACCTTCACATAGCATAATAACCAAATCAAATTCATTTAAAAAAGTAAGTTTTCTCGCGTCATGCTTTTCAAAATCAATTGACAAATTTTGCTCTGATGCCTTCTCTTTTGCCCTTTTTAACTGAGATTCGGATAAATCAATTCCAATAACGGTATATCCTCTTTTTGATAATTCAATTGAGTGTCTTCCAGTTCCACATCCGATATCTAATATTCGCGTTGTTTTGTTATAATTTATCTCATTTTCAATAAAATCACATTCCCCGATTGTTCCTTGGACGAAATTCTCGCGATCGTATTTCATTCCATAATTCTCAAATAATTCTTCGTACCACTGTTTCATGTTGTTTTATTTTTTTTATGTGCTAACTATATATTCAATGTACCTAGATCAGTCTGGGAATAGTGAATTTAAAGAAAAGACGTTCGCGCCCTTCACAGTCTTTCAACCGTAGGGCGATCGCCTTATTACGGATAACTTCAATAACAGATAAAGTAATGGATCAAAAATGCCTGTTCAACAAAATTGTTTGACTTCTTCACAAGTTTCTCAAACTTTTTAATTAATCTCTAAGTAATGTTTATCTTTTATTATCTAACAATTTTGTTGTTATTTTCCGTCAGTAGGAATGTGAGTTATTTAGCACCTACTGGAGTAAATTATTTGTTCTATAGCTATTTTCAATAATTAGGATTATTTCAAAGCAGGAAAACAAAATAGTCAACATTATGTCAAACGAGAAAGAACATCAAGAGACTGACTCTTCCAATTGTTTATTGCTTACCATAAAAGATCGATTTGATCTGTACTTACACTTCCGCGATAAGGTTCTTTTCTTTTGGAATTGGTACACAGTTGGCATGATTGCTGTTGTGGGTTGGATGCTTACTACTGAAAAAGTATTTTCATGGTATCTTAAGGTGATTATTAGCTTTGTGTTTCTAACATTTATTGGTATGAATATATCTGGATTGATAAGGTCTTACGAGCTTTTATCTGCTTCTCGGAAAGACCTGTTAACGTCGATCAGGTTAACAGATGAACATGAACATGAGCTAAGATACCATCTACATAAAGTAATAAAGAAGCAGTGTTACAAGTATAATCTGCTGAAATTTGTCTATGCTATTGGAGTTTTAGCTGTACTGGTAATTATCTTCGGAAAGGGTTTGATTTATGATGCAGCTACCTGTAACTAAAATATACTAATATTGTTAACGTTTTGAATTTAATCCAATACAAGGAGCTAAAATTCGCTTACTTGGGAATTTGATTTTTAAGATAAACGCTAATTTCATATGCCACGAAAAGTTATTCTTGCTTCTGATGCTCAGATTGTAGTCGATGCTGGTGCTGCTGTAGCTAATCGCGGAGGTAATGCGGTTGATGCAGCCATTGCTGCTACTTTGACCTCCATGTCGGTTAACTTAGGAATTATTGCCCCTGGTGCTAGTGGGTTTATTACTATTTGGCGCAAGGGAGAAAAACCAATTGTGATTGATGCTTACGCAGAGATGCCTGGACGAGGATTGAATTCAGTCAAGTTTGGCAGTGGCATGAAAGAGGCATTTTTTGATTATGGTGGTGGCACAAGTACAATGGTAGGTTATGGTTCTGTGGCTACCCCTGGAATATTTGCAGGTTTGGATTTAGCTGCGAAAAAATATGGTAATCTTCCCTGGTCAGAAATAGTTGCTCCAGCACAACAGCAGGTAGCAAGAGGATTTCCTCTGTCTCAAGTAGCAGCAGAATATTTTTCCTATACCCATCAAGTGATTTTTGGTTGGCATCGAGATAGTTATCGAGTCATCCATAAAGCTGATGGTAGTTATTTACGTTGCAAAGATCTGGTTCAATTTCCTGAACTAGCTAAGAGTTTACAGCTTATTGCTGAAGCCGGAATAGATGTTTTATATCGTGGAGAGTTAGGAGAGAAAATTACCGCAGAAATTCAAGCCAATGAGGGATTACTTACTGCTGAAGATTTAGCTTGCTACCAAGCTCTAGAGCGATCGCCTATTATAATTAATTTTGGAGATTGGGAAATAGCTACTAATCCTGCTCCGGCAGTGGGTGGTACTTGTTTGGCAGCAATGCTATTGTTAATGGATAAGCGCCCCGCGAAGCGGATCTCGAAGAGATCGCTACACCAATGGAACGCAGCAACAGTAAAAGAAATAGCCCAGATTCAACAGGCAGTATTAGAATATCGCAGCAACTATTTAGAAGGAGTAAGTGAAGAACTAATCGAGCAAGAAGCAGCCCGTTTACTAGAAATGGCTGCTAAAGATGATTGGCAACAGTTAACTAAATCTCCCTCCACAATTCATATTTCCGCAGCAGACAGTGATGGTTTAGCTTGTTCGATTTCTGCTTCTTCTGGATATGGTTCGGGGGTAATGGCTGGAGGTACAGGTTTATGGTTGAATAATTCGTTAGGAGAAATTGAGTTACATCCCCAAGGTCTTCATGACTTGTCTCCTGGTACTCGCCTCACTTCCAATATGGCACCTACAATCTGTCGGCACTCCGATGGCACAGTGCTAGCAATTGGTTCTCCTGGGGCATCCCGTATTACTACTGCAATAGCACAAGTCTTATTTAATTTTATTAGTTTAGATATGCCTCTAAAACAAGCAATATCCCATCCTAGATTGCACTTTGAAGTTTTTAATAATACTCCTGCGATCGCTTTTGAAACGGGGTTAAATGTGGATGCACTAAATTTAACTAGCCGTCAATTTGAGGGACTTTCAATGTATTTTGGAGGGGTTCAAGCTGCTATGGCTCATCCTACTGATGGCTTAACTGCTGCTGCTGATCCTCGTCGTACTGGAGGAATTGCCAGGGGTGAAAACTAACTAACATAGAACTTTAGTATTATTTATTACGCACCTCTAGCACTCATGGCAGGAATTGAAATTTCTTTGATACAAGTAGAACGAGATAAAGAAAGTACACAGTCAATAACGTTCATTAAGTCTGATAGGGGAATAGCGTTTGTTTCAGGTTGTCCAGCTTGTTTGAGATCGTCTAATACTTCAGGAGTACCGATATTACCAGGATTAATTATGGTAACTGCAATACGATCTTTACGGAGTTCCTCTCGTAGAGAATGAACTACACCGCGAAGACCAAACTTAGAGGCGGAGTTAGCTACTTCTCTAGCAGGAAAGTTATCTAAACCTGATAATGCACCCATAAAAATTATTTTGGGATTTGTTGCTTGTCTGAGTACTGGTAATAGGGATTTAACTAAACGAATAGGTGCTAAAAGATTTACTGCGATAACGTTTACTATATCTTCATCAGAACAATTTTCAAAAGAATATTCACTGCTAAAAGCCTCAGTTTCCCACGTACCCCCCATATACAGCAGTGCATCTAAGGGAGAATTACCCACAGCGCGATTTACAGTTTCAATTCCTGCTTTGTTACTAATATCTGCTTTTACCCAATTACCAATGCTAGAAGGAGAGCGAGAAACAGTAATTAGTTCGGTAGTGCGAGGCATAATATGTTCCGCTACAGCAGCACCAACACCACGACTAGCACCAACTACCACGACTTTCTGAAATTGATTTTTCAAGTTTTTATTACCTCTGATTTAACTATTTTCCGCAAGAAGTACCTCAATATATTTGGATTCATTTTGTTTAGGCAAGTAAAACAATCAAAACTGTTACCTTCATCCTGGGGGGACTACAGAGGAGGTTTAAACTCTTATTTAGTAAGGATTGTAGATACACGACCTGAAAAAAGATGACCCGTTCTGAAAGATTTTTTTTGGTCAATTAGAGCGACCGCGTAGCGTTCTCTTCGAGATCGCGAGACTGAAAAACCTGATTCACTCGTTAATGAGGTACGCCAACTGGGTAAAAATTGATTTCATTTTCACAGAGGTCAAATTACTGAAAGTCTTGTAGGGCAAGACTTATTAGGCTACTTGTAGCCCCCCCAGACCTTCATCTAATTAATTAGCGATCGCAATCTCATTGAATTGCTTGCTCATTCCAATATTCTCTATCCCAAGGTACTGTAGTAATTTCTGGGGGATTAAAAGCTCGATAGAAACTGAATTATCGCCATTTTCGGCTTTAGGGATACGGGGTTGGCTAGAATTAATTTTTTCGCCTAGAAAATCAATACCAAACCTTGTTAGGAAAACAATTTGATGGCACAGAACTTTCTGGAGGAGAATGGCAAAAAATCGCCATTGCTAGAGCTTTTATACGAGAAAAACAAGCACAACTATTAGTCTTAGACGAACCTACAGCAGCTTTAGACCCCCGCAGTGAATACGAAATTTACAACCGTTTCTCAGAATTAGTCAGAGGTAAGACAGCAATTTTAGTTACTCTTGTGATAATGGGTTTAAAGCCCCGTCCTTTAGGACGTTATAATAACTTTAATTATAGTCGTTTTTCTGGTATAATGCTAACATTATGAAAACGTACAAATTCAAGTTATATCAAACAAGAAATAATAGGTATCTTCACTCTTGTATTAATGCAAGTGGAAGTATTTATAATCATTGTATCGCTTTGCATAAACGGTACTACAGAATGTTTGGTAAGCACTTGAACCAGTATCGTTTAATGAAGCACATAGCTAAGTTAAGAAAGCGAATTAAATATTGGCAGCAAGTAGGATCACAAGCCGTACAGGATATTTGTCAGAGAATCGAAAAAGCCTATCAACTATTTTTTAAAAACAACAAAAAAGGGACTAGACCACCTAATTTCAAAAAAACCAGAAAATATAAATCTTTCACTCTCAAACAAGCTGGTTATAAATTATTGGGGAGCAATAGAATTAAGATAGGCAAACTTAGCTATAAAATCACTTTAAGTAGAGAGATTAAGGGTAAAATCAAAACCTTAACAGTTAAAAGAAACTCTCTTGGTGAGTTATTCATCTTAGTAGTAACTGACTTTGTTGACGAGTCTTTTGGGGTCGTGACGGGTAAAATCGCGGGCTTCGATTTTGGATTAAAGACATTTTTAACGGTAAGCGATGGTACTACTATTGAATCTCCTTTATTTTTTAATCAATTCCGCTCTCTTTTAAGAAAAGCCAATAAAAATCTATCTAGCAAAAGGAAAGGTTCAAACAATGGGGATAAAGCAAAAGTTAATTTAGCCCGCATTTATGAATTTATTTCTAACAAGAGAAAAGATTGGTTTTGGAACTTAGCCCATGAGTTAACAAATAAGTACGATGTACTAATATTTGAAGACTTAAATTTAAAGGCTATGAAACGGTTATGGGGCAGAAAGGTTAGTGATTTATCTTTTGCATCTTTCCTAGAAATACTTTTATGTGTAGCTAATAATAAAGGTAAAACAGTCCACTTTGTAGATAGATTTTATCCGAGCTTCGGAGACCTGTTCTTGTTGTGGGTATATCAATAAAGAATTGAGTCTTAAAGATAGAGAATGGGATTGTCCAAGCTGCAATACAAAGGACATTCCAAGAGACCTAAACGCAGCAATAAATTTGCAAAGAGAATCCGCATCTTCTCTTGGGCTAGCGGACGAGTGTGGTCATGGGGGTTTCCCCCATGAACAACTCGTTCAAGAAGACACCGTAAGACTATTCCTACATAGCAAGTGTTGCTTGACCCCAGAATCCCCGCACCTTCAGGGCGGGTGAGTATGTCAAAACTCATAGAGGCTCGCTATATATAATGACCTTGTTGCAGGATGATTAATCATATTGTAAGTATCAGTGAGGAATAATAGGGTGAAGTTTCAGGAGATTATTCAACAACTTGGGGACATTGCCCAAGATAATAGCTTAATTACTCAAGGATCTTGTAATCCTGACATTGAAGGGGTTGCAGCTATCGACGAAGCAGTTTCAGGACAAATTAGCTATATCGAAGGGGGAAAATTTGCCCAGTATCTTAACACTACTGATGCTACTGCTTTAATTTTGCCGACCGATGATACTTTAAAAGCTCAAGCAACAGCTAGAGGAATAGCTTGGATCGCTACAGCTCAACCTAGATTAGTTTTTGCTCAAGCGATCGCCCTATTTTATCATCCCTATCGTCCTAATGCTGGAATTCACCCCACAGCAATTATCTATCCCACAGCAGTCATTGGCAAAGATGTCTATATTGGAGCTTATGTGGTTATTCAACAAAATGTGGTTATTGGCGATCATGTTGCTATTCATCCCCAGGTAACAATATATCCCGATGTAGAAATTGGCGACAATACAATTCTCTATAGTAATTGCACCATCCAAGAGAGAAGTAAAATAGGCTCAAACTGCGTAATCCATAGTGGTGCGGTAATTGGTGCAGAAGGTTTCGGCTTTGTCCCTACTGGCTTAGGTTGGTACAAAATGGAACAGTCTGGTTATACAGTGCTAGAAGATGGGGTGGAAATTGGTTGTAATACCTGTGTAGATCGCCCTGCGGTGGGAGAAACCAGAATTGGACATGATACAAAACTAGATAATCTAGTACAGATCGGACATAGTTGTCATATTGGCTCGAATTGTGCGATCGCAGCCCAAGTAGGTTTAGCAGGAGGGGTAAAAGTCGGCAATGGAGTATTATTGGGGGGACAAGTAGGAGTAGCGAATCAAGTTATTATTGGAGATGGTGTAATTGTCACTGCTCAATCAGGAGTAACTCACAAAATAGCAGCTAAGAGCATCGTTTCTGGTACGCCAGCAATGCCAAACAAGATATATCTTAAAGCTATGGCAGTATATAAGCGATTACCTGAAATTTATCAGATGTTTAAGGAATTTAGCCAGTATTTAGCTAAATTACGGTAGCCCATCAACTTTGTCAGCTTTAATTTGAAAGACATCATTGCTAAGTAAAGGCTCAATCATCAACTTTCTTTGATCTGCCAAATTCTTAGCTTTGTCTAATAAGCTTTCAGAAGGTAGCCATAAAAAGATAGATCTAGAGTCGTCAACAATAGCTCCTTCGTTAAGATTATGATTTGGCTTAAGCCATAAAATATAATCTCTTTGTCTCAATAAAAACGCCAAAGACATAAAATCACCAAAACGCTGATCTGAGACAACTATTGCCTGATTTGAAGTATTAATAATAGCCTCAGCAGCAGATATTTCAGAATTTAATTTTGTTCCCCACCAGCTAGGAGACTGAAGATTAAACCAAGAAGCGGAAATAGCAATAATCAAAACAGAATATAAAATCACACCTCTAACAAAACCATAGTTTTTAGAATACTTATGTGACCCTATATAATTAGAACTTAAACCAAAGCCAAGGATGAGTAAAGCACCAACATAGCTAGGCAATAAATACCTAGAAATTGTTGATTTTTGACCTCCCAAAAGCAAATCTGATACCATGAATATTCCACAAGGGATAATGCACAGAAGAGTTGGCAAAAGCCAGCCCCGCAAGGGATTCTTTGAGATCATTCTGAAAACTGACCAGGCAAGTAAAATAGCTACAGGTATAGCAAAAAATAACAATCGGATGTCTTGGCTTGGAAAAGGAGAAGAAAGGATACGGGTAATATTTTCAACCCATTTAATAATAAGTTCTGTCAAAGGTTTATCTTTATTAAGCCAATGAGTAGCTTTTTGCACCCAATAAAGACGAGAAAGAAACAATATAAACCATGGCAGTAAAGGTAATAAGCCTACACCTAAAGCCTTAAAGTAATGTTGTAATTTCTGTTTATTTAAAAGATTGCTACTCGAAGGCGATAAATCTGATGTTGTTTCAGAAGACCTTGTTTTTGGCATTAACCAATAAAATCTGAGCAGTATTAATACATAAAGACTATGTACTAGAAAAACAAAGCCCGACAATAGATGAGTCCAAAAAGCTAATGAAACAGTGGCACTATAATAAATCCAGGAACGCCTTGTATCAAGACGTAATGCCCTCAACAACATGATGCTAGATAACAAAATACAGACTATCCATAAACTGTAGGGGCGCGCTTCCTGAGCGTAGCGAATCATAATTGGCGAAACACAAGCAAGACAAAGTGTTGTGCTAGCGACAGTAGGTGACTCAAATAGTAAGAGTGCGAGCCAATAAAATAGTGGCAAAGCTAAAATACTAACTAAAGCAGGAAAAGCCCGCATTGACCAAATTGAGCTTCCAAAAAGTTTAGCCCAAGCTCTGGTCAGCAAAAAGTATAAGGGGGTATGTTCAGGTTTATTTATCAAGGCAATTGATGTATCTATCCAAGACTGACCAGAGTTGACATCTAGATATTGAGAGAGGGTCTTAACTTGAATCGGCTTGTCAAGGACTACTTTTTTGATCCTTTCTGACTGATAGCCAGAAACCCGCATTGAAGTATAGATTTCATCTTCCCAATAGGGTTTAACATCTATATTCCCCAATCGAAATATAATTCCTAATACTAAAACTAGTAGAACAATACCCTTGAAATGTGAATTGCGTAAATTTTTCAAGTTAAACATGATAAACGCAGTTTGGTAACTCCTTGCTTTTAGCAAGGAGAGGAAAAACAGTTAGACTGCTTTAGCAGTCTATGAAATATGGTATGATACTTCGTGGTGGCGCAAGACTCAGTAACCTACAGAGGGCATGGGCTTGAAATCCCGCGAGAGCAAATATACCTGCAAAGAGCGCAAAGTTACCCTAGTAGATAGAGAATCAAGAGCGCGTAAACAAAAGAAAAAAGCAAAAGTAACCTGGCATAACTGGTATCTTTTTGATTCTAGTAGTTAGGATTAGTGGCTGTTTTGACTCAGCCGTGGTTGCTAAGGTTAAGCCTTGGTGGAACTAGAATATCTTTGCTTTAGTTTGATGGAGCGATAGCGCAGTCAAACGCACCTAAGAGACTGTCAAAACAAGAATCTATCCCACTAAGTTCCAAAACATAATAATTTGAAACTAATACCAAAAAATAAAAACAAGAATGGGACAGATACTGTAAGGGCATTTGGTGAAATCCCCTTACACAAAAATCATCTGCTGCAAACATTATTTGAATTGGTATTATTTTCATTTAATAAAAATACGATCAAATCTAGTCAAATGTAATTATATGTCTGATTGTGTCATAACTATTTAATATTTACTAAGAAACGCGGTTAATTAACCGCGTTTGTGTTTTGATATTTCAGTTCGGGATTTGGCGAACGCGTTTCCTGCATCGTCAAAAGTTACATTAAGCCGACCATGTGTAGAGGACCATTACCACTAATTAACTCTAAAATTAGAGCCAGAAAACCCAACATAGCTAAACGACCATTCCAGACTTCTGCTGCGGTAGTCATTCCCCATTGCCATTTTTCTTGAGGATACATCTTCATATTCTCTTGAGGATGGGTTACTTCCTCAAAAGTACAAGGAGGTGCGTCAAGAGACTTGATAACTAATTCTGCTAAAGAGTTAATAAAGCCAGGATGAGTATTTAAGGCTGGAACACGATGGAAATTTTCGATTCCTGCTTCTTCAGCAATTTCGCGATACTCAATATCTATTTCTTGAAGAGTCTCAATGTGTTCAGAAACAAAACTGATAGGAACTACTACTAAATCTTTGATTCCTTGGGCTGCTAATTCTTGTAAAGCATCCTCAGTGTAGGGTTGTAACCATTCTACAGGACCGACACGACTCTGATAAGCCAGAGTATGCTTATTACTCCGCCCTAAAGTTTCCATTATTAGACGGGTACATTCTTCGATTTCTTTTTGATAGGGATCCCCAGCTTCTTCAACATAGCTCATGGGGACACCGTGCGCGCTAAAGAAAACATGGGCTGCTTCAGGGTTCTCAAATTTATCTAATTCTTGAGCAATTAAATCTGCCATTGCTCTGAGATACTGAGGATTGTTGAACCAAGAAGGAATTAAAGTGTATTTAACATTTTTTAGAGTAGTATCTGTTTCCCACATTTCTTCAAGGACGCGGAAACTAGAACCACTAGTACTAATAGAAAACTGAGGATATAAGGGTAAAATTACTAACTGTTCTATACCATCTTGTTTAATTTTAGCGATCGCTTCCTCGGTAAAGGGATGCCAATAACGCATTCCAATATAAACCTTAGCGGATTGCTCCAGTTCCGCTAATTTTACTTCTAAGGCTTCTGCTTGAGCTTCTGTAATCTCTCTTAGAGGAGAACCACCACCAATTTCGCTATAGTTTTCTTGAGACTTTTTAGCTCTCAGGGTAGATATTAACCAAGCTAAAGGTTTTTGAAGTATTTTTACTGGCAAGCGGATAATTTCTGGATCTGAAAATAGATTGTATAAGAATGGGCGGACATCTTCAATTTTGTCTGGTCCACCTAGATTTAGTAATAAAACCCCAACGCGCCCCATAATTTTTATAACTTACACTTATTGTTTAGTTTCTTTACTAATTTTAACAATATCTCTTTCAGAGAGTTTCTCATTGTCAGAATATACAGAACTTAACTAAGGAGAACAAAAGTTGGCAACATTTCTTAGAACTTTGAGTTATCAATATCAATGGTTGTATGATGGAATTTCTCGTTTCGCAGCATTAAGTGTTGGGGGAGAAAAACGATTTCGACAATTAGCACTAGATAATTTAGAGATAGCAAAAGATACAGAAGTACTAGATTTATGCTGCGGTGCTGGTCAAACTACCCGATTTTTGGTTAATTATAGCGAGCGCGTTACGGGTTTGGATATTTCTCCTGTGGCTTTGGCTAGAGCCAAAAAAAATGTCCCCCAAGCTAATTATGTTGAGGGTTTAGCACAAAAAATGCCTCTAGATGATGGCACATTCGATCTTGTACATACTAGCTCTGCTTTACACGAAATGACCCCAGAAGAGTTGAAGCAAATCTTACAAGAAGTATATCGAGTCTTAAAACCTGGAGGAATTTTTACTTTAGTTGATTTTCATTCACCAACAAACCCCCTTTATTGGCTTCCTGTAAGTATCTTCATGGAATTGTTTGAAACTGAAACAGCTTGGCAATTTATCAAGACGGATTTAGGAACACTATTAACTAACCAAGGTTTTGAACTATTGCAGCAAAATTTGTATGCTGGGGGGAGCTTGCAAGTAATTCAAGCTCTCAAGTAATTATAGTCGTGATCAGTAAAACCGCTCTCATAAATTTATACACTGTCCAACTTACTCACTAATCGCACATAATGTCAAAAAAACTGTTATTACAACCAGATCTAATCTTGGGAGACACTGTAATTAATCTCACTCCCGATATTCTAGAACGACACTACATAAAAGGTTTAATTCTTGATGTAGATGAAACTTTAGTCCCCCTCAAACAAACCGAAGTTTCCCTGGATTTAAAACAGTGGGCAGAAACCATGAAACAAGTTGCTAGTATTTGGCTAGTGAGTAATAACTTAAGTCAAAACCGAATTGGTAGGATTGCTCAATCTCTGAATCTCCCTTTTATCGCTGGAGCAAAAAAGCCCTCTCGTCGCAAACTACAACAAGCTGCAACAGCAATGAATTTAACAGTAGGAGAAGTAGCAATGGTTGGCGATCGCATTTTTACTGATGTATTAGCAGGAAATCGTTTAGGAATGTTTACTATTTTGGTTGAACCCATGGTAGATCCTGCGATCTCTGCTCGTTCCTATCCCATTCGTGACTTTGAAGTTTGGGTATCAAAGAAACTAGGGGTATCTTTGAATAGTGACGTTCTCCCACACTGACCGCTTGTGGTACAGTCTGGGCTTCCTTAACTCGCGATAAGGTATTCCTGGTTGTTTCCATTTCTGGTTTTTCACCACTTGCCTAGATATATGCAAGATATATCCCCGGGAGACCGATTGCCCAGGCTGTTTCCGTTCCCCAGCGTCCCTGGGTACAAGTTTCAAAATGATCCCTTCTTACAAAAAGTGCTTCGGGGGGGAAAGCCGATCCGCTGTCTCTTGAATTCATTTCAAGAGCTTGTAAGCGGGAGCCCAAGACCGCATTTTTGCGCTTATTACGGCAAACATTTTACACAACCACGCCCGCCTCCAAACCGAGACCGTTTCTTGGCTGCAACCCCAGATGTTTGATTTTCAAGGTGCTGCGATGGGATGGATTTTTGATTTACTACCGAACTTAGGGTCATCGCCCCCTACTGTTACGCTCTGAAATAATTGTACAACACCTGAAACTATTGCTATATAAAGATTCTGTATAAAAACTTACTCTTAGAACAATAAACTTTGCCCCGACTTTCATCCGCACACCGATGCTTCCCATACGGATGTTCCCGCTTCCCGTCGGGAAAGCTAACCGCTAACTTGTTTAACAAAATTAATCTTTCTTATAATTAGTAAATATAAAGAAAACATTATGAAACACTAAAAATTGGGAAAAGTTTGAGATTCTATATCTTAGTTGAAATGGGGTCAGCCAATATAAAGACCCTAAACATAAAAAATACACTCATCATAATTTAGTTGGGGCATCGTTAGACTTATCTAGCGGTGTCTTTATTTTTCTAACCAAATCGTAGGGTAGTAAAAATAAATCGAAAGATGAATACTGCTGCTAAAATCCAAGTTACCAAGGGTACTTCCTGCGCTCTCCCACTAACGAGCTTGGTGAAAGGATAGAGAATCAAACCAGCCGAAAGTCCTTCTGCAATGGAAAATCCGAAGGGAATAAAAAAGATGGTAGCAAAAGCTGGTATAGCTTCAGTTAAATCTTCCCACTGAATATTTTTTACACTAGTCATCATTAATACTCCCACAATGGTTAAAGCAGGAGCAGTAGCAAAAGCTGGTATGGCTTCAAAAATAGGGACAAAGAGTAAAGCAACCAGAAACATAACCGCAGCAACTACAGCAGTTAAACCCGTGCGCCCTCCTTCTGCAACACCAGAAGCGGATTCAATAAAAGTGGTAACAGTAGAAGTACCTAAAATCGCTCCAGTAGTAGTAGCAACTGCATCTGCGGTAAGGGCTTTATTCGCGCGGGGTAATTCTCCATTCTCGTCAATATATCCTGCTTGAGTACTAATTCCTGCTAGAGTACCGATGGTGTCAAATATATCTACAAACAAAAACACTAGCAGTACAGCAAGAAAATCAATGACGTTACTACTATTAATTCCGGAAAGTCCAATAATAGCCTGTCCGAAAAGATGAGAGGGAAACTCAGGGATATCAATAATTCCTTTTGGTGCATTAGCTACTCCCAAAGCCCAACCTAATAGGGAAGTTCCGACAATTCCCGATAAAATAGCACCTTTGATCCGCCTAATCATCATAAAAGCGGTTAAAAATATACCAAAAGTTGCTAATAAAGTTGCTGGCTCTCGAAAACTGCCAAAAGCTGTTTTAGTAACTTCATTAGCTACAATTAAACCAGCCCCACCTGTATCCGTAGCACTTGCTAGACCAATATAAGCTACAAACAATCCGATTCCCACTGTTGTGGCTGTTTTAATAGCATTGGGGACAGCAGCAATTAAATGACGACGAATATCGGTTAAAGTAAGAGCAATAAAAATTAAACCTTCAATCAATACCGCAGCTAAAGCAGTTTGCCAATCTATTCCCAACCCCAACACCACGGAATAGGTAAAAAAAGCATTAGTCCCCATTCCTGATGCTTGGACAAAAGGATATCTCCCATAAAGTCCCATTATTAAACTACCAATAGCAGCAGCAATCCCCGTTGCTACCACCAATTCAGAAAATAAATCCCCTGACTCTTGTAAAAATATCGCATCAGAGATTATCAAAGGATTCACCACTAAAATATATGCCATAGTCATAAAAGTGGTTAACCCCGCAAAAACCTCCGTGCGGAAATTAGTGCGGTAATAATTGAACTCAAAGTAACGAGCTATTCCAGTTTCATCGTTAGTAATGGTTGTTTCTGGTGGTTCTAATTGACTATTGACACTCCCCATAGCTACACTCCCTCCTTGCGTCGGTCGTTAAAGCTAGGGGATTCTTGGTTCAACGAGTCTCCGTTAGGCGACAGGTGGGGAAGGGGGGAAATATCCAGATCATTAACTGGTAAGCTACCAAAAGACAACTTAAAATCCCCCCTTTCCCGCACCAACCGCCCAAGAGGGAGTCTCTCCCCAAGCGTAGATTCCGCTATGCCCTAGCGTATTTAATCCTCGTTGCAAGATGTTGATGGCTGCGTTGACATCTCTATCTTCGCTATATCCACATACACAAACATGGGTTCTAGTAGAAAGAGATTTTTTAACTAATGCACCGCAGTTAGAACAGAGTTGGCTGGTATGGTGCGGTGGTACTGCTACCGTTGCTTTTCCATACTTGTGACCAAAATATTCTAACCATTGCCTAAAAGTTGACCATCCTGCATCATTTATCGACTTAGCTAGTTTTCGATTTCTAACCATGCCTTTAACATTTAAGTCTTCATAGGCGACCAAATCGTTTGATTGGATTACGCAGTATGCCACTCGCTTGCAATACTCTTGACGCTGCCTACTTATTCTTAAATGCTTTCGCGCATATCGAACTCTAGCTTTGTGATAATTTTTGGATTGTTTGACTCCTTTGAGATACTTTTTAGACTTTTTCCTGTTAGCTCGATTTAGTTGTTTTTCAGCTTTTCGATAAAACTGAGGAATTGGTTCTAAATATCCATTTGAGTCGGCATAAAATTCTTTTAAACCAACATCAATTCCTAAACACTTTCTCGTGATAGGGAAAGGTTTAACTGTGTCTCTAGGGTCGAGCTTTAAAACAAATTGAACATAGTATCCATCCGCACGTTTAATGATTCTGCATCTTTTAAACTGTTCTAATTGAAAGTAGTTTAAATTTCTGCTAACAATTAACTTGAGCGTTCCTATTCCTTTTTTATCCGTAAATGTTATCCGTTTTCTGTCTTCACTTAGTTTCCATCCAGAAACTTTATATTCAACAGACCGAGAATGTTTCTTGAACTTGGGATAACCTGCTTGGTGCGCGTGCGACCCGCCGTAAGACGACGGGTCGGTCGCATCCGCTTTTTTCCCAGGAATATTCTTTTTGCAGTTATCAAAAAAACGACTGATACTAGACCAAGTTCTTTCTACGGCGCATTGTGTTGCATGAGAGTTTAAATCTCTTACAAACTGATACTCTTTTCTAAGTTGAGTGTTGTGTTTATAGATATCGTATTTTCCCACACCCCGATTATCCATCCAATATCTGAGGCATTTGTTACGGACAAACTGAGCCGTTCTAATTGCGGAGTCTATGGCTAGACATTGTTGTGGCTTAGGATTGCGTATTTTAAACTCTGTGACAAACATTTTGACGCTGCTAGCTATAGCGTCATCATAACATAAAATGCTAAGATAGGTCGGGATTAAAATCCCTCCTTCGTCCTTATCCCCATGTCTGAAGCCAGGGGCTTGCGGACTCAGTTTTCTCGGTCATTTGTTCAAGGATGAAGGATGAAGGATGAAAATAATTACTAATTTCTAATTTTTATATACGATTAGTAATTAGTACCTACTAAGAGCGTAATTTCTAATTCCCCCTGACCCCCCCGGGAGGAGACTTAATATATCTAGGTATTGAACCTAAAACAGATCGGCTTTGTTGTGAAGTCTCCTGAGCGCGGGAAGACCCTTGACCCCACACCCCAATCCCCAATCCCCCATTTTAAGTAAGAGCAAAACTGATGAAAAAAATTAAAGCAGTAGTTTCTGGTAAAGTCCAAGGCGTAGGATTTAGGATGTTTATCCTAAGCCAAGCCATAAAACTGGGTGTTAGGGGATATGTGCAGAATTTGAGGAATGGGGATGTGGAGATTGTAGCATTCGGTGAAGATAAAGCCGTAGATGATCTCATGGATGCTGCTCAATCTGGTTCACCATCCGCTGTAGTAAGTAATCTAAAAATCGCGGTGATAACTGATGATGACGAGAAATTTGAAGGTTTTGAAATTCGCAGGTGATTATTTATTTTTTCCCTTGGCTTTTCCCTTACCTTTACCATGTCTTTTCATCTCTTTTTCTGGTTTAGTTTTTCTGACTCCAGTTTCAGAGGGAGTAGGCACCTTTTTCAGTTCTACTAAAGGAGCTTGATTAATAGGTGTCGGAGTTGGGGATTGAGATTTCTCAATTACTGGTTCTTGTTTTTGAGGTAAAGTTTCCGAGAGGCTCTCGGTGGCTGATGGCTGCACAGGTAGTGGTTTATATTCGGGGGAGGGAATCTCATCCACAACAGGTGTGGTAGGTGTATCGTTAATAGGAAATCCGACAGTTGTATTTAGAGTCGGTGGCGGAGATTTCTCAGGCTCAATTTCTTTGATGTTTTCTTTGGTAAGGGTTCGAGCAGGAAATGGGACTTTCAACCCAGTCAGCAATAAGCCTCCTAGTGGCAATATAGTCGTGACCCCAAGCAGCATAACTTTCTTTCTAGGGGAATTTAAAAAACTAGAAACTACATTCAGGGAAGGTAAATCTAACTTTTTACTAGATAATTTTATTGTTTCGCGATCCTCCACTGGCGGAGCGATGCTCTACTTCTAATGCTGTCCCACACATTACTGCTTGACTTACTAAATCGCTTAACTCAGAACAGATTTGACGGGGGTCAAGGGAGGGAAGATTGTATCGCCCCATAGCGGACAGAGGAATTTTACCAGTCAACAAAGTGTAAAAGGTAGCAGCCAAACCATAAACATCAGTAGCAGAAGTACGCACTGCTTCTGGAAAATACTGCTCAATAGGTGCATAGCCTTCTGAAACTAGGTTTGTGTGAATCTGAACCGAACCTGGTTCAAACTCTCGCGCAATGCCAAAGTCAATCAACACTACTTGCTGAATACCTTGGCGCAATATTATATTTTTTGGGCTAATGTCTCGATGAAGTAAGCCTTGTTGATGGACAACTTTCAAAGCTTCTCCCACCTGTCGAATGTAGTGAATTGCTGTAGCTTCTGGTAAAGGTTTGTCTGGCAACACAATTCGATCTAGTGTTAACCCTGGAATGTACTCCATCACAATGTAGGGGAGTTCTTCTTCTATGAAAAAGTCGCTGACTCGGACAATGTTAGGATGAGAACACTTTGCCAGTCTTCTGGCTTCATCTTCAAACTGACAGTTCAATTTCGCCTTCATAGGCTCTTGTTGCAGCGATTCAGAGAGGGTTTTAATCACTACTACCTGATTTAAAGTGGAGTTAGTGGCTTTGTAAGTAATGCCAAAACCACCCCGCCCTAATTCTTGGTCAAGAATGTATTTGCCACTTTGTAAGCTTTTACCTATAAAGTTAGTCATCAGAAATCAAATGGATTGATTGGGCTTCGCCCTTGAAGGATGAGAATGAGAGATGGCGAGGTTTCCTCTAAACAAATGTGATGCTATACAAGCAAACTTAATTTTCTTTTCAGGGAATTATGGCAAACAAGGGTGCAGAAGTAGATAACCCTGATAGAATTGATAGCGCGATAATTGTTGAAAGAATGTCTTTCTACACTGACACAGAGATTTTTCTGACCCATTGCAAAGTAATCGGTAAGAAGGATGAAGAAAGTAATAAGTAATAAGTAATAACAATCAATCTCCATTCCCCCTGACCCCTGACCCTCTCGGTAGGAGACTTAATATATCTAGGTATTGAACCTAAAACAAATCCGCTTTGTTGTGAAGTCTCCTTCGGTGCCCCTGACCTCACTCTTCACTCCTCATCCCTTATAATTTATCCCCAGTCCCCCCCATCTCTTGACCGCTTTCCATACTATTAGTAATTACAATGACAAAGACGCAAATTCAAAAAATTGTAATCTCAATATGATTGCTAAACCGAGTGAAATATTCTGGAGAATTATTGATTGGTATCAAATTGCCAAACTCAAAGGACAAATTACTTTTTGGATTGTCTTTGCGATCGCAGTTTATCTCCCTTTTGAAGAGTTTATTTTAAAATGGACACCAGCCCCTTCAATTGTGCTTCTGTTTCTGCGATTTTTGCATGAGTTTGTAATTTATTTTCTGTTGCTGAAAGTTTTTTATAAACGGTTAGTAAATGGCGATCGCCTAATTAAATCTTCTATTGAGCTTGCTTTTATTTGTTTTTTCTTCTGGGCAATTATTTTACTGTTTGTTCATGACACTTCTATTTTTAGCGGACTGAATAATTTACGCACTCTGATTCGGTATGTGGCAGTTTACTACATTATTGTTGAGCTTGACTTGTCCAGACAGCAAATCAATCTGCTGCTGAAAACGATTTTAATCCTGGGATTAATTCAAGGATATTTAGTTACTATTCAATACTTTGCTCCTCAAAGTTTTAATGATTTGTTTATTCCTAAAGATGTGAATTTAGATGCTGGAGGAATAGCCATTCAAAAAGACTCTGAGGTATCTGCTGGTAATTTAAAAAGTGGTTCGGTTAATGGCACTTTTGCCAATACAACTAATACTTCTTCCTTTTTAGTACTTTGCTTTATTATTTGGGTAATTTTATCCCTGCAAAATTTTGCTAATACATCGTTAATAAAAAATTTCTTCAATCTTTTAATAATGTATTTTGCCTTGTTTGCTACTTATAAAAGAGTCGCTCTTATGTTCGGTTTAGTTATTCCAATAGTAGTTTTATTTTTTTATCGTAAAAAGCTTTTGGCAAGCAAAATTATCTGGCTCTATATGTTCGGTGCTTTTATGCTTGTATTTGGCTCTTTGTTTTTTCTTAATGTGGATACTTCAATAAACGGATGGGCAATTAGAAATGGAGAAGAGATTGATTTACTTGGCTATTTTGGACAGATTTTTTCATCAAGATACTGGGAAAAAGGAACACGACAATGGATGATCATAACAATTTTTCAGGGAATTATTGGTACAGGAAATTGGTTTGGTTTGAGTCCTGATTCCAATGAGGCAATTAACACTTTAGCGGAGCTTGTTCCCAGTAAACAAAGTTTAATTTTAGAAAGAAAAGGAGTGTTTGAGGATGTTTATTGGGGAGCAATGTTAATCTATTATGGAATTCCTGGGGTAGCTCTATTCGGATATATATTTCACCGTTTATATAAAACAACTCAATGGTTAATTGATTATTGTTTAGATAGTCAAATCAGAACCCTAGCAATAGTATTTGCTACTTTAATTGTTATCAGTATTTTTTATGGTTTTGTCGAACGCATCTTTGAAATCAAATGCTTTTCTTTTTATTTATGGCTCTTGGCTGGTGTTGTAGTTAATGTTTATTCTAGTTACTGGCGAAAATCTGAAAAATACATGATTTAGCATTGGTCGTCCCTCGTTTACCAAAATCTCATATCTTGCACCTAGATACCAAACCACCTAAAACTAAAGTTTCGCGGATTATAGAATAAGTCTATTTTAATAGACTATAACTATTATTAAAACTACATAAGAGTCCTCTTAAGAGGACTAATAGTATTAGCCAAGAAATAAATTTCTTGGTGATTTACGGGGATGGTGCAATATCTGAGAAAACCCTTCTGACATAACGACATCACTAAGGGTGCAAGACTTGCGCCCCTTCTGACTCCGCGAATTCTTAATTTTGTGTCTTTCTAATTATTTCTAATGCTAAAAAATTATACTAGCTCTAATTCTTGGTTAAATTTCTTTGTTGTAGCCAGCTTACTATTAATGAGTGGTTGTAGTTGGCAGAAAAAAACCGAAAACAAATCCCTATTAGCACAACCATCAACTATCACTGCTTCTGTCTCCTCCGTTTCTCGTCCCCTACCAGAAAATTATGCTTGTTTTAATGTCAATTCCTTACTAGTAAAATCCTGGCAAAATCCAGAATTTTGGCAAGCAGTGAACCAACTACATCCACAATTATTAAGAATTCCAGGGGGAACAGAATCTAACTATTGGGATTGGCAAAAAGGAGGACTAGTTAACAATGTTAGAGAAGCAATGGCTGGTTATCCAATTCAATTTAGAAACAAAGATATTAGGTACAGTGCCAGTAAATTAGAAGATATACAAGTGGGACTGAAAGAAACTAATACCTCTCCCATCTTTGTGTTAAATTTGGCTACTTCTACTTTGGAATCCCAACTAGAAATGTTGCGGACAGCAAGAGATTTAGGAATACCAATAAAATATATTGAGCTAGGTAATGAATTATATATTAATGTTCCTAACTATCGGCGAGCTTTTCCTACTTCGGCTGATTATGCTAAAACTGCTAGTGAGTGGATAGCTGCAATCAAGCAAGAGTTTCCTACAGCAGAAGTTGCTTTGATAGGAGTAGCAGCTAAACCCAAAGACTCAAACCGCCGACGAAATTGGCTCAAAAATCTTCTTCCTTCAGCCATGTATCAAGCAGATGCAGTTACCCTTCATATCTATAAAGGACATGGTTTAGATTCTCAAATAGAGCCAAACTCCTCCTATCCTTTCTTTTCCCCCGAAGAAGTACCACTCATTTTGGGACAACCTTTTAGAGGTTGGCACAATCTCCAAAATAATGACCAGTTAAAGTTAATTCCAGACAATAAGCAAATTTGGATTACAGAATACAATTTTTTTGAAAACATATTTGGCGACAAAAATCAAGAAAGACAACAAAGGGTGATGGGAAGTTGGACTCATGGACTTTATGCGGTGACAATGAGTCTATTATTTCTAGAAGATTCCCGAGTTACAATCGCCTGTAACCATGTATTAACTGGAAATTCTCGGTTTGCTGCTATCTTTGCTAATAAAGGAAGCTTTGTCAACCCTACTGATGAAAATGTCATAGTTGAGCGGATGAGTCTTTCTGCTACTGGCTCAACTCTCAGCTTACTTGGAGAAGCAACCTCTGGGATGAGTGAAGCACAAAAAATTAATTTCTCTCCCTCACCAACTTTAGTAGGCAAAAAAAACTTTGAATATCCTGCTTTATATGGCTGGATGTTTCGCAATGGAGCAAACTCCCAAGCAGTAATTATTAATTTATCAAATCAAAATATCAAGATTAATTTAGAGCAGCTTTTTGACTCTTCGGTAAGCTATCAACAATATTCGGAAAATCCCCAAACTTTAATCACGGGAACTGATGTTTTAAAGCTTAAGACTGGTAAAGCTTTTCCCGAAATTACTTTACCAGCATACTCAGTAACTAAATTAGCAGAACCTAAGAGCATATCTCAATAAAGATGACTAAGTTAGGGTAAAATTTGAAGTTAATAATTTTAGCAATATCAGTTAGCTAAAGTTAATTTCAAAGTAATATCTTTCAAGGCAAATTAGGAGACAATTGAATAAATGAGATTACCTAATCTAGTGATCGCTGGAGTTGTGAAAGCAGGAACAACCTCGGTCTATAGTTATTTATCCCTTCATCCCGATATCTGTTGTTCTACTGTTAAAGAGACTTGCTATTTTTCTTATTACAGATACGGTCAGTGGGATTCTCGCTATGAAAACAGTGACGACCCATTTGAGCAATATCGACAGTATTTTTGTCACTGCGAACAGCAAAAGTATGTATTAGAAGCTACCCCAGGATATTTTGAAGGAGGAATGCAAACCGCTCAAGCTATCAAAAATACTCTGGGAGACAATGTCAAAATTATGATTGTTCTTCGAGAGCCAATCTCACGGCTGATTTCTTTTTTTAAATACAAAAAAAGTATGCTAGAGCTAGACCAGCAACTAACTTTAGCTGAATATCTACAACAATGCCAATCTTTATCACCCGAAGTAAGAGTTAAAAAAGAAAATGATACTTATTGGGGGATTGAAGGAGGCTTTTACGCTAATTATCTAGAAGATTGGTTTAATGTTTTTGGCGACTCTATCTATATTGCTTTTTTTGATGAACTTAAAAATAATCCTAAGCTGTTTTTGTCAAAAATTTGTACTTGGTTAGAGCTAGATAGTGCAGTGTTTGAATCCCAAGAACTAACTGTAGAAAACAAAAGCTTAGACTACAAAAATAAATACTTGCAGCAGTTGGCTTTATTTATTAACTTTAAAGCTGAGAAGTTTTGGCGAGCCAACTCAGGAATCAAAAGAGTTTTGAGAAGTATTTACTACAACTTGAACAGTAAGCCACATCAAGAAGAAGTTAGCCAACAAACTCTCAACCATTTGCAATCTCTTTATCTACCTTACAATCAAAAATTAGCAGGACAACTCCTGGTGAGAAATTACACTAATCTCCCACAGTGGCTACTGGTCTAATTGAAAATTTTAAACTCAGAAATAAGGGGTTTTAACTTTTCTTAAACCCCTTTATAATATTTGTTGTTGTGTTGTTGTTCTTATTAAATGAGCAATTGCTAGGCTTCACAAAAAGACTTTTTTGTCTTATACAGAGCTAAAATATATAAAAATAGACTGTTTAATTAAACGTTCGCGAACTTTAAAGGTGTAATTGAAGAGTGTTAAGCAGCTTCGTTTTGTTGCTTGGCTGCAATTCCTAGCTGATTATTGTTTTTAGATGCTAGCTTGTTGTTTTTATCAGCTTTTGCAGCTAGTTTAAGTAATGCAAAATGTCTATCAACCATAGTGAATCCGTTGATTTGTTTGTTGATGTTCATTGTTTTTTATTCCTTAAGTTAAATCATCTTATTCATGAAGATAAATCAGAAAAAGTGAAAATTTCGGAAACAAAAAACATTCTCTTTATATAACTTTAAAATCAATAAAATAGAACTCAGACTTTGAATCTATCACTGCATAAGCTTTTCTGGATTTTTTCCCTTTATTTGTTAGTTACTTTTCGTGGCGATCGCATTTCTCTAACAACTGATACATCTCAGTCAGAGCAAGCATCACAGAGAATAGTAAACTTTTGTCAACTTATAGTAGCAACAATGAGTATTTGTGCTTAGGGTCTTCCCAAGGATGAAGAATGAGGAAAGATCAATACCCCAGTCCCCCAATCTCCCCAGTCCCCCAATCCCCCCGGGAGGAGACTTAATATATCTAGGTATTGAACCCAAAATAGATCGGTTTTGTAATGAAGTCTCCTTCCCGCCCCAATCCCGATTCCCTATACAAACTTAAGGAGCGCGATCGCTGAAATTATATAAACCGTTTACAAAAATACTTTTGAAACTAAAACTAAAAGTTAATTGGAGATTATTCACCATTTTCACTTTTTTGTTCCTAGTTTGTTACCTTTGATTGGCTAATGTATTGAGGAGAAAATTTGTAAGCAGAATACACCAAGATACTTCCGCTATTTCTGAAGGGTTTATAGAGTTTACATCTTGATAGCTGAAAAAAGTCAGTAATCAAAAAGCTCAACAATCTCAAAGGAACTATCAAAGTTACCTAATAGCTGCTTACTCACTGCCCGTAACAAAATGAGAGGTAATTTCGATGGGTAATGTTATTCCATTCAAGAACATCGAAACCCGTAAGGAGACTCAAACTGAGGTTCTTACTTCTTCCCAAACTACAGCCAATCAGTCCATAGCTCAAGTTCATCGACTTGCTGCGGTTATGGGTGATGTTTATCTAGGTCAACGAGTAACAGTTGCTCCAGGAGTTTCTATTCATGGTAACGAAGGTAAGCCCATTTGGATAGGTAACGATGTCAAAGTTCAAGATTGTGTTGTGCTTTATGCTTCCCCAACTCAATACCATGACGAGCTAATCGAAGAGTTAGTGGTAGAAGTCGATGGAAAATTCTACGGTATCTATATAGACGAGGGGGTTTGTCTTGCTCCCCAATGTCAAATACAGGCACCTGCTAGTGTTGGCTCGGACACCTTTATTGGGATGCAAACACTGGTTTTCCGAGCTACTGTGGGCAAAAACTGTATCATCGAACCAAAAGCTTTAGTAATGGGGGTAGAAATTGGTGACAGTAGGTATGTAGCACCTGGTGCGATTGTTAACAGCCAAGACGCAGCAGATAATCTACCTCTGATCGCCCAATATAACCCCCTGAAAGATTTAAGTCGGGGTACAGTAGATACTGGTTATAAGAAGCAGGAAATTAGGTCAGAAGGAAAAAACCTAAATTGTCCAGCCAAGATAACCAGTAAAAGCCAAGTTTATAGCTGAATAGCCCTTAATCAACTGCCAATTGATTTAGGAGTATTAGCGACTCCCCGATTTCAATCACTAGGTATATATTCTTGACAGTAATACAAATCTTAACTCTCTGTCAAGATTACGTTGAATCGGTATAATCAAAAACTTATTACAAATTCTAGGCAGTTCGATGAATTCTAAAATTTCTCCAAGCTCCCTTGATGCAACATCAATTGGTAATAAAAATCCAACCATGAAAGAATTTAACTCATCAGCACAAGCTGAGTTGTTTGCCAATCTCAAGCAGGTTAGATTTAGCGGTCAAATGGTGCTGACAGAACCCAAGGGAAGCAAATGGACTATTTATCTTCACCTCGGCTATATTCTGTATGCTAGTGGCGGAAATCATCCAGTTAAAAGATGGTACAGAAATCTGATACTATTCTTATCCCAGAACACTTCTGACTTTTCCGCTTGGGAATCTGAGATTTCTGGAATTGCAGTAGAAGATAGCAACAGATGTTGGGAATACCAGCTACTATGTGCCTGGGTAAAACAGGGTAGGATTACTCGGGAACAAGCAACCAAAATAGTTTGGTCAACTCTGCTAGAAATTTGGTTTGATATCACTCAAGCAAGAGATGTTAGTTATGAATTGAAGCAAGCGGAGTCATCTTCAGAGGGAATAGTTTTACTTGATGGCAATCGGGTAGTTGCAGAAGTAGAACGGAAATGGCTAGCTTGGCAAAAAGCTAAATTAACTGACTGTAGCCCAAATCAAGCCCCAGAAATTAAGGACGTGGAGCAGCTACAACAAAGGACTTCCCCTACAGTTTTCCAAATGCTCAGTCAATTAATGAACGGTCAAAAAACTCTGCGAGATTTAGCAGTAGAGATGAGAAAGGAGCTAATAACCGTTACTTGTTTCTTATTACCTTATATACAGTCGGGATTAGTAGAGTTAGTTAATATTCCAGATCTCCCTGCGCCAATATTACCAGCATCCACCGCTAATAAAGTTCAGAAACCACTAATTGCCTGTATCGACGATAGCCCCCTAATCTGTCAGTCTCTAGAGAGATTTCTTTCTAAAATAGGATATAGATTTGTGGGAATTAACGAGCCTTTAAGAGCTTTTAGTGTTTTGTTAGCTCTCAAGCCAGATTTGATTTTTCTCGACTTGATGATGCCAAATACTAACGGGTTTGAAGTTTGTGAGAAACTACGTAAAATTCCAACATTTCGGAATACTCCAATCATAATTTTGACAGGAAACGATGGTGTTGTAGATCGGGTCAGAACTAAAATTGTTGGTGCTTCAGGTTTCTTAAGTAAAGCCAAAGTAGATGGTGAAGCAGTATTAGAGGTACTTAATAAGCATCTGCGTCACTGTACTCTCAGTCAATTGAAGGCTGGTGAATCTCGTGCTGCTAGCAAAAAAACCACTGTTGCTTAACTCAAGCGGATTTTAAGAGCTACTCAACTGACAAACAGTTTTTACCCTAATAATTTTTACCCTAAATTGAAGCTTTAAACTGTATTTGAACCTCCTGTAGCAAACAAAATGTTGGTAGAAAGATGAATAACTTAACCCTCTTATTTCCTGTGTTACATCCGTTACATGGATGGCTTAAATCAAGAGAAATTAACAATCCTGTAATAGCTAGTATTTTTATTCAAATAGTTCCTGGTGGTTGTAGTTTTGAGGGCAAGAGCCAACTTTTTAAACCTAATATGATCTGTATTCCTCCTCTGTACCAGCTTAACCATTTCTACAAGCAATTTGTGATTCTTCCTTGTAAATATTTAGTTTATCTTGAAGAAAAATGTAGTTAGGATATTAAAATTTATTGTAGATTAGTTGGCTTAAATATTGATTTAACTTACTATAACCTACTAATTTGAGTTTGAGTTTTTTAAGCTGCCATTGGTTAGCTGCTGTTCAATTTTAAGAGTGTATCTATGAGGAACAATTATGAATACAGTCCTGGTTATAGAAGATTGTCTAGTTGAAAGGCAAGCGATCGCTATTAGTTTAAATCGAGGTGGTTTTAACGTACTAACGGCGGAAAGTGGGGAAGAAGCTACAGAAAAAATTAGCGAGACTCAACCCGATGTGATTATTCTTGATGTTGTCTTACCAGGGCGGAGTGGCTTTGAAATCTGTCGTCAGTTTAAAGCTAATCCAGAGACCAATAAAATTCCTGTGATTTTCTGCTCGAATAAAGCAACAGAATTGGATAAGTTTTGGGGTCTTAAGCAAGGTGCTTCAGCTTATCTTACCAAGCCCTTAGTTTCTGAGGAACTTCTGCGTACCATTAATCAACTAATTAAAAGTGAAAGGTAATGTTATTTTTCAAGGAGACGTAATATGGTGTCTGAATTTGTACCAGCCTCTTCAGAGGCAATAAAATCACAAAAATCTACTACCTCAGAGGTAATAGAGCAGTTCTTGCAGCTAAGATGTGTTTCTAAGACAACTACCCTATTGCCAACTAAACATCTTGCTGAGGTATTGACTTTTGCCACTGAGCAGATTACACCTATGCCCCATATGTCTCCTTGGATGATGGGAACTTATAACTGGCGTGGTGAAATTCTCTGGCTGGTGGATTTTGGTTATTTATTAGGGCTGACACCTTTGTATCAACAAGTCCTTTCAACTTATACAGCAGCAGTATTACAGTTTCCCTTATCCAACAACGTCTATAAAAATGCCGAGAGTCAGATAATAGGACTAGTGGTCAATCAGGTGGGTAGCATTGAGCGATGCTCTCCCGATTTAATACAATCTTCATCAGACTCTACTAAAAATAATAGGTTAGAAAAATTTTTAAGGGGTTATTGGTTAAAATCTGAACTGGAAATATTGCCAGTATTTGATACCGATGCCATTTGGGCAGAAATATCTCAGCCCTCTAATAGTTAATTAATTAAATATAGGTATATTCTTCAATGATCACAAATCTTCTTCAATCAGATTTATCAGAACCTCCTAAAGATGATGATCCTGATAATAAAGACAAAAACTCAGCCACCACTGAATCTAATTCTCTTGATAATACAACTACTAAAATAGCTCCCAACTCTGCTGCTTCATCTTCCAAAACTAAGGGAAATTTTCTACGATATAACATTTTCAAAAGTTGGAAGCAAATTAGCTTGCGACGGAGAGCAACTATTCTGGGTTTGGCTATAGGGGTAATTCCCATAGCAGCCATAGGAGGTATTGCTCATCACTTAGCTGCTGAATCGTTGATGCAGCAAATTATTAATGACCAAGAAAGTCGCACTTTTGACATTCGGCAGAAAGTTAGCATATACGTAAATAATATTATTAGTGATGCTACCACTATCGCTAGCTCCCCTCTCTTCACAGACCCAGAACTGAGTAAGAGAGCGTCCGTAAAACAGAAGGTAGCAATGCTAGATTCTTTTCTGGATGCTCATCATTCTCAAGGATTCGATAGCATTGCTGTATTCGACGTACAGGGCAAACTACTATTCCAGTCTAAATCACCTCATCCCATCTCCCCTAACGATAACTACAGTAACCGCGAGTATTTTCAACGGGCGATTACTAATAAAACCACTGCCATTAACGACCCTGAGATCCATTCTCTATCAGGCAAAAACAAGCTGGAAGTAGCTGTCCCCATCAAAGAGAAATGGACTGGTAAAATGATAGGGATTGTCTGCCTACGGATGCCACTAAGCCATTGGCGTAGTATCTTCCAATACGTTCAGTCTGAAGGATGGGAATACAGACTAATTGATACTGAAGGATACATTTTTGATACCGAAGAATCAGAATATATCGGTCGTCGTACTGGGGCTGACATCAAAGACTTACCCCAGTTACAGGCAAGACTTCAGACTCAAATGACAAATAGCATTCATGGCAAAGCTCTCACCAAGGTCATGAGAGACACAGACGATGATGAAAAAGTACTAGTCACCCTGGCATCTATTCCCAATATAGAAGGTGTGTTAGACCCTGGCTGGCAGCTTGCTCTATCTCGTCCTGTGGAGGATGCTTTTGCCTCTTTACAAGAATTACGTTTAACTCTGCTAATCGGTGCTAGTCTTACTGCTTTAATAGTAGGAGCAAGCACAGCTTTCTTGGCGAAGCAAGTTACGATGCCGATTTTAGCAGCAGCAGGAGCAATTAGAAAAATTGGTCGAGGAGAGCTAAACACCCAGCTTCAGATAGATGGTCAAGATGAATTATCAATCCTAGGAAGTAACATTAACAAGATGGCTAAACAGATGAAAGCACTTGTTAATTACAAAGCAGCAGAAGCCCAGCGTTCCCAACGACTAAAAGACTTGACTCTCCAGCTTTCTCGTACCCTTAACTCAGATGAGGTGTTTCAAATTGCGGTGGAAGAAATTTTAGAGGCTCTGCAAGCAGACCGAGTTCTGTTCTACGGTATTGAAGAAAATGGTCACGGAAAAGTTATTGCAGAATCTACCACTGATAGTTGGTCTAGTTTGCGTAAGGTAGAAGCCAATCAACTTGAGTATCTTAAGGAATATGTTACCGACGATCATTATCAGTTTGGTAAAGTACGGGCAATTCCCAATATTTACCAAGCTAATCTAGGTATAAATCATCTCAAGCAGCTAGAAGCTTTCGCCGTCAAAGCAGAGTTAGTAGCACCCTTTTCTGTGGGTCAAAAATTCCGAGGTCTATTAATAGTCCATCAATGTAAACAACCCCGAAAATGGCAGCAAGCAGAAATTAACTTTTTTGCCCAGCTTACCTCCCAAATAGTACTGGCTTTAGAACGAATCAACCTGATTCAAGACCAAAAATCTACTCAGGAACAACTACAAAAACGCGCCCTAGAATTATTGGTAGAAGTAGAACCAATTAGTAGGGGAGATCTTACTACTCATGCTACCGTTACCGAAGATGAAATTGGAACTCTAGCAGATTCTTATAACTCCACAGTTGAGAGCTTGCGTCAGATTGTGGTTCAAGTACAAAAGTCAATCACTCGGATGGCTACAGCTACAGGTAACAACGAAGGTTTTGCTCAATCTCTCTCCGAAAGAGCCTCCCAACAGTCAGAGGCAATAGGAGAAGCTCTCAATCAAATACAAGCTATGGCTGAATCAATCCATACTATTGCTACCAATGCAGAGCAAGCGGAAACAACATTCCAAGAAGTGTTAAAGACTGTAGCTACTGGAGATGTGGCAATGGATCGCACTGTAGAAGGAATTTTAGCTATTCGCGAAACAGTAGCAGAAACAGCTAAAAAAGTCAAACGCTTAGGAGAGTCCTCCCAAAAGATTTCTAAAGTGGTGAATTTGATTAGTAGTTTTGCTGCTCAAACTAACCTGCTAGCACTTAATGCTTCTCTAGAAGCTACTCGCGCTGGAGAAGAAGGACACAACTTTGCCAGAGTAGCTGAAGAAATACGAGACTTGGCGCAGCAGTCAGCCGAAGCAACTACCGAAATTGAAAAGATCGTTGCCAGTATCCAACTAGACACCAAAGAGGTGGTAACAGCAATGGAAGAAGGAACTGAACGAGTTGTTATTGGTACTAAATTAGTAGATGAAACCCGTCAAAGTCTTAGTCAAGTTGCCAACTCTAGTAAACAAGTGAGCAATCGGATTGCCAAAATTGCTCAGGAAACAGTTGAGGAGTTTCAAGCTAGTAAGGAGATCACCCAAACTATCGCTGAAGTAGCAGAGATGGCAAGTACAACCTCTAAAGATGCTGCTCAAGTATCTGCTTCTACCAAAGAATTACTTACAGTAGCTCAAGAACTACAAGAAAGCATTAGTCAATTCAAGGTGTAGTAGTAAGAAACAAATTCTCATATTTTTATTCTCTTGCAGAGAAATATATTTTTCCGTCCTCTTCCGACTAAAACCATGATTGACCCTGAAATTCACGACCAAACCTATCAATTTTTCCTTGAAGAAGCTCCAGAACTTTTACAGATACTTGAAACAGGTTTACTAACGTTAAGACAGGAGCGTAGCCCTGGAATAATTCACGACCTGATGCGTGCTGCTCACTCAATTAAGGGCGGTGCTGCTACTGTGGGGCTAGAACCAATAAAAATCATAGCTCATCGCTTAGAAAGTATCTTTAGGGCTCTTTACAGTGACACAGTAGAAATAGACGCTGAGTTAGAAAGTTTACTGCTAGAAGCTTATGACTGCTTAAAAGAGCCACTACAACAACAGATTAGTGAAGGGAGCTTCGATCCAGAGTCTGCTTTAACTGCTGCTGAACTTATCTTTGTCCAAATTGAACCAAGATTAGGAGATGCTTTAAAAGAGGCTAACAACTATATTCCTAGCTCCACAGATTTGGGAGTAGATATGCTCTCATCTATCTTTGAAGTAGATGTTGCTCAGGGAATCGAACGCTTGGCTATGGTGGTAGCTAATCCGCGAAACTACGAAGTAGAAGGAGAATTACGTTCCCAAGCTGAAGTTTTCGCGGGATTTGCCGATATTTTGGATTTGCCTGGCTTTGGTGCGATCGCAAAAACTGTAATTGCTGCTATTGATGCTAATCCTGACCAAGTTTTACAAATACTTCCTTTAGCCTTAGCTGACTTCCAGGCTGCCAAAGAAACAGTGCTGGCAGGAGATCATACTCAAGGTGGTAGCCCTTCTCCTGCTTTACTAGCATTCTCAGAAGCTACTAAACAAGAGCAGATTGACGAAGTCAAACCCGCTTCCATGGACGCTCAGGGGAGTACCATCGACCTCACTCTGACTATTCCTCAAGCTCCACCATTAAGCGAAACACTAGAAGCCCCTTCTTTAGATAATTTAGATAATTTAGATAATTTAGATAATTTAGATAATATTGAAAATTCTTTAGATGACCTAGAGAGTTTCTTATCCGAAAGTGGTTCCCAAACAGATACAATAGCAACTCTAGAAGTTCCTCCAGAGGCTATGATAATTGCTCCTGACCTAGAACTAGAAGCAATAGAAACTTCTTGGGAAGAAGTAAAAGAGCAGAACTTACCAGAACTAGACCTAAAAGAAGAAGTGACTAGTTTAGTCAGATCTCAGTCATCTGGGCTAAGTCATCAACCCAAAACTCAGGATAATGAATTTTCTCAACAAGCCTCTGTTGAAGAAAAACCAACCCAGAAAAACCGTCCTAGCTACCCAACTAAATTAAGTTCTAATACCAACTTGAAAGTAAGAGTTGATTTAGATCGGTTGGAAAGAATGAATAATTTGGTGGGAGAATTGGTCATTAATCGCAGTAGTATGGCACTACAGCACGAACAGCTAAAGGGGATTTTGCGAAAACTTCAGCAGCGATTGGATCAACTTCATAACCTGACTGGTCAATTTCAGGGACTATCAGACCAAATGATAGTAGCACCAATCAACTCCGCACTACAAAGTCAATACCCATCCTCCCCTCTAACCTCCAAAGTCCCTGGATTAGATGACATTGAAGAGCTAACAACTTTTGATTCCCTAGAAATGGACCGCTATGGGAATATGCACTCCTCACTACAGGGAGTACTCGAAGAAATGATGCAGTTGGAAGAAGTAGCTGAGGATGTCGCCCTCTTGACTAGACAGTCAGATCGTACAATTAAGCAGCAACAACAAACCCTGACTAAATTGCGGGACGAACTAATGTGGGCGCGGATGCTACCTCTAGAAACAGTGCTTAAGCATTTTCCCCGTGGTTTGCGAGATTTATCGCTTAAATACAACAAACCCGTTAACTTGAAAATGACCGGAACTGAAATTTTAGTGGATAAAGGCATCCTAGAAAAACTCCACGACCCCCTATTGCACCTACTCCGTAATGCTTTCGATCACGGTATAGAATCCCCAGAAAATAGGAGCAGACAGGGCAAATCAGAAACAGGTACTATAGAAATCCGCGCTGCTCATCAAGGCAATAACACTCTGATTGAAATTAGTGATGATGGTCAAGGTATAGATTTAGAAAAGATTGCTCAACGGGCAATAGAGCGAGGCTGGTTATCATTTGAGACACTAGCAGAAACTAGCAGAGAGGAATTATTAGATTTTATTTTTGAACCTGGATTCTCTACAGCAGATAAGGTTAGCGAATTATCTGGAAGGGGTGTCGGGCTAGATGTTGTCCGTTCTCAACTGCAAGAAGTCAAAGGCACTGTAAAAGTAACCTCTTCCCCAGGAATGGGAACAACCTTTACTCTCAGTCTGCCATTAACACTAACTATCGCCAAATTCTTGGTCTGCTCCGTCGAAACAACATTGGTGACTATACCTGCTGCTAGTATTAAAGAAATTATTGAGCCTAAAACTGACCGAACTAGGCAAATAGGAGACCAACGGGTTTTATCCTGGCGAGAAGAACTGCTCCCTGTTTATCGACTATCAGATTTATTAGAATATCAATACCCTATAACTGTAAATCCGAAGAGTAAAAATTTTATTAATGTATCAGCCTCAGAATCAGGGGAACTACCGATTTTGATCATTGAGGGAGAAGAACAAAATTTTGCTCTAGAAATAGAAGGTTATGGTAATGAACAAGAACTAGTAATTAAACCTTTGGGAGAAGCACTCACCACTCCTAACTATATTTACGGTTGTACTGTCTTAGGTGATGGCAGTTTGATTCCTGCTATTAATGCTGATCATCTACTCAATTATGTGCGAGAGCAAAAACAAGCCATTACAGCTACTCGAAAGAGTCTGACTGCTTCAACTACCAAAGGCAATACCAACCAAAATTCATTAACAACCACAGCTAAAACTGTTCGAGTTCCTACAATATTAGTGGTGGATGACTCTGCTATGATGCGACGAACCCTAGCTTTAACCTTACAAAAAGTTGGCTATCGAGTGTTGCAAGCAAGAGATGGTTGGGAAGCGATAGAACTATTACAACAAAACCCCCAGGTTCAGTTGATTGTTAGTGACCTCGAAATGCCTAACTTAAATGGTTTTGAGTTCTTAAATCAACTACGCCAAGAACCTGGATTATCTCAAATCCCAGTAGTTATGCTCACATCCCGTAGCAACAATAAACATCACCAGTTAGCAATGCACTTAGGGGCTACTGCTTACTTAACTAAGCCTTATATTGAGCAAGAATTTCTTGCTGTACTCAAAACCATCATTGATCGGAAGCAAAATACACCTTCCTTGCCTTATACAGCTTAGTTTTCCCAGTAAAGACCATGCTATGAAACTGGCAAGGTGCTTATGTGCGTCTAATGATTGCATCGCCTATGAAGACTTAAATGTGAGAAATCTAGTCCGTAATCGATCCCCCCAACCCCCCTTATTAAGGGGGGCTAGGGGGGATTCTGATGCTGGTTGGACGCAGTTCCGCAACTGGATAGAATATTTCGGGTGGAAGTTTGGCAAGATAACCATTGCTGTTCCACCGCACTACACCAGTCAAGATTGTCCAGCTTCTGGAACTAGGATTAAAAAATCTCTTTCAACTCGCACCCATGTATGTAAATGCGAGTATATCGAAGATAGAGATGTAGCAGCCAGTATCAACATCCTGAAAAAAGGATTGAGTACCGTAGGGCATACGGGAAATTACGCCAGTACTGCGGACGGGTTTCCCTCCGCAGGTAACTGGCGGTACGCTTGGGGAGATTTGCCCTCTAGGCAAGGTTGGAGCGATCCTGTCGGATTACGGCTCCTCGTCGAACCAAGAATCCCTCACCGTGAACGGGTGAGGGAGTGTCAACAACAGTATGATGATTGAGGAGAGTCGAAGATACTCCCGAGTCTCACAGCGGAAAGCCCGGTGTAAAACATTGGGGAAACAATTTACGCACACGATAATAAAACGGGCAGCCTGGTAGCCTAGACCGCGAAGCGGTATTTATATCGGGGCGGAAAGGCAACAAGGGCAGTTTTAACTGCCGTAAATATTCTTTTGTTTTAGGTATGATGTGGGTCATTAATATACTCAATTATTTTAGCAGTACTGACTTTGCCTGTAGTGTCGTAAAAATAAGAATGAGTCCAGAGAGTAGGCAACTTTAAAAGATGTGGAAATTCTTGCCGAAGATATCTGCTAGAACGTCCTTTAAAAGCTTTAACTATAGAATTTATCGGCGTTTTAGGGTCATGCTCTACAAGAATATGGACGTGATTAGGAGCAATTTGTAATGCTTCTATTATCCAGCCTTTTTCGTTTGCTACCTCAGTTAAAATTTGACTCAATCTTAGTTTTACATCCCCTACCAATACAGGTTTTCTTCTTTTGGGTATCCAAACTAGATGAACTGTGGCTGAACCTAATGAATGTTTGTTGTGCCTATATTCCCTAGAATCTTTTTTCATTTTTGTTGACAGACTATCACTATATACAGTATTATAGTTGAATCAATTATTTTAATTGTTGTATGCGTCGCTCTCATTCCGCTTCATTTATTACCGAGCTACCTCTTATAGTTGATAGTAAAATTGAGAAAAAACTATTAGCTAAATTTCAGGCTGGTAGGCAACTTTACAATGCTTGTCTAACCGAAGCGATGGTTAGAATGAATCTGGTAAAAAATTCCGACCCATATATTAAAGCCAAAAAACTACCCAAAGGGAAAACTAGAACTGCTGCTTTTAAAGAAGCTAGATCGGCTTACCGATATTCGGAATATGAGTTACATTCCTACGCTACGCTTACTTCTAATAAATCAAAATGGATAGCTTTAAACATTGATTCCAATACTCAACAAAAATTAGCTACTCGTGCTTTTAATGCAAGTGAGAAAGTATTATTAGGTCGTGCCAAAAAAGTGCGATTTAAAGTACCTTCTCGCTTTCGTTCTTTAGAGGGCAAAACTAACAAACAAGGAATTAGGTTTAAAGACAATCAATTAGTTTGGGGGAAACTTAAAATTACTCCCATAATTGATTGGTTAAATCCAGTCATTAAACATGGGTTAGATTCCAAGGTTAAATACGTTCGCATTCTGTGGCGTGAATTGAGAGGCAAGCGGAGTTGGTATGTACAGTTAATTAACGAAGGCTTGCCTTATCAAAAACCTCAAAACTACATTTCTGATGGATTGATTGGATTAGATTTAAACATTTCTAATATTGCTTTTGTTGCCGATAATAAAGCAGGATTGCTGCCATTTACTGAGAATGTTTCCAGTTATCAGAAAGAAATTAAGCTTTTGCAGCGTAAAATGGAACGTTCTCGACGAAACAATAATCTAGATAATTATCATCCAGATATGACCAGTAGGAAGGGACGTAAAATAGTTACCAAAAAAGGTAAACCAATCAAAGGTAAACGTCAATGGAACAAGTCCAAAACCTATTTAAAAACAGCAGCTAAAAAACGAGAGTTAGAACGTAGAAAAACTGCCTATGCTAAGTCTCAGAATCGAAAAATTGTTAACGAAATTTTGCGACATGGAAAACATATTAAAACTGAAAATGTTTCCATAAAAGGATGGCAAAAGAGATACGGTAAGGCTATTTCCGCTAAATCCCCAGGCTTTGTTCAAGAACAGTTGAGGCGGAAGGCTGAAAGTGCTAACGGCTCATTTCAAAAGTTCTCGACGAAAAAAACTGCATTGTCCCAAACTCACTTGGATGGGACTCGCATCAAAAAACCTTTATCTCAAAGAGTGCATTACGATGTTACAGGAATAGTGCCTCATCATAGAGATATATGGAGTAGTTTTTTAGCGAGATACGTTAATCAGGATAAGTTGTCATTGCAAGATGCTCAATCAGAGTATCAAAGGCTGGAGTCGGTCTTATTGGAGGGGTGGCAACAATATCAACAACTTGCGAGGGTCCTAGGCGAGTCCGAAACCCTGCGATCTGATTTCTCAGTAGAGCAAGTCTCCATAAAGTTAGGAAATATTAGCCAGATAAACCAAGTAGGGTTAAAAGCTAATGCCAACTCCTAGCCTGAATCTACCCTTTTCTAAAGGGTAGAGTGGCTCAA
>JASJCP010000205.1 GCA_030065935.1 Xenococcaceae cyanobacterium MO_167.B27
GTCAATCAGATGTTCAATATTCGACCAGATTTAAATGAAACTTGATGGCACAATTGCGATGAAACCAAAATTATCCAAACTTTTCCTGATTATTATCAGCTTTCTTTTCGTAACTTTAATTCCCAGTTGTGGAACTCAAACCATTAATACTTATCAAGCTACAGCAGAAACAACTCTTACTTGGCAAGTCAATTACACTAATGACCCTACAGAAGGTAAAAGAGGTCGTTTTGAAGAGTTTGCAGAAGTTTCTTTAACTAATCTTAATGGACAAAAACCCGAAGCTGGAGTATTTCAAGATGATAAAGGTTTATGGTGGCCCAAAAATCCTCCTAAACCAACTCTAGATGAAATTGAAGCTAGGCAACAAAAATCTTATGAACAAGCAAGCCAGCCAGAATTATTAAGACAGGTCAAATACTATATCACTTATCAACAAAATGGTCAGACTATTACTCTACCAACTAACTATGCTGTTTATCGTCAAGTGGTCAAAGCCTATCCCCAAAAAATTCCCTTGCGCTTAACTATGGGGATTAATAATGGCTCTGTTGAAAAAGCTGAACCAATTAACTAAACACTACAGTACGATTTTCATATACTAATACACGATTTTGTAAGTGCAATCTTACAGCCCTTGCTAATACTAGTCTTTCTAAATCTTTCCCTTTACGAATAAAATCAGCTACGGTGTCCCGATGACTAACATGGACAACTTCTTGTTCAATAATTGGCCCTTCATCTAAATCTTCTGTCACATAATGAGCCGTTGCACCAATAATTTTAACTCCTCGATCGTGGGCGCGGTGATAGGGTTTTGCTCCAGCAAAAGCTGGTAAGAAGGAGTGATGAATATTAATGATGTTGGGAAATTTCTCTACTAAATTAGGGCTGAGAATCTGCATATATTTAGCTAAAATGACTAAATCTATCTGATATTTATGGAGTAGCTCTAGTTGTTTGGCTTCTTGCTCTAATTTGTTCTCTTTTGTTATGGGAATATGATAAAAATCAATATTAAATTGTTCTGCGATCGCCTGTAACTGAGCATGATTACTGATAATTAACGGAATTTCTGCTGGTAATTCCTTAGCTTGCCATCTCCACAATAAATCTAATAAACAGTGATCCTGCTTTGTCACCCATATGGCTAATCGTGGTACAGTGTCAGAAAAATGAATTTCCCATTTGGCTTCTAAAGAATTGGCGATCGCTTCAAAGCTACTGGCGATCGCGTCTCGGGGAAGATTAAATCCTTCGAGTTGCCATTCTATGCGATTAAGGAATAAACCCTTACTAAAATCTGTATGATGGTCAGCATGAATGATGTTTCCCCCATTAGCATAAATAAAGTTAGCAATTTTAGCGACCAAGCCTGGGCGATCTCGACAGGAGATAAGTAATGTTGCAGTAGCAGAATCCATAGTTATCAAGATTTATTTTGTTGAACAATTAAAGTCATAATTTGGGCATAATATCCTATATCTAGATCCGAATTCTCCATTAGTCAATTATACTGAAACGAAAATCTACATATTATAATCTAAATTTTTTAACATCTGTTAAGCTTGAACCATATAGTTAAACCTAACCAATTATGAACAGTAAGGATAATTTTATACAAAACAATGGTAAGGGAAAACAACCAGCTACCAATATATTTGATAATAATAATGAATCTCATAATTTAACGATTATACAAAACCTAGAAGATGAAGAACTAGAAAGATTAGACGATTTATGGAAAGGTAAAAACAATAGTCATCATCCAAAAAATCACCTAGCTACATCGGTTTCATCAGAAGAGATTGATGATCTATCCCTGGATGGTTTCCACGAAGAAGATACTCTAATTCTTGAATCTGAGTCTGATTTGAGCTTAATCAATACATCCCAAGATGATACAGAAGACTTATTACCTTTTATAACAGAAACTACTAATAATAAAGCTATAGAAAATTTAGAAACAATTGTAGATTTAGATTTTAGCGATAATATTGAACAAGATTTAGAACAACTTAAAAAATCAATTTTAGAAGCAGAAACCCCAGAAGATTTAGAGCAATTCCTGGACTTAGAAGCAATAGAAGTGGATTCAGTTTCAAAACCTACTCTCATGCCACTAGAATTAGAATCAGAATTAACTATTGATGATGAACAGTTAGATAATTTAGATGGTCTGCTGGAGGAACCAAACAAGAATCTAGATGAGTTGGGTGGTTTGCTAGAAGAAGCAGATAGTAGCAATAGTCTAGATGAGTTGGGTGGTTTGCTAGAAGAAACAGATAGTAGCAATAGTCTAGATGAGTTGGATAATTTACTAGATGAATCTGAATCTAACAGTAATCTAGACGACTTATTAGAATCAGCAGCAGCAATTGATCCTCCTGGTAAGATACTGATTCCCAAACCAGCACCCGCAGCTATTAAACCAGCAGCCAAAGTTTTCGATCAAACCATGCGGGTATCGGTACGAAAACTCGATAACCTCAATAACATGATTGGGGAATTGGTGGTAAAACGTAATCGCTTAGAGGAAGATCAAGAAAGACTCAGGCGTTTTCTCGATAACTTGATGAATTATGTCCAATCTCTAGGAGATATGGGGGGCAAAATGCACGACTTATACGAGCGATCGCTGTTAGAAGGAGCTTTAATGGCTAGTCGTCAACAAAATCAAACTTCCTCCCGTAAAAGTTCCTCAAGCTTTGTTACTGTGGACGAATCACCAGAAGATGATAACGAACTAGGTGCATTAGAAATGGATCGCTTTACAGGATTCCATTTACTGTCCCAAGATATTATCGAATTAATCGTTCGAGTCAGAGAAGCAGCCTCAGATATTCAGTTTGTCGTAGATGAAACCGATAAAGTTACTCAATCTCTGCGACAAGTAACTACTCAATTGCAAGAAGGAATCAACTCCTCACGGATGGTACCTTTTGAGCAAACTACAGACCGCTTACCAAGAGCCGTTAGGGATATTTCCCATAAATTGAAAAAACAAGTTGACCTCAAGGTAGAAGGAAAAGATGTACTAATTGATAAAATGATTGTGGAAAATCTCTACAATCCCATGACTCACTTAGTCAATAATGCCATCACTCATGGTATTGAATCCCCAGAAAAACGGACTAGTTTAGGAAAACCAGCTACAGGAAAAGTTAATATTCGCGCTTTTATCCAAGGAAACCAAACTGTTATTACGATTTCTGACGATGGCGCAGGAATCGATCCAGAAAGAGTCAAATCTAAAGCCGTAGAAAAAAATCTCATTACTTGGGCGCAAGCACAAAATCTTTCTCAACAAGATGTTTACGAATTTCTCTTCCACCCTGGTTTTAGTACCAAAGATAAAGCAGATGACTTTGCTGGAAGAGGTGTGGGGATGGATGTTGTCGCCACAGATTTAGGGAAAATTCGCGGTACTATCACTACAGAATCAGAAGTGGGATTAGGGACAACTTTTACCATCCGATTACCTCTAGTTCTCAGTATTTGTAAAGCCTTAACTTGTACCTACAATAACTCTCGCATTGCCTTTCCCATTGATGGGGTAGAAGATACTCGGGAATATACACAGGGAGAAATTCAAACTAACGCTAATGGAGTCCCATGTATTTCTTGGAACAATACCCTATTACCGTTCCAACCTCTAACAAACTTATTGGCTTACAATCGTCGTATCGGTCGAACTGGGATTTATAACAACGACCAAGAGGATGATACCATATCAATTATTATTCTCCGCAGTAACGATAACCTATTAGCAATACAAGTAGATCAAGTCTTTGGAGAGCAAGAAATTGTAATTAAACAAATAGAAGGACCCATACCCAAACCTGCTGGAATTGCGGGAGCAACAGTTTTGGGAGATGGAACAATTATGCCCATCGGCGATGTCCTAGAATTAATTGAAATTGCTCAAGGTAAGAGAACTATAGAGATTGGATTCAATATTCTGGAAGAAGAAGATGGCTCTAAACAATCCCATCCAGAAACCAGTACTAATGATCCAATAGTGTTAGTAGTAGATGACTCCATTACAGTACGAGAGTTATTAACCCTCAGTTTCAATAAGTTGGGATATCGTGTAGAACAGGCTAGAGATGGTCAAGAAGCATGGAATAAACTCCGTGGAGGATTACCTTGCGACATGATTTTCTGTGATATTGAAATGCCTAGAATGAATGGTTTAGAACTGTTGTCCAATCTCCAGAAAGACGAGAAACTGAACAAACTTCCTGTAGCAATGTTGACTTCTCGTGGTGCGGAAAAACATCGTAAGCTAGCAACTGATTTAGGAGCGAAAGCCTATCTCACAAAACCATATACTGAAAAAGATTTGATGGATGTAGCGCAAAGACTAATTGAAATTAATCGCGCCAACAAAGAAGCAGAATTAATGGTGGTCAACACCAAAAAAGCCCTCAAGAATAATGATGCAGCATCATTAGTCAAAGAAAATCCCTTAGTCTTAATTATTGATGATTCCGTCACAGTCCGAGAATTATTATCTATGACCTTCAAAAAATCTGGTTATCGAGTCGAAAAAGCACGGGATGGTCAAGAAGCTTTTGATAAGTTGAAAGATGGGCTGAAGTGTGATATTGCTTTCTGTGATATTGAGATGCCCAGAATGAACGGTTTAGAACTGTTAGCCAATCTCCAAAAAGATGAAGAACTCTCTAGTTTACCTGTAGCTATGTTAACCTCCCGTGGCGCACAAAAAATGCGTAACATTGCAGCCAAACGGGGTGCTAAAGGTTATTTTGTCAAACCCTATGTAGAAGAAACCCTATTAGATGCTGCTACTAGAATGATGCAAGGAGAAATGTTAATTGAACACATTGACCTAGATAATCTCGATGATTAATTCAGCTACAAAGAAAGGATTAGCTTTGTTGAAGTACTATCTAATAGCTAATAGCTGATAGCTTTAAATTAGAAGTAATGGTATTGCTGAATGATAATGATGACATAGAAGACAACATGATGTGAGTTATGCAACTCACTACTAACTACTAACCACTAACAGCGTTTACCATTATCTATTTTGCAACAAGGAAGTAATTTATAAACCAATGTCCTTGAGCATTTGTAGATGCTTTTGTATAGGAACAATAGTATTAGCTGCGATCGCACCAGAAGCAGCCACCGCAGGTAATCCAATACCAGGAAAGGTGGAATCTCCACAACACAATAAACCTGGTAAAGGAGTATTTGCACCTGGAAACAGAGCTTTACCCGCTTCTATAGCAGGACCATAAGAGCCTCGATGACGGCGCAAGAAACGCTCGTGGGTAATGGGTGTCCCTACTAGAGTGACTTCACAACGAGAACGAATATCAGGTATCACTCTCTCTAAAGCTTGCCACATGACTTGGGAACGAGCTTGTTTTTGTTCCCTATATCTAGCACTATTGCGCTCCATTCCCTCCCAGATTTGGTAAGGTTCATTCCCAGGAGTATAAACATGAATCACGTGCTTTCCTGATGGTGCTAGACTGGGGTCTAACACAGAAGGAATGGAAACAACTACCACATTTTGGGGCGCGCTGACCCCTTGTTGCCAATCATTAACTACGATGTAGTGACACTGTAAATCTGCTGGTAATCCTCTAGCATCAATGCCTAGATGTAAGTGCATAAAGCTATCACATTCAGGAGTAGCTTTTCTTTCCTGAATCAACTTACCCGATAGTGCATCATTGGGTAACAGTTTGAGAGTATCCCAAATCGAAGCATTAGAAATTACTGCTTTAGTAGCGGTAAGTTCTTGTCCTCCCTTTAACTTTACTCCTACAGCACGATTATTTTTAACAATAATTTCTTCTACATGACTGTTTAAGCGTAACTCTCCACCGTACTTCTTTAAACCTCTAACCAAAGCATCAACCAGCGCACCACTACCACCAATGGGATAATCGAGTATTACTCCTGGCTTGTACCACTCTGCAAACATAAAAGCCATTTCTGCGCCACTTGTACCACTAGCAGGTAAACCAGATAGCAGAAAACATAACAAATCTAACCAATTACGGATAAACTCATCCTTGACTACTCCATCCATGATGGACTTAAAAGCGGAAGTGAGTCTTAAAATATTAGGAGTATGCCATAAGGTAGCAGGAAGATATTTAGCTACTGCTACTGCAACCCCAAGATCATTTCTAATAGCCAAAGGGGGAATAGCATTAACTGCTTCTGCTAAAGGCTGCATTTCCTGTTGTAACCTGCGCCATTCTTTGACTGCTGACTCTCCCCGTATTTGTTGTAAGGTTTTACAAAAATCATCCGCTCCCACAGTAGTATTAAAATTTCCCTCTGGTAACAGACAACCCCAAGTATCATAATTGACCCAGTCCAAATCTTCCTCAATAGCATCTAAAACTTGTTTTAAAGGATTAGTAGAAGGAGAATAAGACATACCCGAATACAGAGAAGGACCCGAATCAAACTTATAACCATCCCTTATAAAACTGTGTGCTGCACCACCAGCAATAGAATGAGCTTCGCACACTGTTACGGTAAAACCATACTTGGCTAATAAAGCACCGCAACACAAACCACCGATACCACCACCTATAATAATTACTTCCATTGTCCGATTTTTTTAAAGATTCAGGTACAATTTGTGTCAACAAAGTTTTCAAACAGTAAGATCGTACTATGAAAAAGATGTTTAAACACAAACACCGTCAAGTTTCCCGATATTCTGCTCTGACTTTAGCATTGTTAGGAATGAGTTTACCTCTAACAGCTTGCCAAAATGGGAATAATACCACCAGTAGCGGAGGAAATGGCACAGGTCTAAAATTAGGAGCTTTACTACCAGTGACAGGAGATTTATCCTCTATTGGTCAGAATATGCCCATAGCAGTGAATTTAGCAGTTGAAACCATTAATGCCTGTGGTGGAGTGAATGACAATCCTGTAACTCTCATTGAAGCGGATAGCCAAACCGACCCGAGTGTGGGAAGTACCGCTATGACTCAGTTAGCAGAAGTAGATCGAGTAGCTGGAGTAATAGGAGCTTTTGCCAGTAGTGTTTCTAGTTCTGCGATAGATGTAGCAGTCAGAAATGAAGTGATGCTAGTTTCTCCTGGTAGCACCAGTCCCGTATTTACGGAGAGAGCAAAAAATGGTGAATTTCAAGGTTTTTGGGCGCGTACTGCTCCCCCAGATACCTATCAAGCTCAAGCATTAGCAGCCTTAGCTAATAAAAAAGGTTTTAACAATGTCTCTACTGTAGTAATTAACAATGACTATGGTGTTGGTTTCGAGCAACAATTCGTTTCCGCTTTTGAAAAATTGGGTGGTAAGATTCCTACTAAAGCCAGTCCAGTTCGCTACGACCCCAAAGCAGCAACCTTAGATAGTGAAGCCAAATCCGCTTTTAATGGTCAGCCCGATGCAGTAGCAGCAGTGCTTTATGCAGAAACAGGTAGTATCTTACTACAATCAGCTTTTGAACAGGGCTTAAGTGAAGGAGTCACCGTCTTACTAACAGATGGAGTCTATTCAGAAGACTTTGTGCGACAAGTAGGCAAAACCCGTGATGGTAAATCTATTATTGCTGGTGCTTTAGGTACAGTCCCAGGCGCAAATGGTGAAGCTCTAGCAGACTTAACTACCTTGTGGCAAGAAAAAACAGGAAAAGAACTAACTGCTTATGTCCCCCATAGTTGGGATGCTACGATTTTAATGATGTTAGCAGCAGAAGCAGCCGACGCTAATACAGGAGAAGCCATCAAGAATCAAATTTTGGACGTAGCTAATGCTCCTGGTCAAGAAGTTAGTGACCCTTGTGAAGCAATGGAATTAATCAGACAAGGAGAAGATATCAACTATCAAGGTGCAAGCGGTGATGTAGATATTGATAGCAATGGAGATGTTGTAGGTAGCTACGATGTCTGGCGGGTTAATCCTGATGGTGGTCTAGAAGTTATTGATACAGTGACTCCTGCTAATTAGGGATGAGGGATTAAGGATAAAGGATGAGGAAATATCAATAGACTTGCTCAGGGAGTGCTAATTATTCCTTGACACTCCCTCAAGTCCCGTGAGGGATTCTCCTCAATTAGCGGGACTTAGACAAAAAACTATAATAAAACAGCCTCAAACCCAGGTCTTGCAAAGGATATACCCGCTTACCCCTAAAAATCGCCGAAACCCAAGTATATCAAGAAACCCATTAAATCGATGTAAAACAATAGCAAACTAATTCTTAAGTTAAGTTATCTCTCTTCCGCGAGAAGACCCTCGCCTCTGGCGACGGTACTCCCGCGTATAAACACTTGGGGTTTCCCCAAGCGAGCTGCCCCTCATGAATCGCGGGCATAGTTTAATTTTTTCAACCATTGGATACTTCTAATTTAACCAGGAGAATTAGAAAAATTTGACTTTTCTCTAATTAAACTTTAAAGTATTTTTGTAGGTCGATATGTTTTGAGCGCCATGATAGTGATGAATTGGGAGTACAAGTTACTGCCAACGCCAGAACAAAAAGAATATATAGAACATACGTTAAATGTATGTCGGTCTGTTTGGAACTATAATTTGAGAGAATTAAAAGACTATCTTAATTCTAGAAGTTGTAGTATTAATTCTTGTTCTAGGTTAAGTGAGTATATAATACCAGCGGATGCACCATTCCCCAATTACTATCATCAAGCTCAGAACTTAGTAACTGCTAAAAAGAATAACGAATTCCTAAAATCTGCACCATCGCAAGTTTTACAACAAGTTTTGAGAAAACTAGAAACCGCTTTTGTAGATATGAAGAAGCGAGGAAGAGAGGAATTAGAGTCGAGAGGAGTGTTACCACAGGAGCGACCCAAAACAGTGAGATCGCTTTAAGGTATTCTGTGCAAGCATTTGAGCCAAATAAGTGGACAGCAGGTACAAGAGGACAAACAGCCATCAAGT
>JASJCP010000037.1 GCA_030065935.1 Xenococcaceae cyanobacterium MO_167.B27
AGTTGAACACACTTTACCTAAAAGCAAAGGCGGTTCTAATCGAGTATCAAATCTAGCTATTGCTTGTGTGCCTTGTAACCAAGCCAAATCAAATCTTGATATTCAAGAATTTTTAGCAGACAAACCATCAATATTAAAACGAGTATTAATTCAAGCACCAGCGCGATATATCACCAAGAAATAAATTTCTTGGCGCTTTACAGAAAAGTCCTCTCAAGAGGACTCAAACCTTGATTTCATAAAATTTGTAGTCTATCTGTTTTAGATAAAAACTTGAGTTTGGTGGTGGTATCGCTTCAAGGTGCAAGATATCGGTAGGTAGTATGCTACCTCCCTACAAGGGGAATGCACGCCTTAAAATATATTTGTTGTCCAACTATCTTGCATGAAGACTAACTCTCGACTGAAAAAACTCGCTTCTTATCTTCGTCCCCATTGGCGTATGGTGTCTTTGGGGATTGTTTCTTTAATGATTGTTAATGGATTGGGTGCATATATTCCGTTACTGATCAGTAAAATTATTGACCAACTAAACGCAGATTTTAGTTTTGCTGAGTTATCTCGCTATGGCTTGATTTTATTAGCTCTAGCTTCTGTGATGTGGGTGATTAGGATGGCATCTCGCATTGCAATTTTTGGAGCAGGGAGACAGGTAGAATTCAATCTTAAACAGAGAATATTTCAGCATCTACTCCTCCTCGAACCTGGTTATTTTGCTAATAATACTTCTGGGGATTTAATTAATCGTGCTACTAGCGATGTGGATAATGTACGTCGTTTAGTAGGGTTTTCGGTTTTGAGTTTGGTGAATATTATTTTTGCCTATGGGTTGACTTTACCTTTTATGTTGGCGATTAATGTGCGTCTGACTCTGATGGCAATTGTAATTTATCCTTTGATGATTATGACGGTACAGTTATTTAGTGACCAGTTACGCGATCGCCAAAGAGAAGTACAAGAGAACCTCTCAGATTTAAGTGAGTTGATTCAAGAGGATATGAGTGGTATGTCTTTAATTAAGATCTATGCTCAGGAATCTCAAGAAAGGGCAGCATTTCGCCGTAAAAATCAGAAATTACTCAGTTCCAATCTAAAATTAGCTCGAATTAGAAATTTACTCTTTCCCATCATCGAAGGACTTTCTTACATTAGTTTATTAATATTACTGTGGTTGGGGACAGAGGCGATCGCACTTGGAGAAATTACCGTCGGGAACTTTATTGCTCTAATCTTGTATGTAGAGCGTTTAGTCTTTCCTACAGCACTGTTAGGCTTCACCATTACTGCTTATCAAAGAGGAGAAGTCAGTGTGAATCGTATTGAATCCATACTCCATGCTCAAGCAAAAATTCAAAATTCTCCCAATCCTATTTTCTTAACAGAATCCAAAGGAGAAATCACCGCCCGTAACTTAACTTATAGTTATCCTGGTAGCAAAACCCCTGCCTTAAATAATCTCAACTTTACTATCAAGCCAGGGGAAACCATTGCTATTGTAGGCTCGATTGGTTCAGGAAAAACTACTCTAGCTAACATTATTCCTCGCTTATTAGATGTTGCCCCTGGACAATTATTTTTAGATGGTTATGATGTAACTCAAATAGCTTTATCCGACTTAAGAAAAGCGATCGCCTATGTACCTCAAGATAGCTTCCTTTTTAGTACTACCATCAAAAACAACATTCGTTATGGTGAACCCCTAATAGAAACTCATGAAATTGAATATGCAGCCAAACAAGCTCAAATTCATCCTGAAATTCTCAATTTCCCGAAACAATATGAAACTGTAGTAGGAGAAAGAGGAATTACTCTCTCTGGGGGACAAAGACAGCGCACATCTCTGGCTAGAGCCTTATTAGTTGATGCACCAATCTTAATTTTGGATGATGCTTTATCTAGTGTGGATAATGAGACTGCTACCCAAATCCTTCGTAATTTATCTCCTGAAAGAGACAAAAAAACAGTAATATTTATATCCCATCAATTATCCGCTACTGCTACTGCCGATCGCATCTTAGTAATGGATAATGGTGAAATTGTGCAAAGTGGTACTCACGAAGAATTATTACAATACCCTGGTGTGTATAAGTCTTTGTGGGAACAACATCACATAAAAGAGATTTTGAATTAGCTGTTAGTAGTTAGTAGTTAGTAGTTAGTAATCATGAATCAACTAAAACAAGTAATAATCTATACTGATGGAGCTTGTACTGGTAATCCTGGTGCTGGGGGTTATGGTGCAGTACTAATATATGGAGAACACCGTCAAGAGATATCTGGAGGTTATAAGTTAACTACTAATAATCGCATGGAAATGATGGCAGCGATCGCAGCTTTAGAGGCTTTGGAACAAAAATGCGCTGTTACGCTTCATAGTGATTCTAAGTATCTGGTAGATGCAGTGACCAAAGGATGGGCAAAACGTTGGCAAGCTAATGGTTGGAAGCGAAATAAGAAAGAAAAAGCAAAAAACCCCGACTTATGGCAAAAACTTCTTGATTTATGTAAAAAACACCAAGTTGATTTTGTCTGGGTAAAAGGTCATGCTGGAATACCAGAAAATGAACGGTGTGATACTCTAGCTGTACAAGCAGCCCAAGGATATAATTTACCCCCCGATGAGGGGTATATGTAAGTAGCTTGGCGGTGGAAGTAATAAGTAATCAGTAGTTAGTAGTTAGTAGTTAGTAGTTAGTAGTTAGTAGCTTTTTAGCAATCAACAATCCCCACTCGCGAAGCGACGAGTTGGGTCTCCCCAATCAGCAATGAACAATCAGCAATGAACAATCAACAATCAACAATCAACAAGGATTATATTAAATTAGATCAGTTTCTAAAATGGCAAGGAATTGTGCAAACTGGAGGAGAAGCGAAGATCAGAATTAAACAAGGAGAAGTAGTAGTAAATGGAGAGGTGGAAACTCGTCGAGGAAAGAAATTAAGAACAGGAGATCGCGTTTCTCTTGGTGGTGTTAATTATGATGTTCAATTGGATTAGGTTAGGTAATATTTTTCAGAATTTTATTGATTAGTTAGTCTAATTTGTTAGAGATAAGCAATCAGGCAAAAATATAGGATATGAACAAAAACACCATCTTTGTGATTTTACTATTGTTTATTCCCGTCTCTATTGCAGGTCATTTCCTGGACTGGGGTGCGACATTGGTATTTATTACTGCTGGTTTGGCAATTGTTCCCCTAGCTGGTTATATGGGGGAAGCTACAGAAGAAATTGCTGTGGTAGTAGGACCTAATCTGGGAGGATTACTTAATGCGACTTTTGGCAATGCTACAGAGTTGATTCTGGCTTTTATCGCTCTCAAAGCAGGATTAGTAGAAGTTGTTAAAGCAACCATTACAGGTTCAATTGTAAGTAACCTACTATTAGTCATGGGTTTTGCGATGCTTTTAGGAGGATTAAAGTATAAAGAGCAGGATTTTCTGCCGAAAGCAGCCCGTCTCAATGCTTCTTCCATGAATTTAGCTGTAATTGCCATATTATTGCCTACGGCGGTGGAATATACTTCCACTGGTATTGGAGAAACTACTTTAGAAAATCTTTCTGTAGCTGTAGCTGTGGTTTTGATTTTGGTTTATGGACTAACTTTATTATTCTCGATGAAAACACATTCCTATCTTTATGATGTGGGAGTAGCAGAGATGGAAGAAAAAGCAGAATCAGATACAGATACAGAAGAAAAAGTTAATTTACCTTTTTGGATCGGAGTATTATTAATCGTGACTCTAGCAGTAGCAGTAGAGTCAGAATTGCTAGTTAGTTCCCTAGAAGAAGCTACATCACAGTTGGGTCTGACCGCATTATTTACTGGTGTTATCCTGTTGCCTATTATTGGTAATGCAGCAGAACACGCTACAGCAGTTACCGTAGCCATGAAAAACAAAATGGACTTATCTGTATCTGTCGCAGTAGGCTCTAGTATGCAAATTGCTTTGTTTGTTGCACCTGTACTAGTAATTGCAGGATGGGTTATTGGTCAGCCAATGGATTTGAATTTTAATCCTTTCGAGTTGGTAGCAGTAGCAGTAGCAGTTTTAATTGCTAATTCCATTAGTTCTGATGGTAACTCTAATTGGCTGGAAGGTAGTTTATTGTTAGCTACTTATGCAGTGTTGGGACTGGCTTTTTACTTCCATCCCCTAGTAGAAGGTTTGGGATAAATCAATTAGCTTTTTAGCAAGTAATTTTGATGGTGGGAGATACTAGGAAAATTCTAGTTTGTCTCATCATCATTTTTTTTTTCGCTAAGATACTTTTGAAAGCGAGGATAGAATAATGAGCGGTAAAACTAATAGACGCAATTTTATTATCGGTAGTGTCGCAGCAGCCACAGCAATTGGGTGTAAAGCTGTTACCCAAAACTCACAATCAACTGTCGCCTTATCGAAAATTCCCTCATCTATGCCCGAAAGAATATTAGGGAAGACTAATGTTAGCTTACCTATTTTAGGTTTAGGAGGAGCAGGAAGAACACCTATATCAAAAAGAGGACAAGAAAAAGAAGCGATCGCACTTACCCAAAAAGCTTTAGAATTAGGAATACGCTACTTTGATACGGCAGAAAATTACGGTGTTTCTGAATTACACTTCGGAAAAATCTTACCAAGTTATCGAGATGAAGTTTATATAAACACTAAAACCGATGCACGGACTTATGATAGAGCTTGGCAACATTTAGAAAAATCTCTAAAACTCCTCAATACAGATTATCTAGATTGTTGGCAAATGCACCACCTCTCTTTCTTAGAAGAATTAGATATAATTTTTGGCAACAATGGCGCAATTAAAGCAGTAGAAGAAGCTAAAGAACAGGGCTTAATTAAATTTTCTGGTATTACTGGACATCATGAACCAGATGTTATTGCTGAAGCTTTACTCCGCTACGATTTCGATACTACTTTAATATCTCTCAATGCTGCGGATATTCATCATCCTCGTCCTTTTTCTACGGGAGTGTTACCAGTAGCCCAAGCTAAAAATGTGGGGGTTATTGCCATGAAAGTACCAGCTTACGGGCGTTTGTTCAAGCCTAATCTTTTAAGGGGAATGGAACAAGCAATGGGTTATAGTCTTTCTTTACCTGGGGTACACTGTTGCATTATAGCTGCGGAAAATCCTGAACAACTAGAGTCTAATGTCAAAGTGGCTCAAAACTATCAGGTATTAACTCAAACCCAGATGCAGCAAATCGAACAATTAACTGCTAATGCGAGGGAAGATGGTTTATTTTTCCGTAGATGGACTTGAATAAATTAATTTAACGGGTATCGTAAATATAGGTGAAGTTAAGTAGCAAGTAGCAATCAACAACGCTCCAACTAACAACGCTCCAACTAACAATTAATATTTTTCCCAAATAAATAAATCTTCTGGACGATCTACGTCTCTTAGTGTAGGTAAATAAGCAGTGTTTAAATTTAAGCCATTGGCAATGTTTTGGGTTTGTGCCAAAACTTGAGATGTTCCCCAATTAATGTTCTGGAATAGTTCAGGAATTAGGCGATGTAAGCCAATTAAATAATAACCGCCATCTTCCGCTTTTCCTAATACTAAATCATGTTCTGAAAGGGAACTAAAAGCTTGATTAAGTATAGTAAGATTAATATCGGGACAGTCAATCCCAATCGTTACAACTTTTGTAGCACCATTATCAAAAGCTTGATTGAAAGCAGACTGCATTTTGTAACCTAAATCTCCTGTAACTTGAGGATAATAATTTAAGTTTTTCCCTAACCAATTCGACATTAAAGATACATCACCACCAGCAAAATAAATTGCAATCTTTCCCCCACTAACTTTTTGCCATTCCAGAGCATTTTTTAGAGTATGTTCACTCATTTGACGCTGCAATTGGGCTGCTCCTTCTGCACCTAAAGCTGGAATCATTCGGGTTTTGGTTTTTCCAGGTTCAGGATAGCGAGTAAAAATAATTAAGGTTTGATCTGCCATTGATTACAACTAAGTAGAAAGATACAAATAAAGTTAATAGGTTAAGACAGTTACTAGTAAGACCATTTATCAAAAGTAACGGTCGAATTAATAGAATTCAGAATTCAGAATTCAGAATTCTGAATTCTGAGTTCAGACTGGTCACAATCTTAGAATTTTAAATCAGTAATTTTTAATTAAAATAATTCTAACTTTAAACAAATTTTTCTTGATAAATTCTAGAATAAAAAACAATCAAAAAAGCTCAGTTAAAGGTATAACAATATCAGAAAAAGCTTGAGGAGAAACTGAGCCTGATTGATATTCAACAATTTGAGAATAGCGATCGCCATTAGGTAAAGTATGAACTACTAGCTTTTGATTGACCAAGTCAACTACCCAATATTCAGAAATATTATTACGAGAATAAATCTTAGCCTTAGTTTCAAGATCGAATTGCAGAGTGCTATTTGAAATCTCTATTAAAAAGTAAATATCATCTGAATAAGGATGATGCTGACGATAAATAGTTTCAGGAAGACGCACTACAGAGACATCAGGTTGGGGTTCAGAATTGTTTAAGGTAATAGGATAACGCTCGCAAACATAAGCTATCCCCTTAAACAACTCTCTCAAATAATCCGCAACGCGACGATTAGTAAAACTGTGAGGTATCCCCTCGGGACTCATCTGGAAAATCTCTCCCTCCAATAATTCAACAGATTGACCATCAAATACTCCTACTTCAATCAATTGATGCCAATCAGCCAAAGACCACTTATATTTAGTTACTGCCATGAAACTGAAGAAGAAAATCCAACAAAATCAAAAATTAAAGAACGTAATTATTATATTAATTGACTTTATGTTTCAAGTAATAGAAAAATAAAAATAGGTGCTAGCGCACCTATTTTTTTCAACTTTAAATAAGGTATTAAAATGATATCAGAAAATTTAGTTTTTGTTCAACTAGCACAATACAAGGACTATGTTTGCATTGTGGAATTAGCAATTTCTCTTGAAGCTTCGGTATCTGAAGTCAGACAGAGGTTGAAAGATTTGGCAGACAGAGTTGAAAACAATGGTAAAGATCAATGGAGAGTAGCTAGAGCAATTGTCTCTAGTAACATACTCTCAGAAGCGGAACAAGCAGAAAGGGACAATTTAGAATGTGCTGTAGAACAGGCATTCTTTATAGCGGGTAAGGCACTTAAAATACTGCGAGATAAGAGATTGTACAGAGAAACCCACAAAAGTTTTAAGTCTTATGTAAGCGATCGCTTTAATTATACTAGAAGGGCTGCGGACTATTTGATTTCATCTGCGGAAGTTATGGAGAATTTAAAACGAGAACAATTTGTTCTCAGAACTAACGTATTACCCAGTAGAGAATCCCATTGCCGTCCTCTGGCTAAATTATTACCTCAAGAGCAGACAATAGCCTGGGATAGGGCTGTAGAAAAAGCAGCAGGAAAAATGCCAAGCCAAAAAATTATTAAAGAAGCAGTCAAAGAAATTAAGTCGGTAGATGATGAGAAAACAAACAACAAGATCGAGCCTACTTTTAGAGAGGTTAACTATACTGCGGGAATGGGTGTTGAATATAAGGTGAAACTGGATGAAGAAACTTATAACCGCTTGCAAAAATACCAAGATAAAATAGGTTCGGCAACTAAAAGTGGAGCAATAGCGAGGTTATTAGATGCAATCGCTAAATCGAAATAAGCAAAAATTAGCTTTAAACCTGCTGCATCTACTCTATGTCAATAAGTTGAAGTACAATTCGGGTTGGGAATCCTGGGTCGGTTATCTTATTGATAGTGATAACGAATGGGAAATAATAGATTATCCTCAGCTATTGAATATTGCTGCATTAATTGCTTCGGGACTGACTAAGAAAAGAGCTAACATTGAAGAAACCAAAATCTTGCTACAGCAAATAGAGCGTTGGGTCACTCAATCCAATGGCAAGCTAGTTGAAGTTAGAGAATCGAAACATCGTACCAAATGGTATCCTGCCTGTTTGGTGGAAACCTCACAGGATAAGAATAAGATAACAGCATGAGGCGATCGCAATCCCCCAAAGGCGATCGCTTGCTTCCAAAGGCGATCCCGCAATCGGACGAAACAAAATAAAAGATAACTTTTTTAACGGACACACTAACTAGTTAAATTGTAGAATCGTGAAAATTTAACTACATTCTTCCTGTTGACTTCTAGTAGCTAATTTATTATACATACCTATACAACCCCCTAAAAAATGTATAAGTATGCGTCCTCACGAATTTGCGCGCATAAATTGGAGTATCGGTTGAAACTTTAAGACGTTGGGATAGAACAGGAAAATTGAAAGCCAAAAGAACTCCAAGCAATCATCGCTATTATACAGAAGAGGATTTGGCACTTTTCAAAGGTTTAAAACCGATATCAGACGAGAGATTAATCAAAGTCTATTGTCGTGTTTCATCACAAAAACAGAAAGCAGAATTAGCCAACCAAAAAACGGCGATGGAACAATTTTGTTTAGCTAGAGGATATGCCGTAGATGAGTGGATAGAAGAGATTGGAGGAGGTTTAAACTTCAAGCGAAAAAAATTTCTTAGCTTGATTGAAGAAGGACTTTCAGGAAAAATTGAAACTATTGTGATTGCTCACAAAGATCGGCTTTGTCGCTTCGCTTTTGATTTAGTTGAGCAGCTATTAAATAAACGGGGATGTCAAATAATAGTTGCCAATACCGAGTCCTTATCTCCCCAAGCAGAGCTATTAGAAGACTTGATGGCGGTAGTGAGGGTGTTTTTCCTGTCGTCTTTATCCCGCTAGAAGCTACAGAAAAGAGAAGGAAAAGGCTATAAAAGAAATATTAAACATACCTTAAGAAACTATGTTAAAATTACAAGATAAATAGAGCGTGCTAGAAACAATGTCCAACAAAGGGTTAAGGGTTGGAATTGAAACTAAAATTGAATATAATCCCATTTTTGATGTCCTAGGAGAACGGTACGAGTCAATACGTCGTACTGGTCTTAACGATATGCAAAAAGGGATGAGTGAAAATGAAATAGAGAAGTCTTACCAGTCTCGTTTTAATCTCCAGTGGGCATGGGCTGATAGTATTGCCACTGAAGTTAAACAAACCTATTCTCAATTAACCACAGCCAAAAAACTGAATATAGCTAGACTCAAAGAGCAAATTAAGAAGAAAACTTTATCTGCATTGAATCTATTTAAAAGTTTATCTAAAGTCAAAAACCCTACTCTATGCCAACAAAATCAGGCTCTAGGATTAAAATCAAAACTGCTCAAAATTCAATCATTAAAAGATGAGTTGGAACGGATCTCCTCAACAGATAGATTGCATATTTGTTTTGGTTCAAAAAAGTTATTTAATGCTCAGTATCATCTAGAAGAAAATGGTTATACCAACCATGAAGAATGGTTAGCTGATTGGAAAAAGAAACGGAGTGGTAGATTTTATTGCGTAGGGAAATCCACAGTGGGCGGTGGCACGATGATTAAAATCTTTCATGTGGCAGGAGATGATTTTAAAGCAGTTATTACTTTACCTCGCTTCATGAATTCCCCCTATGGCAAATTCCTCGAAATTCCGTTTCAGCTTGTCGAGTGTCGTCGTGGCAGAAAGTCATCTTTGCTTTACGCCTTAGAACAACAAAAACCCATTACAGTGCAAATCTTTCGCAGAGAATATAAGTCTGACCAATGGTATATTCATCTAACTACTTATGTTTCATCTGTACCTATTACAACATCTTTTGATAATGGTTGTATTGGGGTTGATTTTAACCGAAACAGCGTTGAATGGGCTTACGTTTTAGCTGATGGAAATATCAAAGATCAAGGAAAAATCTCCTTTCAGTGGAAAGGTTTTTCTTCAGGACAAAGACAAGCAATGATGCGTAATCTAGTAGTGAAACTTACAGATATGGCGTTTAATTATCAATGTCCTATTGCTATTGAATCATTAGATTTTTCTAAGAAAAAAGCATCCATGTCCGAAGCATCTAAAGCTTACAATTCTATGCTCTCTAACCTCTCTACTCTTATGTTTAGAGAAGCTTTAATCTCTAGATGTCAGCGTTTTGGAATTGGCTTACATTTGGTCAATCCAGCTTTTACCAGTGTCATTGGCATGATTAAGTTTATGCCTAGATATGGTTTAAATTCAGGGACGGCAGCAGCTATGGTCATTGCTCGTAGAGCTATGGGCATGAGGGAACGTGCCCCAGTCTGCCTAGTAAGACCAGAGGATCGAGCTAGGCATCCTTGGACGACTTATCTTCGTGTTGCACGATATCTTAAATCTAACAGAGTTAGGCGTTCAAAACTTTTTGATTGGATGAAAACCCTAGAGAAAGTTCTTGTTATTAGTGATAGTAATGAGACGGGTTCTACCCTCTCTCCTGCCAGTAGCAAATCAAATCGTATCAACGGGAAATCACCGAGTCCTGACCCTAAGCAAAATTGTGAATATGTGCAACTTTGTTTAGGTTTTTAGTAGGTGATGAAACTAATATATAGACTCAATAGCTCAATAGTAGAATCTTATGGTCAACCTGTCGCTTAAAACAAACGAAAATCACCTTTTCAATTATAAAAATAAGCCTTAATAATAATCAAGACGAGCGAGCCACGAACGAGCCTGAATTTCAGCTTTTTCTAGACTGTAAAAAATATCGTAGCTCTTGTGCATGATTCCTCTTTGATCGATACAACAGAATTGCCAACAGTGAGCAGGAGTATAGAAAATTATTAATATTCCTGTAGTGGTACAAACTACTTGTTCAACTTTTAGAGGTATTTTCATAGGAAATTTAACCAGGCAAAGAAGGAATCTTTTTAAGTTAGTTATCTTTATATTTACTTAAGATTCAACCATTTTTCGGGAGAAAGTGCAAATCATTAAATTTATATTATTCCCAGAACGCGATCGCATATCTTAAAGATCAATTATAGATTTTAATCAACTAAAACTTAACTTTCAATCAGGGCATTAAACACCAGCGTGTCCAAGTGCTAAACCTGCAATTAACATTCCAATAACTAGGAAAGGTTGTGCGCTGGCTTGATATTTGACATCATTTTTTAGAGGATCGCGGAGGAAATACATATCCTGAAACACGATTTGAGGAATTACTAAGAGCAAGAGAATGGTTGCGTAGAGATTTTCGTGAATGGTGATGAGATAAGCTGCTATTCCTGCTTGGAAAGTATCAATCATGATGACACAAATCCAAGCTGCTGTAGTAACTCCGAACATTACTGGTAAAGATTGTAAACCTAAAGCGCGATCGCCTTCCACACTTTTGAAGTCATTTACTACAGCAATTCCTAATCCAGCAAAACTGTAAATGAGAGTTAATATAACAATTGTCCAGTTAAGCTCACCAAATAAGGCATGACCAGCCCACCAAGGAAGGGCGATATAACTTGAACCCAAGGCATAATTACCTAACCAGCCATTTTGTTTAAGTTTTAGAGGTGGTGCGGAGTAAATATAAGCAACGAATGAACCACCAAGGGTTAGACACAGCATGACGGGGAATTCATGTCCAGCCCAGAAATCGAGGAGGTAAGATAAACCAATACTAGCAAAGAGTAACACCAGAATTTGGGTAACAACTTGGGGAATGGAGATAGCCCCAGAGGGAATGGGGCGATAGGGTTCGTTTATTGCGTCTATTTCGCGGTCATAGAAGTCATTGAGGGTTTGAGTATATCCTGTCATCAAGGGTCCTGAAAGAAGCATACAAGCTGCTGCTATAAGGACATTTTCTACAGACCAGGTGTAGTTACCAGAGGAAGCTGCACCACACACTACCCCCCAGATTAGGGGGATCCAGGTGATGGGTTTCATCAGTTGAAGGCGAATTTTCCAGATATTGGTTTCTCCTGATGCTGCGCCTTTCATCCCTAGCATTTGACGGGCTTTAGAGCCTTGTTCTTCGGAATTAGTTGCTGTTACTTTGTCTGTCATTATCCGATGGTTAATTCTAAATAGCTGTTATTAAATTTTGCTCCTGTGACTGAGCGACCACTCCACTGAGGTGGTAGGGTAATATTGCGTCTTTGTTCTCCTGCTTCAACGGTGATATCTGCACCGTATTGAGTGAGTTTGACTTGTTGTTTGGTAAATCCTGGTAAAAATACTTTGATTTTCTTAGCTGCTATGTCAATGGTGGTAGGTTGGGGTATGTCTGTTACGTTTTGGAAGTTGGGTAAAGCATCTATCAGTATTTCTTCGCTGCTGCTTTCTTTTCTGGGAAGGGGAGTGATGGTCAGAGGACTAAATTGCTGAGTCAGATCGTCTGTTACTTGTGCTTGGTTGAGGAAAACTCCCCCTACGGTTAAACCAATTTGTTGCGCGCTACCCCATAAATATTTAGCTGTAGCAATAGCGGTTGGGTCTGATGTGGTGACTAAGTAGGAAATAACTCTTTTCGGGTCTGCTAGGGCTTTTTTCCCTTGGTCTAGCATTTGGTTAGCTTGTTGAGTTTGCTCTGGCGCAATGTTCTCCCCTGTCCAAGATACGTTGAGTATGGCACTAGTTACAGGTTGCACAAAGGGGGCGAGAGCTTTCACAATTTCTGATTCTTGGACTACTCCCTGAAAACGACGAATATACCAACTGAGATTTTCTGGTATCCCAAACATTCTGAGGGTGCGGATATCTCCTGTGCCATCATAAATTATCGCGTCATATTTCTTAGTGCGATCGTATTCTCGAATGGCATTAAGAGCAAGAGCTTCATCCATTCCTGGTAAAATAGCCAATTCCTGACCATACACATTTTTGAGTATTGGCGATCGCAAGTATTGCTGTTCTAGCTTCTTGGCTTCTTCCCAGCTTTGTTCTAGTAGTGCTGTCGGCTGCATCTGTACTACTGTCAGGTTAGCTGCAATTTCTTGAGGCTCACTTGTTACCTCAACGCCTAAAGCCATACTATAAGCTGGACTGGGGTCTTGCCCAATCAAGAGAACTTTTGTTCCTCTTGTCGCCAATTTTCTCGCAGCAGCGATCGCAACTGTAGTGCGACCCGTACCGCCTTTACCCAAAAAAGTAATGATCGAGGACATAATAATTTTTTGCTATTAGTCTGAAGTTCTCTTGCTTTAAGTATTAATTTAGTGTATTAGTTTAAGTTTCTACTGGTTTGAGTTCATCTTCAAAGAACCAAGTAGCAGACTTATCATCGAATTGAACGACGACCCCAACTCCGCTACCGTCAGTCATCTTATATTCTTTAACTGTACCAACTTTACCTAATTTACCAGCAACTGCGCTGGACACTCTATCTCTAATGCGGTAAACTTTTACCTTTTGTCCTATATCCATTCGTGCTGTTATATCCGAATTAAATGAGCCATTTCACAGTTTAAAGCAAAATACCCCACAAATGTGTAGAAAAGATTTAAAAAAAGCAAGATAAAAGTAGTTATAAGTTTAGGAGGGGTTTTGGCAAATCCCCTCTACAGAAGTTAAAAGTTAACACAAATGAGTAGAAGGTTATCTAATCGCAAACAACATCATAACTCTCAGCTTTGGTGGTATTGGGAGTTGCTTTATGTCTTAGTCAGGCGTAATTTGAAAAGGCGTTATCGAGGTTCTTTTCTAGGGATCTATTGGTCTTTGTTAAGTCCCCTAATTATGACAGGGTTGTATGCAGCGATTTTTGGGACGGCTTTTGCTGCTTACTATGATAACTCTACTCTTAACTATGTTTTAGCAGCTTTTACGGGGTTAGTAGTAATTAACTTTTTCTCCTCTTCTACTGCTCAAGCTTTAACCAGTGTGGTAGAAAATGGTGGAATAGTTAATAAAATTCGCTTACCGTTGTTTGTTTTTCCTTTATCTTTCATCGGGGCGAATCTTTTTCAATTATTAATGGGGGTATTTCCTTTATTGTTGATTGTCACACTGTTTTTCTCTCATAATTTTCTTAATGGCATAGCTTTGTTATTACCTTTATTAGGCTTGACTCTAGTATGTTGTGGTATTGGTTTATTAATGAGTGCTTTATATGTCTTTTTCCGAGATTTACCTTATTTTTACGAATTGCTAACTTTTTTATTATGGATTAGCTCTCCTGTATTTTATCCTCCAGAAATTGTCCCTGAAGGGGTAAAAAAATTTTTAGTAATCAATCCTTTATTGCCAATTATTGAAAGTATCCGTCAAATTTCTTTATCGGGAAATGTGCCAGATATTGTAATCATATCTCGCGCTTGTATGAGTGGCATAATTGTTTTAACTATTGGGGTGATTGCGTTTCGGTTTTGGCAAGATAAATTTATGGATTTACTCTAGAACATGACAGAAGCTATTGTATTAGATCGAGTTTCATTATGGCGTAGAACTCAAGAAGAATTTTCTTACGATCTTAAACGGACAATTCTAACTTTATTAGAAGGAAAATATCGCAAGCCAGCTAAAAAACTAATTTTAGATAATATTAATTTAACAATTCAACGAGGGGAAAAAGTTGGTATCATCGGGGCTAATGGTTCAGGCAAATCTACTTTATTAAAAGTTATTTGTGGTATTTTACAACCTACTGTTGGTTCAGTAAGAGTGAGAGGTAATATTGCACCTTTAATTGAATTGGGTGCAGGGTTTGACCCCGAACTTTCTGTAATTGATAATATTGTGTTGTATGGGGTAATGTTGGGTTTTACTCGACAGGAAATGCAGAAAAGAGCCAAGATAATTTTAGAATTTGCGGAGTTAAAGGACTATGCTTTCGTTCCAGTTAAGGGTTTATCTTCAGGAATGAAAGCTCGTTTAGGATTTGCGATCGCAACTGATGTTGAACCAGATATTCTAATTTTAGATGAAATTTTATCCGTGGGAGATGAAAGTTTTAGAAATAAATGCGAACAAAAAATGCAAGATTTTTGGAAAGATCATGTAACTATTTTATTGGTGTCTCATTCTATGGAGTTAATTCAAAATTCTTGCCGTAAAAGTATTTGGGTTAATCAAGGAAAAATTGAAGCTATGGGAGATACAGAGCAAGTAATTGGTTGTTATATGAAGAGTATTCATTAAAGGATGAAGGATGAAGGATGAAGGATGAGGAAAGATGAAGGATGATCAAGTAATAAGTAATAAGTAATAAGTATTAAGTATTACTGCTCCCTGCACTTCCCCTGCTTCTTCTGACCCCTGACCCCTCATCCCTCAGATATGGATGAAGAAAGTTTTAGTAAGAAGATTATTAATTAAAGGATGAAGAAGAAAAAAGTTTTAGTAATTGGTGGTTGTGGCAGAATTGGTAGTAGTGTTGCTCAAGATATTGCTACTCATACTGAGGCGGAAGTTATTGTTACAGGAAGAAATCCTAAAACCAATGTTAAACCTCCTCTTAAATTCTTGGGTTTAGATTTAGCAGATAAACAAGCTGTAAAAGAAGCAATTACAAATGTTGATTTAGTAGTTCACTGTGCTGGTCCTTTTCATTATCGAGATGGTAGAGTTTTAGAAAATTGTCTTGATTTGGGAATTAATTATCTTGATGTCAGCGATCATCGCTCTTTTTATGAAAGAGTCATTAAATATCAAGATCAAGCGAAAGCTTCAGGAGTAACAGCGATACTCAATACTGGGATTTTTCCTGGTGTTTCTAACAGCATGGTTAAGCAAGGGGTAGAACAATTTGATACACCACAAAAAATACATTTAAGTTATGTAGTTGCTGGCTCTGGTGGGGCTGGAGTTACAGTGATGCGGACGACTTTTTTAGGTTTAAGAAAACAGTTTGATGCTTGGATAGATGGGAAATGGCAAAAGATTTTACCCTATACGGAAAGAGAAGTGATTGAGTTTCCTAAACCCTACGGTAAGACAGGGGTATATTGGTTTGATGTTCCAGAAACTTACACCTTTGCTGACTCTTTCGATGTAGAAACAGTAATTACTAAATTCGGTTCTGTTCCTGATTTTTATAACCATCTTACTTGGATTACTGCCCATATTTTTCCTGAGTCTTGGGTAACTAGTCCTAAAGGGATAGAATTCTTTTCTCAGGTGAGTTATTCTATGACTTCGGTAACAGATAAATTTAGTGGTATTGGGGTGGCGATGCGAGCAGAAATTACAGGAATTAAATCAGGAAAACCATCCCAATACTGTTCTACTATGGTACATGAAAATACTGCGATCGCTGCTGGTGCTGGTACTGGTAGTATTGCTCAATTACTATTAGAAGAAAAGTTACACAAACCTGGTATCTATCCCGTAGAGCAAGCTTTACCTACAGATTTATTCCTAGCAGCAATGGATATCAGAGGTATTGAAATCGTTACTCAACTTACAACAGATTCAGGATATTAACAATGGGTGTCGAAGGATTTTATATGTATAACTTAAACTCATCCCACCCATAAATAACGTGAGATTTTCTGTTGATTGATGAAAAGTTAATTGTTGATTGCTATCAATAATGCGCTCAACTATCAACTAAGAGCGAAGGGCGACTATCCCTCCCACCTGGAGCAAGACGGGATGCTCCCCGTTGCTTTTGGTAAGGTAAGATAAGAATCATGCTCCGAAGCAATCTCAAATATTAAGTCGGTTAAAACTGACTAATAATAAAGCTTTTAGTCTATTTTAATAGACTTTTAATTTAAGCCGTAAAATGAATTTTACGGTGGATTATTGGATAGATAGTTAACCTTTTAAAGGTTCATTCAACTCACGTTATATAGCAGTGGTAAAATCTGCCAATAGTCTAACAGATTTAGGATAATAAGAATACCCATGGCGGATTTCGTTGTCTAGCAGTGGTAAAATCCGCCAAGAATTTAAGATACAGTTTCTAAGGAAGCTAAAGGATCGGAGATTGTTTCCGAAGGAGCTTCCAACTTACCTGTTAAAACATATTCCAATCTGAGTTTTAGCCAAGTAATAAGCTGCTCATTAGTAGAGATTACCGCAGCAGCAGGTAGGGGACATTTAGCTTTAATTTCAGCAAATTCAGGAGCTTCTAAAAAAGCAGGTTGCTTGACTAACCAAAAATCAATTTCTTTATTTTGTTCTTGATAGTTACTAGTTCTTTCTTTTAATACTTCCTCAAAAGGTTCTTCTTCTAGTAAGAATTTTTGACTAGCTAAAACGTAATAATAAGTTGTCATCTTTCATACTGTCCTTGTTTTAACTTGATAATTGCTAAGTCATTGACCACTGAACAAAGTAAATCATAAATGATAAAGGTAAAATGGTAAATGATAAATGTTAAAGCTCACCACGCATTGCCAGTTTCATCTCTTTTACCGCTCTTTCCATTCCTACCATCACCCCACGGGAAATTATACTATGTCCGATGTTTAATTCTTCCATATTCGGAATACAAGCAACAGGATAAACATTCCAGTAGGTTAAACCATGACCAGCATTAACCCGTAAACCTAATGATCTAGCTTGCTCTGTACCTGTTTCTAGGGCTGCTAATTCTTGCTTTCTGGTAACTTCGTCCTTAGCATCTGCATATTTACCCGTGTGGAGTTCGATAAATTTGGCTTGGGTTTTAGCAGCAGCTTCTATTTGGGGTAAGTCTGCATCAATAAACCAGCTTACAGGAATATTTGCATCTTGAAGTTTTGTTACGATCGCACTAAAGCGGTCTAAGTTAGCCACAATATCAATACCTCCTTCTGTAGTGACTTCTTCTCTTTTTTCTGGAACGAGAGTCACATAATCTGGTTTAATATCTAAGGCGAAGTCAACCATTTCTGTTGTAGGTGCCATCTCTAAGTTAAGATGAGTCCTAACTGTTTCTCGCAATAACCGCACATCCCGATCTTGAATATGACGGCGATCTTCTCGTAAGTGAACTGTAATACCGTCTGCACCTCCTAACTCTGCAAGTACCGCAGCAGCTACAGGATCTGGTTCTACTGTTCTTCTAGCCTGACGAATCGTGGCTACATGATCGATATTAACTCCTAAACTAAGCACACTGCTTTTCTCCTATCGTCTCTGTTCAACTGACAATCTACTATCTTAATTCAGAAATTGCTCAAATTTCTTGCATCATTATCTCCATTAAGCTTTATTGATTTCTGACTAAAATGTCATCTTATCCTCCTATTTAGAAGCAATTTTGAGAATCAAGACAGAGCTTACTGAATGTTTCAGTAAATTTCGTTCTGACATAAAAATCTGTTGGTTCTCTTAAAATAGGGATATTGATCGATTCTAATTATAAACACCTACTTGTTTTTAGTGATGGGCAAACTACAGGAGATGCTATTTGCAAGCACACCCTAGCTGAAGTTAAATCGATGATTGGTGCTTCAATTCCTAAAATAGACTTTTCTTATTATACTCTTACCCTCCCATCTCAACCGATTAACTTTATTTGTATCGTTCTATTACCAATGATCGATAAACCATCAAAACCAATTCAATGGACTCAAAAAGAGGAAGCCAAGGAATCAATACCTCAACGAAAACAGCAGCAGAAAAGAAAGTATTTACTTCAACAGTTACCCTATATTCTGGGGGGATTGGGTATACTTGCAATGTTAGTCTTGGCATTTCGCCCCTCACCAATTCCTGTTGATGTAGCAGAAGTTAAACGAGCTAATGTGCAGGTAACTGTAGATGAAGAAGGAGAAACCCGTATCCGCAAACGTTATACTGTTTCTGCTCCTGTAGATGGAAGACTGGCGAGGATTAATTTAGATGAAGGTGATCGCGTTACGAAAGGAGAAATCATTGCTCAAATCGATCCTTTACCCTTAAACTCTGATATACAAGAAGCAAGAGCTAGATTGCGCCAATGGGAAGCAGAAAAAGCAGGAGTAGAAACTCAGCGTCCCAAACAAGAAGCTATATTGCAAGCTGAAGCCAGAATATTAGCAGCAGTAGCCAAACAAAGAGAAGCAGCAGCTAAGGTAGAGCGAGCCAGAGCATCGTTAGAACAAGCAAAACGCGATCGCCAGCGTTACCAACAGTTACACGCAGATGGTGTAATTTCCCGTCAAGAAAAAGAACGAGCGGAATTAGAAGAAACCACTAGAATTAGAGCCTTACAAGCAGAAGAAAGAGTACTCGACAGTGCAACAGCAGAAATCAATGCTGCTAAAAAAGCCCTTTCTATTCTCCGTGCTGAACAACAAGACCCAGATTATCTATTAGATGTTTATGATGCTCGTATCAGGAGCGTTGAAGCAGAACTGGCAAAATTAACTGATGATGCTAATCGTACTAATATTACATCACCCATTGATGGTTATGTATTAAGAGTTAATCTCGAAAGTGCCAAGTATATAGAAGCAGGAACAGAATTGTTAGAGTTAGGAAATCCCCAAGACTTAGAAATCGTAGTTGATTTATTGTCTTCTGATGCGGTGAAAGTCAAACCTGGTGCTACTATGCTTCTGGAACACTGGGGCGGAGAATCAACTCTTAAAGCAAAGGTGCGTTATATAGAACCCTCCGCTTTCACTAAAGTTTCCGCTCTGGGAGTAGAAGAACAACGAGTCAATGTAATTGCAGATTTTGTTGACAGTAAAATACCTTTAGGCGATCGCTATCGCGTAGAAACTAGAACTGTAGTTTGGTCAGGAGAACAAGTTTTAGTGATTCCTTTAAGTGCTTTATTTCGCTGCGAACCAGGAAATAGTCGCAACTTATCTAATACTTGGTGTACTTTTGTGGTGGAAAACAATCAAGCCCAAAAACGTCAGATAGAAGTGAGTCAGCGCAGTAATTTTGAGGCGGTGATTGAAAGTGGATTACAAGAAGAAGAAACAGTAATTCTCCATCCTAACGAGCAGATTAAATCAGGAACAAAAGTTAAAGTACGCTAACCTCCTAGCAGTGCAGCTTCTTGTCATCAAGTACAATAAACTAGATAAGAGTCCTCTTGAGAGGACTTTTATGTATTAGCCAAGAAATTTATTTCTTGGTGATTTACGCGGATGGTGCAATATCTGAGAACAAGGCAAAAGGGACAGAAATTGATTGAAATTGCAGAGATTATTGAGTTTTTTCTGACTGCTGCAAGATATCACTATTAGCCAAAAAATTTATTTCTGGATGATTGATCTAAACTCAAAATCAAGGAGCATCCCCTGTCAGGGAATTGCTTCTTGAGGAAAAATCTGAGCCTATTGTGAAGAGTGGCTGAAGAAAACACTAGTTACAAATCAAAAGCTTCAAAAGCTACTCCTTGATCTTCAAAAACATTAGAAAGATTCGGATCGCTATTAATAGCAGCAGTTTCTAGAGGTCCAGCATAGAGGAAGGTGTTATTTTGAGTATTTTGGAAACGATGAAATTCTACACCTTCATTAGCACCAACACCATAGAGGTAAAATTCTGGGATATCGATACCATCGTCATTCAACCCTTCTTTGACCCATTTATCTTGTTGCTCCGAATCATCAGCAAAAATTGTATTGTATTCTTCTGTGCCGACATACAAGTAAGTTCCAGGTACATCAACACTCGCCAAACGATAGAAAGGCTCTAGCTCATCTCCTGGTATGAGACTAGCAGTAAAAGCAGAGTTAACAGTACGATCTTCAGTCATCCCATCAAGGGAAAAAGTTTGATTGAAATCGCTGTTGCCTAAAATAGCATTTCTTTCGTCGTGGGCGACAAACAGATAAGTACCTGTCTCATGAGTGGTATTTCTGAAACGGTACATTTCAATCAAGTGATCTGGTACTATGTCTCCTTCTTCCAATACTGCGTTTCTAGTATTTATGATCGCAATCGCTTCGTCCATTGTTTCCTCGGATAAACCAAGTCTTTCCAGCCCGAAATCCTCTACAGAACTCGCTTCTTCCCAAGTAAAACTGCCTTCATAGCCATCAGAGAAGCGGAAATTGTTGACAAACTCTTCATAACTAGCACTTCCATCTTCCGCTTCAAATGTTTCGATGCGATTCTCTGGCTCTTGCCAATCAACAAAAAGGGCATATTGATCCGATTCTGTATCCCCGACAAATAAATGGCGACCATTGTCAATTTCTAAGCTAAAGGAGGTGTCTTTAAAAAAACCTATACCACTAGTCCGAGCTACGTCATTATCACTATTACCATTTTCGATAACAATAGTGGCAGAGTTATCGTTAGCCCAATATACATCATCACCAGAACCGCCAACCAAGATAGTAGTGGCTGCTCCTTCTGGTAGAGAACCTTCAACCGTAGTCAGAATATCGTTTCCTTGTAAACCATATAATATCTCTAAGTCAGAACCGTCTAAGTTATTAACTTCATCTAAATCTACTATTTCACTGAAGTTTCCGATAGTCATAATTACCTCCCTATCTGAATAACTGTACTTCGGGAGCAAATAGTTTTGTAAAAACCTTTTATCTGAAAGTTAAACAAAATAGCTAAAAGTTCTCGCTCTGCTTAACTTGTTGTTCAAACTAACCACAAACTGAAATCAAACAAAACCTATTACCTATTACCGTTTCCCAAGGATGAAGAATGAAGGATGAGCAAGGAGTAACGATCGATACCTATTCCCTACGCTTTATATATTAGAAATAAAAAATGAAGAACTTGTGATGACAAGTCGTTTATCATTAAAAAGCTTCAAAAGCTACTCCTTGATCTTGAAAAACACCCCTAAGATTCGGATCGCTATTAATAGCAGCAGTTTCTATAGGACCAGCATAGAGGAAGGTGTTATTTTGAGTATTTTGGAAACGATGAAATTCTACACCTTCATTAGCACCGACACCATAGAGGTAAAATTCTGGGATATCGATACCATCGAAATCAAAACCTTCTGGAATCCATTTATCTTGTTGATCCGAATCATCAGCAAAAATTGTCTCGTATTCTTCTGTGCCGACATATAAGTAAGTTCCAGGTACATCAAGACTCGCCAAACGATAGAAAGGCTCTAGCTCATCTCCTGGGGTGAGACTAGCAGTAAAAGCAGAGTTAACAGTACGATCTTCAGTCATACCATCAAGGGCAAAAGTTTGATTGAAATCGTTGTGACCTAAAATAGCATTTGTTTCTTCCTTCCCGACAAACAGATAAGTGCCTGTCTCATGAGTGGTATTTCTGAAACGGTACATTTCAATCAAGTGATCTGGTAATATGTCTCCTTCTTCCAATACTGCATTTCTAGTATTGACGATCGCGATGGTTTCGTCCATTGTTACCTCGGATAAACCAAGACTTTCCAGCCCCAAATAAGCACTCAGTTCTTCCCAAGTAAAACTGCCTTCATAGCCATCCCAGGAGCGGAAATTATCGACAAACTCTTCATAACTAGCACTTCCATCTTCCGCTTCAAATGTTTCGATGCGATTCTCTGGCTCTTGCCAATCTACAAAAAGGGCATATTGATCCGATTCTATATCCCCGACAAATAAATGGCGACCATTGTCAATTTCTAAACTAAAGGAGGTGTCTTTTAAAAAACCTATACCACTAGTCCGAGCTACGTCATTATCAGTATTACCATTTTCGAACGCAAAAATTGTAGAGTTATCGTTAGCCTGATACACATCATCACCAGAACCGCCAACCACGATAGTAGTGGCTATTCCATATGGTAGAGAACTTTCATTCGTAGTCAGAATGTCGTTTCCTTGTAAACCATATAAGATATCTAAGTCAGAACCGAATAAGTGATTAGCTTCTTCGTTTCCTACTATTTCACTGAAGTATCCGATAGTCATAATTACCCCCTTATCTGTATAAATACACTTCGGGAGCAAATAGTTTTGTAAAAACCTTTATCTGAAAGTTAGAAAAAATAGGTAAAAGTTCGCGCTCTGCTTAACTTGTTCTTCAAACTAACCATAAACTGAAATCAAACAAAACCTTTTACCTATTACACATTACCTATTACCGTTTCCCAAGGATGAAGCATGAAGGATAAAGGATCACGAAGCAGCAACGATCAATACCTATTGCCTATTGCCTATTCTCTATTCTCTATTCTCTATTCTCTCTTCTCTCTTTCCTCGTTCTCAATTGACTTACTCCCTACACTTTATATCTTAGAAAAAAATGTTGAAGAACTTGTGATAACTAGTAGTCTATTATTAGAATTAAAGGCACTTTGAATGTATGGCGATCGCTTATTGACTGCTTTATGCTAAATTAGAACATTTATAAGTACACAAAAAAATTATTGTGAGTGAAGAAACTGAGTATATTGCCAGTTTAAACTCAGAACAATAGTAAGTATAAATACCCAAGATATTTCCTAAATATTAAACTTTGAGTCTCATAATAAAGAGCCAAACTGTAGATTTTTCAAGACATTGACTAAATTACTAGTTTAAACGGTTAATCATTTAGGATTGATAATGATAACTCGAATAATCAGGTCTTCAGATTCAAGTCTTTTCAATAATATTTATCAAAATTCAAAGTAATATAGCGAAGAAAAAATTTTAGAAGCAGAAATGTTTTGAAACACCAATTTTGATGTTGTTTCTACAAAAAATAATGAGAAAAAACAACAGAAAACACTGGACACAACATTGATCAATATGGACACAATAACCGTGATATACAAAGTGAATTAGTATTAGGCACAGATGAGGTTAGTGACCGTCTTTTCGGAGATCGCGATGGTCATCAAAAGGCTCTAATGTATGGTCGAGCGGGAAATGATACCCTTACTGGTGGTGGAGGTCATGACACACTTTTCGGCGAAACAGGTGCAGACGAACTTCACGGTGGTCGAAGCGGTGACTGGTTAATCGGCGGAGATGGTGGAGATGAACTTCACGGTGGGAGAGGTCGTGACACCCTAATTGGTGGAGATGGCAAGGACGAACTTCATGGTGGTCATGGTCATGACGTTTTTGTTTTGGATGCTGGAGAGGGAACAGATACCATAGCGGACTTTTCTCTTGATGCAGATAAAATTGGTTTGTCAGAGTCAGGAGGTCTAACATTCAATGACTTAGACTTTGAGGGTCATAGCATTATTTTCGACGGTGAAACATTAGCGACTTTAACAGGAGTAAATACAACTTCTTTAACTTCAGATCATTTCGTTATTGTTTGATTCTTTGCCTGGTTATTAACTACAGGACTCAGCTTAAGAAAGTACATATAGTGTATTAAGCTGAGTCAAAACCAAATCAATCTATCAACTGTTTATTCAGCATTAAACGCGATCTCGAAGAGATCTGCCTTCGGCAGCGCGCGCTTTACCATTAGGAGTTTATAATCTTGCTAAAAAGGGAATAGGGCGTTAATAGAAGTTAATAGAAAATGTCTTAATCTTTGCTTCGACTGCTATATTTGTAGTAAATTACTACACGGTATTTTAAACATCATGACTCAACCAATCTTAACTAATCCACAGGAATTAGAAACTTGGTTAGATGAGTTGATGGCAGAACAAAGGTCAAAGTTACACATTCCTGGTGTGACTTTTTCTCTCGTCCAAAATGGCGAGCTTTTTTTTGCCAAAGGCTATGGTTATGCAGATTTAGAACAACAAATACCAGTGATTGCAGACCGCACTTTATTTTGTGTTGGGGGGATTTCTAAGCTATTTACCGCCACAGCAATTATGCAGTTGGAAGAGTCGGGATTACTCAATCTAGATGACGATGTAAATAAATATCTCCCAGATTTCCAGATTGAAAATAACTATCCTCAACCCGTAACCATTGCTAACTTGCTGACTCATACGGCTGGTTTTGACAATCGTTCTATTGGTATGGGAGCTTTAGAAACTTCAGATGTTATTCCCTTGGGAGAACATTTAGCAGCGAGAATGCCAGGGCGAGTGCGATCGCCAGGAGAAGTAATAATTGGTTGCAACTATAGTTATGGTTTGCTTGGCTATATTGTGGAATTAGTTACTGGTGTTCCCTTCAGCCATTACATCGACGAGAATATCCTCCAGCCTTTAGAGATGAATCATAGCAGTTTTGAATTACCATCTCATTTAGCTGTTGATTTGGCATTAAGTTACGGATATAAAGAGCAACAGAAAACCTATCAAGCTTTGCCATTAAATTATCATCAAATATTACTTACCGATTCTTTAAATGCTACTGCTACAGATCTGGCTAATTTTGCAATCGCACATCTACAACATGGCAGGTTCAAAGCTCAGAGAATTTTAAGTGAAGCTACAGCCCAACAGATGCAGCAACAGCAATTTACCAATGATCCTCGCCTACCTGGAGTCGGTTTAGGTTTTTGGGAGTATTTTAACAATCAACAACGCGCGATCGCCCATTCTGGTGGTGTAGTAGCGGGATTTAGAAGTTTTTTATATTTATTACCCAGTCAGAATTTAGGCTTATTTGTGGCTGAGAATGGCAGTAGTAATATATCTGGAAAATTAATCGACCAATTTCTGGATCTCTATTTTCCTGTTGAAGAAAGTTCTGCTTCTTTGCAACCATCTCCAGAAAATCAACAAAGTCTTCATAGGTATGAAGGGAGCTATCGCAATTGTGGTTATCCGAAACGTACCTTAGCAAAAGCACTTTTATTATTTTCTTCTCCTCTCCGTCTGAAAGCAGAGCCTAACAGTACTCTAAGTATTCCTCAAACTCTCAAAACTGCTAACCCTGTATATTTCCGAGAAGTTGAACAATTATTACTCGCCAAAGCAACAAATCGCCATAATTTTATGGTTGCTAAAGAAAGCAATAATGGCAAGATAACAGATCTCTTGTATGGAAGCGGAGCATTTAAGAAATTAGCTTGGTACGAAACTAATACCTTTCACTGGATGCTGATTGGGTGGTTTATACTGGTATTTCTTTCAGGATGTATTGTCAGTATTTTAGCGTTGACAAGATTTTCAGCAGATTCTTGGCATCAATGGACGCAATTATTAGCTGGATTGACTTGTTTATTAAACCTAGTTTGTGCTTTTGGGATGCTTATAGTCTATCGACTCACCAAAAATAACTATCGGCTTAAGTTAGTTTACGGAGTGCCGAAAATAGTAATTTTATTACTGTGTATCCCTCTTTTGACTTCTGTTTTAGCGGTTGGATTACCCGTTTTTGCTGTTTTGGCTTGGATTAATAATGAATGGTCATTTATTGAACAGTTATATTATGCTCTAGTTGCACTAACAGCATTAGGCTTTATTCCCTTCTTAAATTACTGGAATTTATTAGGCTTTCGATATTGAATCTTGATTAAATCTGTACTTTGGATAAAAATTATAAGGCGATAAAATTCTTAAATAATCACTTATTAACTAGATTTCTTGCAGTTATATCCAAATCTCATTTTTAGCTGTAAGTTCACCACCCGTATCTCCTGTATTTACTACTCCACGAGGTTCGACCAGCATGATTTTGCACTCATTTTCGGCAAATGGTTTGTGTTCTTTACCTTTGGGAACAATAAACATTTCACCTGACGATAAAGTAACTTTGCCGTCTCGAAATTCAATATCTAATTTTCCATCAATGACGATGAATACCTCATCTGTATCAGGATGATTGTGCCAAACAAATTCACCTTTAACTTTGACTAACTTAAATTGATAATCATTCATTTCAGCAATAACTTTAGGCGACCAATGCTGAGTCAACTTTGACAGTTTTTCGTTTAAATTTATCGGGCAATAATCCATATATTTCTTTGCAGTATAACAGCGTTGTTGAAATAGTCGTCTTAAAAAGCTCGATCGCATGATTAAGAAAGTTGTAGGGTATTTAAACAAGATTGATAATTACAATTGAATTTTTCTGGCTAATGTTGCGATATAAGTTGGCATATATCTATTTAATGGTGTTGATTCATCGTCCCAATAATCTTCATATAGTCCTGAGATTATGAAGCCAGCATCCAATTGTCCTCCTATTTGCTGTTCAATTGTGTGTCCAAACTCCAAGGCATCGCCTTCTTTGATAATACTGCTTTTCTTTTCTTCTTCAAGGTCTTTGAGGTCTGAATAGGGTAGCGAATACTTAACCTTTAATTCTCCTGTTTTCTCTGCTTCTTCATAATCAAAAAGAAAACAGGTAGGATTCATGAAACCTGACAATAAGCGACCGTTCCATTTTAAAACTCTAAAACATTCCTTCCAAACAGGGAGTATATTCTCAGCAAATACATTGGAAACAGGATGAAAGATAAGATCGAAATAATCATCTTCAAAGACGGACAGATCTGCCATATTTCCTTGAACTGTCTCTAATTCTATTGAATCGCGATTTGCCACAAATCGGTCTTTTGCTAGCTGTTCATCAGAGTTATCAAAACTGGTAACTTTTGCTCCTGCTGCTGCTAAAATTGGAACTTGCTGACCACCGCCAGAAGCTAAACACAATATTCTTTTCTCTTTGAGAGAGCCAAACCAATCATAAGGAACAGTTTTATTCGGGGTCAAGATAACTTTCCAGTTACCATTACGAGCAGCTTCAATTTCTTCCTTGCTCACTGGTTGACACCATCGGCTTCCATTTTTTGATTGAGTGTTCCAAGCAGCCCTATTGTATTCGACTATGTCCATTTTTCGGATTCTAACTACTTACTTATTATAGGTAAAGCTTCTGGGCGGTTGAAACCACTACTATACAAGCAAAATCTACCCGAAGCGGATTTTAAATTTTTGGCGATGAACAATGCACAAGCAAAAGTGACGGTCAAAGTATCACAATTCCCCAATATTTTGCTCGAAAAATACATTTATACCGCAGGTTCAATAGAACCACTCCCCAAGCATTCTCATCAAGAATATCAATTAGGATTAAGCTTTAATTGTCAGGGTGAATATTTTTATCGAGGTTCATATCATCCTATCCCTATTGGTAGTCTCAGCATTATTCATTCTGGTGAGGTTCATTCTCCTAGTGAAAGAACATATTTACCAGAACCAGCTAGTTTTTGGATGATGCAGGTTGACCCCAAATTATTAGAAGAGACTACATTAGAGATAGGACAGAAACCCCTTAGTCTTCCTTTTTTCACTGAACCAGTATTGGGCGATCGCAATCTGAGCAGTTTATTTCAGAATTTATGTGTTGCCATAGAAAGTAACGCCACTAGACTGGAAAGAGATTCTCTGGTCTTAGATTTCTTTTCTTACTTAATTGCCCATCATACAAGAGTTTCTCCTAAATCTTATCCAAAAGTTAAACCCGCTATTTCGATGGTGTGTGATTTTTTAAAAGCTCACTATCAAGAAAATGTATCTTTAGCAGAATTAGCCCAGCTATCAGGATTAAGCCGTTTTTATCTCAGTCGTTTGTTTCGTCGCGAAATGGGATTATCTTTAAATGCTTATCAAATGCAAATTCGGATCGCGCGCGCTAAAAAACTGCTTGCTAAGGGAACACCAATTGCTCAAGTAGCCTCGTCCCTGGGTTTTTACGATCAAAGTCATTTTGGTGGACATTTTAAGCGTTTGGTAGGGACTACACCAGGAAATTATAGAAAAGAGCAATAATTTCCTAGACAAGCTATTGGGATTATTCATAGAATTAAATCAATAGAATTTTTTTAATCATTGATTTTAAGCAATCTTAATAGCAAAAATCATGAAAAATCTACTTTTAGCAACTGCTACTGCTCTTACACTGCAATTATCTTTAGCACGTGAAGCTGAATCCGCACAAGTCAAGAATGTTACTTTTGAAAGCAATAATCAAACCTTGGCTGGCGATCTTTATCTTCCCGATGACTATCAAGCAGGGACTAAATTACCAGGGGTGGTGGTAACTGGTGCTTGGACAACAGTAAAAGAACAAATGTCTGCAACTTATGCAGAGGAATTAGCAGATCGTGGTTATGCTGTTTTGGCTTTTGACTTCCGTAATTGGGGAGAATCTGGTGGAGACGAGCGTCAGTTAGAAAATCCTACCAATAAAACTCAAGATATTATTGCTGCTGCTCATTACTTAACTACAAGATCTGAAATAGATCCTAATCGCATTGCTGGTTTGGGTATTTGTGCTAGTGCTGGATATATGGCTGATGCAGCAGTGGAAAGTGATAAGATTAAAGCGATCGCTCTTGTTGCACCTTGGTTACATGACCAGGACATTGTCAATCAAGTCTATGGGGGTGAAGAGTCAGTACAAAGCTTAATTAATACCAGTCGTAAAGCACAGGCTAAATATGAAACAACTGGAGAACTATCTTTAATTCCTGCTGCGAGTAACACTGATGAAAACGCGCTGATGTATCAAGTACCTTATTATACTGATCCAGATCGGGGTATGATTCCTGAATATGTCAATGAATTTAATCTGGCTTCTTGGGAAGGTTGGTTAACTTATGATGCAATAAAAACTGCTGATAATTTAACTAAACCAGTCCTCATAGTTCATTCGGAAGCTGCTGCTATTCCCCAAGGTGCAAAAGAATTTTTAAGCCGTTTGTCAGGAGAGAAACGGCAACTATGGGTAGAAAATACGACTCAGTTTGACTTCTATGACTCCCCTGAAGCAGTTACTACTGCTAGCGATGCGGTTGCAAAACACTTTAAAGAGAAATTGTAATATATTGCTGCAATTAGCTGCGAGGGCAAGTTTCATTAACTACGGGTTTCCAGTTACCTGGATCATCAGGAATAAAGTAAGTCGCCGTAAATTTGTCTGCACTATCTTGGATAATTTCTTGGCGCAGTGGTATCGATTCTCCCATTCTGGTAATTGTTCCTTCCCAGACTAATTTGCCATCTTGCCAATCGGATGCAGTTAAATTATAGGAGTTACCATTACCCACAACCACAGAACGGACTAACTTTTGAGAAGCTGCATTATATCCTAGAAATTCTCGCGAGTTAACTGGTTTTCCTTCATTTGGTGATTGTGTTTCTTCAGCGTTTCCCAAATACCAAAAGTCGTTTAAGTCTAGTCTTACAGTCCAAGTAAATATACCAGATGGAGAAGCTGGTGCTGCTGGTTGCTGACAACGGCAAGTTCCTTCAAAGTATTCTAAACTACTTAGTTCTGGTGGGGGCTGAGATTGTTTTGATTCTTCTGGTTGAGCTATAGCACCATAACTAATAGTTGATAAAGTTATAGCCAAAACCAGGATTTGCGATCGCCAAAATGACTTCATAATTTTTCAATTTTAATTTTTGTAAGTTTTTAGCTAATCATAATAATGTCTAATTTTTCACGACGTAAAGCTATAAGTTTAGGTGCTGCTGGTATGGCGGGAATAGCTGCTACTGTAGGGAACACAGATGATTGGCACACTTATCTTTACTAACCAAATTATCAAAAACATAACTAGGAAAAATACTCATGCAATACAAACTACTCGGTAAAAGCGGACTTAGAGTATCGGAACTCTGTTTAGGAACAATGACCTTCGGTGAAGACTGGGGATGGGGTTCATCTCAAGAAGAAAGTAAACAAATTTACGATACTTTTCGTGAAGCTGGTGGTAATTTTATTGATACTGCCAATGTCTATACCAATGGGACGAGTGAGAAGTTTCTCGGTGAGTTTATCGCGAGTGAAAGAGAAGCGGTAGTTTTAGCCACTAAATATACTAATGGTTTGGGGGATAAAAATCCTAACGGTGGGGGAAATCAGCGCAAAAATATGGTGCAGTCGGTAGAAGCTAGCCTCAAACGTCTTAATACTGACTATATCGACGTTTTATGGTTGCATATCTGGGATTTTATGACCCCTGCTGAGGAAGTAATGCGAGCTTTTGACGATTTGGTTCGGGCTGGTAAAGTACTTTATATCGGGATTTCCGATGCTCCTGCTTGGGTAGTATCACAATGTAATACCTTGGCTGAATTACGAGGTTGGACACAGTTTATCGGCTTACAGATTGAATATAGCTTAATCCAACGCACCCCAGAAAGAGAAATGTTACCAATGGCGCATACTCTGGATATCGGTGTAACTGCTTGGTCGCCTTTGGCTAGTGGTTGGTTAACTGGGAAATATACTAAAGGTAATGCTACTGGTGAAGAGAGGCGTTTAGATAATGAAATGATGGAAGGATTTGTCGATAAGAGCGATCGCAATTTGAGTATTGCTAAAGAAGTAGATAAGGTTGCAGCGGAAACAGGTTATAGTTCTTCCCAAGTCGCCCTAAGCTGGTTACTGAACAAAGGAGTAATTCCGATCATTGGGGCGAGAAAAGTCCATCATATAGAAGATAATCTCAAATGCGTTGATACGAAATTATCAGCAGCCCATATCCAGCAACTAGATACTATCAGTCAAATAGAATTGGGTTTCCCTCACGATTTCTTTAAAGCAGAGATGGTCAGAAACTTTGTTTATAATGGCGCATTCGACAAAATTGATAATCATCGTTACTCCCAATTAAAGGATAAAGGATAAGGATTGAGGGATGAGGGGACTGGGGTGGGTCAGGGGTAATGGGGGATTGGGGGGAGAGAAATACTGGTATGAATCGCAAAATTAGAGCGATCAATCGCCTCTACTGGTGCTGGTACATTGGTCGAAATTTAAAGACTAATTAGATATAATTCTAATTAGAAAAATATTAAATTAGCTCTATGAACTCTCCAGATTTCGATACCCTGCTCAATTTCTTTAAAGTATTGGCTAACGAAAATCGCTTAAAGCTGGTGGGTATTTTATCTCAAACTGAATGTAGCGTCGAAGACTTAGCTGCACGCTTGCATCTTAAAGAGCCGACAATATCCCATCATCTGATGAAGTTGAAGGAGTTGAATTTAGTTGAAATGCGATCGCAAGGTAATACACATTTCTATAAACTCAATGGGGATACTTTATCTTACTTAAATAAATCTTTGTTTACCTCAGAACAAATGGCAAACTGGACAAAAGATATACCTACCGAAGCGTGGGAAGAAAAAGTTTTAAGAAGTTACATAAATAGCGATTGTCTGATTGAAATACCAGCTTCTCGTAAAAAGCGTTTAGTAATACTTAAATGGTTAGTTAATAAATTCGACTTGGGGCGAACTTATACCGAAAAAGAAGTAAATGAAATTCTCAAACGCTACCATCCAGATAGTGCTACTTTGAGGCGCGAATTTATCGGTTATAAACTAATGAAAAGAGATAAAGGTATTTACGAGCGTTTAGCAGAAAATCTGTGGCAAAGCGAAAGAGAAATCATGAAACAAAAAAACTAGCTAACTTTTGCCAGAGTTATTAGAAAAGATCATCAGAATAGATTAACAGACTGTGCAATATCTTACGGCATACGCTTGTATATGCCTTTGTCTGATTTTTTTTCAAGCCATAATTGCGATCGCAATTACTTACTGAAAACCACTTTCCCAAACAGAGATAATCACTCGATCTTTAGAGTCTCGCTGAATTTTGCCTTCTAGATTACCTACTTTAAAGAAACTAAAACGATCCTGACGATTATATATCCTTCTGAGTTTTTCTTTAACAGCAGAAGGTGCATTTCCTCTTAGCAATTGAGCTAGAGTATCTTGCATTGCTCCTAGAGTGAGAGATTGATTTAGTGCAATATCTGTTTGGCGGATTTTTCCTGTACTATCAGAACGATAACTTAGGTTTACCATGTCGGGTACAGCATCTTGATAGACTAAGATGCGACTGTTTTCGCGCCAGTCATTTCTTTCGGAAGTAGGTTCTCCTAGGGTAATGACAAGCTGATTTTCCGAACTTCCTGTAGTCGGGATGGGTATGTCAATTTCTCGTCTTGGTCGTGGTTTAGGTCTGCGTATATCAGGTTGGGGTATTTGAGGTTGAGGTCTGGGATTAATAACTATTTCAGGGGGGGTTTTTTCTTCCTCTGCGGGTTCGGGTTTTTTGGGTTTGGTCGCTTCGATAACGTTTTCTATAGTATCGGTGTCTTCAGTAATGGTTTCTTCAGGATTTGTTTCCTCAATCGTTTTTCCTGTTTCTGGTTCAGTTGGTTTGATTATTTCTTCGGTGGGAGAAGGGAATGATGGCTTAGGGTTACTGGGTTCAACTTTAGCTTGGGGAGCAGGTTGATAACGACGAGGGGCGACAGTATTGAGAAATGCTGTAACAGCAAAAGCTAATGTTCCTACTCCTAATGCTCCTGTAACTAAGAAAAAGAATAAGCTTTTTCCTAACCAATTAATTTTCAGAGGGGATTTTGACTGGGGAACACGATTCTTGTAAGCTACTGTTCCTTTGAAGTCTTGATAAATTTGGTCGGTAGCAGCAGGAGAAACTTTTACTGTTGCATTCGCGACATCTTGATAGTTGGTTTGAGCTTGTAGGGCCTTAAGCATTTCTTGGGCTGTAGCATAGCGATCACGAGGATGAAATCTAACTGCTTTATCTAATACTGCTACTAAATTAGGCTCTGCATCATTAGCATCCTGATGCCAGATTATTTCTCCTGTTTGAGGATCAGTGTCTAATTCTTGAGGGGATTTTCCTGTTAGTAAGAAGATAGCGGTTAATCCTAAACTATAAAGGTCGCTAGAATAGAGGGGACGACCTGCTGCTTGTTCTGATGGCATATAACCAGGTGTGCCAATGGAATCAGACAAAGCATTACTGTTTACGCTTTCTAATGTATTTGCTACAGCTTCTTTCACTGCACCAAAATCAATCAAGACGGGAAAGCGGTCTTTATCTCGGATAATAATATTTTCAGGTTTAATATCTCTGTGAACTATACGGCGGGAGTGAATGTAGTTTAATACTGGTAAAAGCTCAACTAGAATCTGTGTTACTTTCTGAGAACTTAAGTTACTTTCTTTTTCCCGTTTTTGGGCGAGGGTGTCTCCTTCGATCCATTCTTGAACGAGATAAAACTTATCATTTTCGGAAAAATAGGCATAAAGACGAGGAATTTGGCTATTTTCTTCCCCTAGCTCTTCTAGAATTACAGCTTCTCGTTGAAATCGCTCCTGCATCCATTGGGGAATCTCACCTTGCTGCACTACGGGTTTAAGCTGTTTGATGACACACTTTCTTCCCGAGGGCATATTGGTGTCTTCTGCAAGGTATGTTTCCCCAAAACCACCTCTACCTAAAGTTTTCAGAATCTGATAGCGATTATTTAATAGCACAGCAGTAAATAGTAATTTCTACTTTAAATCTAATAAACCTTGTTCTTTGAGTTTAGGATTAAAACGGACATCCATATTGACTCCGCGATCGCGTAATTGTTCCTTGATTTCTGCTTCTACTCTCCTAGCAACTTGTTTTAGTATTTTAGTTTTTCCTAGTTCATCACTCTGATTATATTGTGCCTTTTCTGACTCTGTCATAGCAGGTTTAGCATCTATAGATTTAGTCCATAATGTCTCCTGTTGGACATTCCCAGGGGGAGTTACCCCATTTTCTGCGATCCAAGCTTGACGTATAGCTTCTAAAACGCTGCGACTAGGACGCTGGATAGTTTGTATTTTAAGCCAATAGCAGTTTTGGGGCTGACGTACTAAATGTTGTTTGAGACTGAGATAAATATCACGGGAATAGCCCACAAATTGTAATATTTTATCTTGATTAAAAATACTATAGACCCCAATCTGCTTTTGGATATCTTCACTAATATTACCCTCACTATCTAAATAAGGAAGATAAGCTAGACTTTCTAGGGTGGGAATTGTTGTTTGATTGTTCATTCCTAATTGCTGATTGCTAATTGTGAAGCCCCCGCGGTCTTGGACTCCCGCTTACAAGCTCTTGAAATGAATTCAAGAGACAGCGGATCGATCGATCGGCTTTCCCCCATAAGCGACTGGCGAACCCGTAGGGCTAATTGCTAATTCTAATTGTTCATTGTTCATTAAGGTAATAGGTATTTATTGTTACTGCTTCCTCATCCTTCATCCAGAATCCTTCATATTCCACCTCCCTTTGATCCTTCTTCATCCAGAATCCTTCATTCTGAGTCCCTTCATGCTTCATCCAGAATCCTTCACTCCACCGAAGTTTATTGAATTTATAGGATTTAACGATCTCTAACACTAATATAGCGATCGCTACGAATGTTGTGTAAGACAGAATTTACCGTAGGTGCTGCTTCCCCTAAAGTTGTTAAAATTTGTCCTCCCATTTCCAAGGCTGCTTCAAATTCTGGTTGTACTACTTCTTTTGCTCCCATCTGATTCAGTATGTCAATCTCGCTATTATTATGGGAGCGAGCTACTACAGCTAATTGTGGAGCTATTTCTAGGGCGTGTTTTAGTAAGATACGGGTACTAGTAGGATCTGGTAAAGCAATTGCTAGAGCTTTAGCTGTGCTTAAATGGGCTTTTTCGAGGACTAATTCTGCATCTGCATCACCAAATATGTAAGGGATGTTTTCTTTTCGTAAATGTTTAGTTGCAGCTTCACTGTTTTCAATGACTAAAACGGGATATTGGCGATCGCGTAAGACTTTCACAATCACTTGTCCTACTCTACCGTAACCTGCTACCACTATATGATTACAAATCGTTTCGGGAATTAACATATCGCTATCGCTTTTATTAAAGTCGATAAAACGGGCAATACCTGGAATTTTGGCTAATTCTTCGGCAATTTTACCTGAAAATTCCATCATCATCGGCGTGACAACCAAAGTAATTGCTGTAGTACCAATTAATAATAAATACTTTTCCTGGGTAATAAAATTTAACTCTTTTCCTACTAAAGCTAGAACAAAGGAAAATTCTCCAATTTGATTTAATCCTAGAGCGGATATAATTGCAGTTTTAAAAGAATAACCAAACTGCCAAATTATGGGAAAGATGATCACGGCTTTACCCAACATAATTAGAGCTACTAAACCTAAAATAATTCCTGAGTTTTCCCATAACACATGAGGATCGATTAACATTCCAATGGAAGCAAAAAATAAACTACCAAAAGTGTCTCGCAAGGGAATTACTTTCGTTAAAGCTTGAGGGGAGTAATCAATTTCTGAAATAATCAATCCAGCTACAAAAGCCCCCATTTCAATGGATAAGCCAAGGCTAGCCGTAACTAAAGCCACTCCTAAACACAGAGCAATTGTTGTCAGTAAAAACAACTCACTACTTTCAGTCTGGGCGACACTTTTCATCATGGAGGGAACTATCCAATAGCCAAAAGCAAAAGCACTAGCAAAAAAGAGAACCCCTTTAAAAATTGCTCCCATCAAAGCAGCAGCAATATTACTTGGTTCATTAAGGGCTGGTAGGATAGCTAACATTAGTCCTAATGCTAAATCTTGAGCAATTAAAATTGCCAGCATTACTTGACCATGAACTGTATTAATTTCTCCCCTTTCTGTAAGGGTTTTTAAAACTACTGCGGTGGAAGAAAGGGATAAAATCGCCCCTAAAAAGATGCCCTGAATGGGTGTTTCTACCCAACCACTCAACCAAGCACACAGAAACACTACTATAATAGTTAGCCCAATCTGTAGCAAGCTCCCTTTAACAGCAATATCTTGAACTCGTTTTAATTCTGCCAGAGAAAATTCTACCCCTAAAGCAAAAAGCAAAAATGCCACACCAATTTCTGCTAAAGATTTAATATCTTCAAGATTTGTTAACAACCCTAGTCCAAAAGGACCAATGGCTACACCACAGACTAAATAGCCTAAAAGTACTGGTTGACGTAATTTATGCGCCAAAAATCCTCCTAAAGCTGATGACCCTAATACTACGGTCAGATCGAAGACAAAGCTATCTACTGCTGCTGCCATAAGAGTTAAAATTAGGAATTTCTCTCTATCTTAAATGTCGGGAGATGAATCCTGACCAACAAAAAACCGCGTACAGGAAGTGCGTGTCTTGACTAGCAACACTGACGGGGTGACAAGAAACTTGAATGTAAGGAAGGGTGTGGGGCGGTTCGGAGACTTCATTACAAAACCGATACGGACATCTTACGGTGAGCCGTGCTCCCGCTCACCCCTGTCCTCCTCTTTTGGGTTCAATATCTAGATCTATTAAGTCTCCTCCCGGAGGGTGTGGGGGGTGGGGAAAATAGAAGCTAATAATGGAGACAGTTATTATTAATGTAACCGTTCACTCCCCCCCCTCAGAGCGCGAGCGTGTAAATTGAACAAAAATAATTCACCAGAGGTGGGATTGCTGTATGCTTATTTCATGGCTGGACTAAGTAAAGATGATTTGGCACAAATGAATCGAGACTACTTTCAATCTTTAGAGAAGGAAAGGTTGGTGGAAGTAGCCGATAATTTACATCAATTAGCTGTAGAACAGTGGGAAAAAATCAACTCCAATTCGAGGAATAGCTCTCAGCCACCATCAGGGGATAATCCGTTTCAGAAGCCTGATTCTTCCCAGGGAGAATCAAAATCCACCGCCTCCCCCCAGGAAAATATAGTTCAACAGCCAATAGCAACAGAATCAAAAATCAAAAGAAAGCCAGGAAGACAGAAGGGTTCAAAGGGATTTGGACGAAGTAAACCAGTCTCCATATCGTCTATTATTCCCCACTATCCAAGTCATTGCAATGCTTGTAATCAACCCAAAGAGCGAAACTGAAGCCAAACCTTACATGGGACACCATGTTCTGGAACTAGAAAACACAGAATTGGGATTAAAGATAGTTTGCCAATTACACCATTACTATCAAAGTAGTTGTAGTTGTGGACATCAATCCAAATCACAACCAGGCGTGGGGATTAGTTCGGTAATTGAAGGTCGCAGCCGGGACTTGAAGCTGACAGAATATGTTTTAGTAGGAAGCAATCTAGCTAGCTTTATTGCCAGCCTCGCAGTGCGTTACCGATTAAGCAGAGTCAAGATTCGGGAATTTTTAGCAGATTGGTTCGGAGTTTCCCTGAGTGTGGGAACAATTGACCGTTGTGTTCGAGAGGCAGGAGGGGAAGGGGGGAAATATTCCACTCTTAAGTGTTTGGCTCCAACAAGATTACTTAAAATCCCCCCTTTCCCCGCCTGTGAACCAGTAGTTGAGGAATTATTAGCACAACTGCAACAAGCATCTATACTGCACATAGATGAAACACCTTGGTACGAATCAGGAAAACTATACTGGTTGTGGGTCGCCATAGAAAGTAAAACCGCAGTCTTTCGGATTGCACCTCGTACCAAAGAAGAGTTCCAGCATTTAGTCAGAGAAACTTTTGTTGGATGGTTAATCACCGATGGTTATCTGGACTTTAGGAATGCGATCGCGAAAAATTAGTCAAGCTGTTATTTACTCTTGGTTGTACTTGAATAGCCTGTTAGTTTTAGCCCCAAACAAAACCCCGCTCGGCTTTATGCTCGACAAAGATTTCCTTGTGGTT
>JASJCP010000035.1 GCA_030065935.1 Xenococcaceae cyanobacterium MO_167.B27
TCACCAATCACCAATCACCAATCCCCCCGGGAGGAGACTTAATAGATCCAGGTATTGAAACCAAAACAGATCCACTTATGTTAGAAGTCTCCTTCCGGCCCTGCCATCACTATGTAATTTATTCTGCACACCTACTTATTTTCCTTAATCCGCAACTTTACTAACGGCAGTTTTAGGAGAAGTGCTACGGCGTATATCTCGCCAGATATGAGTAGCAGCTAAAGCACCATCCGCAGCAGCAATTACCACTTGATTCAGTCCCGCTTTTAAATCTCCAATGGCAAATATACGGGGGTGGGAAGTACGAGCCATTTTATCTGTAACTAAATTACCTCCTTGTTTCTCTAAATCGAACTTATCCAGATAAGTAGCATGATATTTAGAACCCATGGAAATCAAACCTGTTTCCAACTCAATTACTCGACCATCAGTTAATTCCACACCAGTCATCTGATGGTTTTCCCCTAGAAACTGCTTGATAGGGGTCTCTTCAATTTGATAACCTTGTGCTTCTAATCTGTTGCGTAAATCCTCATTTACTTCAAACAACCCTTGTGTAAATAAAATAATATCGACCGTAAACCAACCTAAAGGAAAGACTACTTCTGCATTCCCTGCACTGCTAGCCAATACTCCCACTTTTTTATCTGCCATTTCATAACCATCACAAATGAGGCAAACATGGAGGTTATAACCTGCGTAATCATAGACATTACGGATATTTTCTAGTTCTGGTAGATAGTCAATAATGCCACTAGCAGCAATGATATATTTAGCACGGAAAGTATAATATTCGCTCTCTTTGCGACCAACTTTGACCCTTACAGCAAAGATATCACCTTCATCCACGATCTCTTCAACGTAAGCATCGAGTAAATCCCCACCAAGAGATAGAAAATGTTCTTTGCCCTGTCGCAGAACAGAACGACCAGGGGTATCGGGAGGTAAGCCCAGATAGTTATGGAGTTCGGTCATCCAAAAAGAGCGGGCTTTGCCTTTATCGATAATCAGAGTATCGAGTAAATAGCGTTGTAGATATATACCAGCAGAAAGTCCTCCTGCACCTCCACCAACAACAATAGTGTCATAGATTTTTTCTGTAGCTGGTTGTAAATTCTGTTTGGTAAGTTTCATGCCATTACCTATCTAATTGATTGAAATAAGGAAGTGAAAGTGAAAAAAGTTGAAGGGGTAAGAAGAAGAATTAGTTACAATGATTCTCTCGACTGGTTAAATAAACACAATAGTAGAATGATCAATCTTTCCTAATTGGGATATTTAGCAGCTAGACGGTAGCCTACTGGTGCGCCATAGTCCATCAAATAGAGGAAATATTGTGGTAAATCCAATTTTATCGTCAACTTTTCGACGATATCCGCCAACTTATCAAAGCTATATTCAAATTCATCAACTTTTGGCATGGAACTAGCACCAAAACCTGGATAATCTGGGGCAATGAGGTGAAATTCATTAGCCAGGACGGGAATGAGATTGCGGAACCTATGAGATGATGTGGGAAATCCATGTAACAAGAGGATGGTAGCGGCATTAGGTTTGCCAGCTTCTCGATAGAAAATATCAAGTCCATCAATCTCAATAGTTTTGTGCATTGTAGTGTTTGAGTTAATCATGATGAATCTCCTTTTTTTTTGAATTGATTGTGGTTTTAAGATTTAAACGAAATGATCTAGAGTTTTAAGCTTTAACTTGAAGGTGAAAGTTAAGCTAGTTGTTTTTCTAACTCCTGAATACGAGCTTCTAGAGGAGCTTTAATTTGTGCAACTTCTGCTTCTGAATATCGAAGTCAAAATAAGATAGAATGCTTTTACTAAATGAGTTGAGCATTATTCTATAAAGCGAAAAGCGATCGCCCTTTTAGCTGTTCTTAACTGTGGTAACTATGTAATGTTGTGCATCCGCTACCTTAACATCTATTTTTGAAAGTTTTTGCACCTCATCAGCAACAGATAACAAATAAGACTTAGAATGAATAGTCTGTAAGGTTAATTATTATTCTAATGTCTCAAGAAACAATCAAGGGATTACACCAACAGCTAGTTAATAAAGAACGTTCGGCGGTAGAAATTACCACAGAAACTTTAGAACGCATCAATACCTTAGAACCATTAGTTAAAGCTTTCCTCTCTATTACCGCAGACTATGCCCTAGAACAAGCTAAAAAAGCGGATAGTAAAATTGCTGCTGGACAAGAGATTAGTATCTTAGAGGGTATTCCTATTGGGATTAAAGACAATATGTGTACCCAAGGGATTAAAACTACTTGTGCTTCTCAGATATTGGCAAACTTTGTACCACCTTACGAATCTACTGTTACTCAAAAACTCAAAGATGCTGGCGCAGTGATGGTAGGAAAAACTAACCTCGATGAGTTTGCTATGGGGAGTTCTACAGAGAATTCTGGTTTTCAGGTAACAGCTAACCCTTGGGATTTATCTAGAGTACCAGGGGGTTCTTCTGGGGGTTCTGCTGCTGCTGTGGCTTCATCGGAATGCGTTGTAGCTCTTGGTTCTGATACAGGGGGTTCTATTCGTCAACCTGCTGCTTTATGTGGGGTGGTGGGGTTAAAACCCACTTATGGTTTAGTGTCTCGTTTTGGGTTAGTGGCTTATGCTTCTTCTTTGGATCAGATTGGTCCTTTTGCTCGTAATGTAGAAGATGCTGCTATTTTACTAGGTGCGATCGCAGGTCATGACCGTCGTGATTCTACTAGTTTAAATATAGAAATTCCTGACTATACCCAATATCTGCAACCAGAACTGAAAAAGGGCTTAAAAGTCGGCATTATTACCGAAACTTTTGGAGAAGGTTTAGATGCTGTTGTAGCCGAAGCAGTTAAAAAGGCGATCGCACAATTAGAGGAATTAGGAGCAGAAGTTAAAGAAATTTCTTGTCCTCGTTTCCGTTATGGTCTGCCAGTATATTATATTATTGCTCCCTCAGAAGCTTCTGCGAATCTGGCTCGTTATGATGCAGTAAAATATGGCATTCGCAAGGAAGCAGATAATTTAGTAGATATGTATGCTACTACCCGTGCTGCTGGTTTTGGTACAGAGGTTAAACGACGCATTATGTTAGGTACTTATGCTTTATCTGCTGGCTACTATGATGCTTATTATCTGAAAGCGCAAAAAGTCCGCACTCTGATTAAACAAGACTTTGAGCAAGCTTTTGAAGAAGTGGATGTGTTGATTTGTCCTACCACTCCTACCACTGCTTTTAAAGCTGGAGAGAAAACCTCTGACCCTCTCTCGATGTATTTATCTGATTTGATGACAATTCCTGTAAACTTAGCTGGTTTACCAGGGATGAGTCTTCCTTGTGGGTTTGATGAAGCTGGTTTACCTATCGGGATGCAATTAATAGGTAATGTTTTACGAGAAGATATCCTGTTTCATGTCGCCCATGCTTACGAACAAGCTACGGAATGGCATAAAAAACAACCACAGATTTAATATTTGTGGTGTCTAGCTATTAAATAACCTTAAATTGGAGTAAAACGTAGCAAAAAGTTATAGATCAGACACGAGTTTTAATCGAAACCCAAAAGACCTACAACCTTTATGTATAAAGAGTTTTAACTGTTGTAAAATAATCACATATCCTCTCAGAAGCTAGAACCTTTAATCAAAGGTTGTAAAGCGAAGGCGCGTTGAGAGAGAAATACTCCCAAAAGCCTAGAGTGGTAACACTTTAGGTGTGTAGCTAGGCTAGTCCTAGCTACCCTAGGCTCGGGTAGCCTGCCTACCGATTCCTACTCCACTACGCTCTTAATGGTAGAGGTTATGCCTCAACAGCTATGAGAAGCGACTACAGAGGAGTCGAGAAAGTGAACGTTTTATGGTAGTTTACTCCGATTTATTACTATTTAACGGCTACTCACCCAGGGCTATTTCATTCTAAAAATCTCCAAGATGCGATCGAGACCATACTTGCATTTTCGTTCTGCTTGAGCCATATTGTTGAAGCCTGCATGCGGATATAAATTCAGGGCTAAATTACGGGCGATCGCCATTATTTGAGGTAAAGGTTTTGTCCGAATTCTAGATTTATCTTCGCCTTGAGTAACATCTCGCTTCGTAATGAACTTTATTTTCTACGCCCCAGTATCGTCGAATTTTTTCTGCAAATTTAAGTGCTGAATCTTTAAGATTGCTGATATAATACCTAATACTATTTTCTAGTTTATATTTGGTTTGTCTTTCACACTCTACACGAATAATAGTGGTCAAAGCAGGCCAATCTGTATAATTACCTTGAGCTTTGCATATACTGACTCTTCTTTTTTATATTCGACCATGGCCCTTATCAACTTGATAATTAGTTTCTTCAGCAATAAATTCTTCTTGAATTTTTTGATATAAAGTAGGTTGATTTCCTTTGACTGCTGCTAAGTAATGATTACCACTATCTACAATCTGATTAATTGTTTTTTTTGAGTATTCATTGAATTCTTAGCAAATACTACTCCTTTAACCGCTAAAACTTTGATAAATTCGGGGATGGCTGTAATTTCATTACTCTTATCCTTGACTTGACAAGGTTGCAATATTAGCCCTCTTTCTACTAAATATGCAGTGACTAGAGTTATGGCTTTATGGGATTCACAATTAGGGTTATCTGTTTCTAACAGATAAGAACCTCTTAACACTTTGCCATCAAGTGCCAACATTTCTCCTGGGAGGGGAGTGATACTAAAGAACTGGGCCAATCTACAGGAATACTCTTTATAGTCAAGAGAGACCAGCGCACGCGGAACTGTGCTGTAGGATGGTAGGCGATTCACTCCAAACAGCTCTTTCAATTGCTGCTTATACGATGCTAACCAGTCTCCTTACGCTATAAATCCCTGATTCCCCGCTGCTACAGCTAAAGTGAACAAAGCTAGACATAATGGTAGAGAGTGTCTTTGGCCTTGTTTTCTTCTGCGGTCTGGTAAACCAGCAAATACTTCTACGATCGCGATTTCAGCCATATTCAATTAAGTGTCTCTAATTTAGCACGATAATCATAGCATTTAGAATGAAATAGCCCTGCATTTACACTTATAGCTGTGCTTATTTCTATTATGAACGGAGAGAGAGGGATTTGAACCCCCGTCACCAATAAAGGTGAAATGGTTTTCGAGACCACCGCATTCAACCACTCTGCCATCTCTCCAATAAAAGATGCGCCTACCCATTTTACTGAAATTTTTGGCAAATTGATCGGCAATTTCGCAAAAAATATTATTTTTCTGGAGCGTTTGCTTTCAGAGAGTCCCTCGGGAAACCCATAAGAATGGCTTTAGGGACTTGCGCTTTATTAAAATACCAGCCTTTAAACTAATTCATTTGACTCCATAGCTCCTACGGCTAACTGATGAAGGCTGGTATTTTAATTTTTTGCTCCTTCCTTAACTCCATTCGGCAAAAATCTTTTTGATTCTGGTTATGGCTTCATCTGCTGCTACTTCAGGAGTAACATTATCAAGTAAAATTTTCTCTAGACTACGACCCCAGACATTTTCTTTGAGAATTAAGCTATAAGCAGGAGTTTGAGAGGGATAAATCAGACGAGTTAGACTTTTAGTCAGGGTTTTGGTAACAGTGGAAGTATGAGGATCATCGGGATTATTCCAATAAGAGTCTTGGTAAAGGGTTTCATGGGTTGGTGAGTGTCTTCCCGAATCTTTGAGATATTGATTAACAATTTCTGGTTGTATGAGATAAGAAAGAAAATCTTTAGCTAACTTTTGCTGGGAAGCATCAGTAAAAATTACTGCTTGTTCCACGAGTAATATATGACGCATCCGTTCACCGTTAGGTTTATTGGGGAACTCAACAATTCCTAATTTATTATTGTAAGTATCTGGTTCTTTTCTTACAGCAGCAGGAATGGAAAGAGTTGCATTCGTCGTCATCAAAATTTTGCGGTTGAGAAACTTGCGATTGTTATCTGGATTAGTCCAATCAACTGCATCTTTAGGGACATATCCTTGACGGTAATATTTGCTGTACCAGTCCAAACAATTAATAATCCCTTGACGCACTTTGGGGTCATCAACCAATAAATTTCCTTCAGAATCAATAATTTTAACGTTATATGCTTCCAAAACTTGCTCAAAGGCTTGATAGGTATCTCCAGCTTCTATAGACATGGGTAATCCTATAGGATAGATATTGTCCTGGTGCTGGGTTTTTAAGTCTTGGTGGACATCAATCCAAAATTGCCAAAAATCATCCCAATCTTGAGGAATATCTTTTTCGGTACGACCTACTTTTTCAAGTAAATCTTTCCAATAATAAATATGAATTGTGGCTTGATGTATGGGAATCGCGTAGTAGCTCCATTTTTTATCTATGTTGTTGTAATAGTATGCTGTTTGTAATATGTCTTGGTCGTAGATTTCTCTTATTGGTTGAATTAAATCTGTAACATCAGTTAATTTCCCTTCCCTTGCCAAACTAGCATTAAGAGTACTTTCCGCTTTAAAACTCATAAAAATATCAGGAGAAATGCCCCCTTGAAGATATCTTTGTGGCTTTTGCGATCTAGCATCTAAAGTATAAAAATAAATTTTAGCTTTGTTGCCAGTTTGTTTTTCCCAATTATCTACTAGTTTTTGTAGGGCTTCGTCTTCTTGTGGACGAAATCCTTTATCCCACCACAAGTTTAAAATTGTATCTTCTTGCTCTATTGTAAGTTGTCTATTAAAATTTGATTGTGATTCTGATGTTGAGATTAGCTGTTCTGACACAAAAATGCTACTACAGGCAATAGTTAGACAATATACGGCAAAAAATATAACAATAAATCTTATATGTTTATTCATTAGATACCTCGAAACCGCTTTGGGAGAGTTAGCGCAATTGATAAAAAAGTAAAGCCATATCAGTCAGCTATAGTTATGAATTATTAAATAAAAATGACTTTTTTCTATTTATTAATAATTTTTTCTATTTCGTTGCTCTGAGTCTGATAACTATTGCCTTATAGATAGAATGGCACTAATAAAGTTACTTGGTTGAGATGGTTAGTGGTTAGTGGTTAGTGGTTAGTGATTGCTGATTGCTAATTGCTAATTGCTGGTTACTGATTACTGATTACTGATTGCATATAGTTAAGATTAACTGGTGTATCTCCTGTTATGTAAGAAATTACTTTTTTCCGTTGAATAATACTACGATCTGGCATAATCATCCCATTGGGTAAAATGGCATTACTTAAATCTGCACCAGCAAGACTGACGTATCTTAAATCAGCAAACAGTAAGTTAGCATAAGCCAATTCTGCTCCTCTGAGGTCTGCACCTTGTAAATTTGCCCCAGATAAATTAGCTTTATATAAATTAGCAACCGTTAAATCTGCACGAGAAAGATTAGTATTAATCAGTTGTGCTTCTGTTAAATCAACTCCTTCAAGAACTGCAATACTAAGATCGGCATTAGTGAAATTAATTTCTTTAAGATCTTGCCAACTTAAATTGAGATTGCATAATACTGTCTGTTCAAAGTTCCGTTTTCCCATACTGTACTTTTGCAGTAATTCTTGAGTCTCCATAATTCTTATTCCTAACTAAATTTTCTAGAACCAGATGTCATTGGGAGATATCTGACAAAAACTGTTCCTGTTGGAGTTCCATCAGTTTTCCAAAGTTGTCTATTTGTTCCGTGATCGACTGTAAAAAAGAGATTACCATTTATTTCTACAGCCTGAAAATTAGTTATCCTAGAATTTAGCTGCGTCTTCTGAAAACTGTGTTGATGTTTCATCCCTTAAATCTCAGTTTGTCTCAACTGCATCCATAGACTATATGACAATCGAGAATAACTAGGGATGATCATTAACCATATACAATCACAACAGATGTAGCAGCAGCCCAAGAAATTAGCTTTCCCGACGGGAAGCCCCAGACCATATTGCTCCGCAATATGGTCTGGGGTCGCTCCGCGCACCTGCGGGGAGAAAGTCGGGGTAGGGTATATCGAGCATAGGTTTACATTTTTAACATGAAATCTTTATATACCCAAGGTAAAGAGCGTTGTATTATAAATTCCAAACGGGGAAAGCCTGTAGAAAAAAAACAGTGCCGTGACTCTGCGGTGATGACGGGTAAGTCTCCCTGAACAGTTACCAGACTGCCAAACCAACCCCGTAAACGAGAAAAGTAAATTTTCTGGATAAAAAAACAACACGTTGTACCCGTGGACTGCGGGGAATGGAAACTGCCTGGGCAATCAGAGCGTCAGGGGTATGGAATAGCTTGCTTTTTCATATCTAGATAGTGGGTCAAAAACCTGTAAAAGGAAGTAACCAGGAAAGCACTATCGTGAGGTAGTGAGAGCATCGGACTGTACCGCTTGCGGTCAGTGTGGGAGAGGTCACAAATCGTGAGGTGTTAGAATCTCAAGGGGCTGTCGCCTGGGGTCTCCCCAGGGGTTTATACGCTCCGCCCCTTAAACCGCGAAAGCTGAGAGTGTGTCAATCTTCTTCTAGAAATGATCGCGAAGGATTGAGCTTGAAATGTTGATAGGTAACTTGGGAAATCTTTTGAATTAAAGTCCTAGCTTGAGGGTCATTTCTCGGACGCTTGACAAAGACAGAAGCAACATAGCGTTTTCCATTGGGCATATCAATCATACCCACATCTCCTAAAACTGAACCAATATCCCCTGTTTTATGGGCAATAGTAGCCCCTCTCTCTAAACCTTGAGGTAATAGAGTATTAGTTTTAACCTTACTCATAATTTCTAACATGCGATCGCGAGAACGTAAAGAAACTAATTCTCCTCGTTCAATTTTGATCAGCAACATACCTAATTCTTCAGCACTAGTGGTATTTGTCCCTGTAAGATCGGGTAAAGGATTCCGAAGTTTCGTGACGTTTAACCCCCACTCAGCAAAGCGTTGATTGAGTTTTTCTTGTCCTCCTAGACGATGAATAATCATATTAGTGGCTGTATTGTCACTCGTCACCATCATCTGATTAGCAGTATATAAAGCACTGTATTTCCTTCCTGTTTCTTGATATTGCATTCCTCCTGAACCACCAGCTTTTAGTTCTTTTGTCATTGTCAGCTTTTCTTGTAGATCGATTTTTCCTGCGTCAACATCTTGAAAAAAAGCAATCAGCACTGGTAACTTGATGGTGCTAGCAGCAGAGATAGACTCTGCACTTTGGAGACTAAGATAGTTTTTTTGATCGAGATCGACAATAAATACCTCTGCTTGTAGTTTGGGATATTGAGCAATCAGGTTTTGAACTTTAGTTTTGAGATCGTCTAATGGTTCAGCTAAAGTAACAAGAGAAAAAGTTTTTTCTAGTTGCTGCTGATGTTCGGCAGTAGTTTCAGGAATAACTGCAACTGGAGAATCAATCCCAGTGTTGAAAGAATTAGCAATGGACATTGCTGAACCTAAAAGAGTACTAATCCCCACAGTAATCACTGCTAGACGTATAACAATTTTTAAGGGAGTGGGAATAATCGGTTTTTTACTCCGTTTTTTCCGTCTTCGCTGTGGAACAATTCTCTGTTTGTGAGGTGTTGGGGGAGAATTGGTACTGTTAGAGCTTTGTTTCCTGGTTTTTTTGCCAGAGGTCGAATGATTAAAAGAAACAATTTCGATACGAGATTTTTTAGCCAAAGCATTGACGGTTTTGCGGTTTGGCTGTCTCTGCTTCTGGTTTAATACGGCGGAAGAATGACTAGACTTTGCTTTCCGATTCACATTCTGATTCCTTTGCTAAATATTAATAAACGATCTTTTAATCTAGTTATATTTGCTCATTGCCCACTTGATCTGGCGCAGTATTCCTCGCAACATAGATACTTCGTCCTGGTTTAAGTTAGCTTTGTTGTATAAACGGCGGAACTTCTCCATGCGAGCTTTGACAGTGTGGGGATAGAGATAACCAATATCTAATAAGACAGTTTCTAAATCTTGATAGTAAGCTTCTAGAGCTTCTATGGGAGCATTGGCTATTTGATCTGAGTTATCCTCCTGTAAGTTAACAGAGCTTGGAGAATTGTCAATATCTTCTGGTAATGAAGCTTGATAAAGTTCATAGGCACATACCGCTACTGCTTGGGCTAAATTGAGAGAAGGATAGACACTAGAAGAGGGAATGCGAATAAATCTTTGCCCATAGTTTAACTCCTCATTGCTTAATCCTCTTTCTTCTGAGCCAAAAATTAAAGCTGAATTGAAGTTTTCTCCCAACAACCAAGGAAGGGCGGTACGAGGAGATTCTAATTTAGTGGGAATTCCCCGAGTTCGAGCCGTAGTTGCGATCGCTCTTTGACATCCTTTTATTGCAGCAGGTAAAGTATCCACTACCAAAGCATTTTCTAATACATCTCTAGCGTGTACCGCCATTCTCACCGCTTCTTCACTCTGGCGATCGCATTTCGGATTAACTAATACCAATTCAGTTAAAGCCATATTCTTCATTACTCTGGCGATCGAACCTACATTTAATGCTCCTGCTGGCTCTACTAAAACAATTCTGACTCCCATAATATTAAACCTCTGGTACAAGTACCATAAACCTTATACTGTTTATCAAAGGTAGCTAGATAAAATTTCCTTTCAACGTAAAAATTATCTGTTGCTGACTGATTACAGTATGGTTCCCCTAATTTGGGGAGTAAAGAAAATGCCTGAACCGAAACAAAAAATGATTTTTCCAAATGGTTTGGAATGCTACTACCTCAGTAGTAAGGAAGAAACAGAATTTATCTTTATCAGAAATATTTACTGAACAGCAATATATTAGCAATGGCATTGTTATCAACGAAGGGGACTGCATTTTTGACGTTGGGGCGAATATTGGACTTTTCTCACTATTTGTGAGCAGACTTCAAAAAAACTTAAAAATTTACGCATTTGAACCAATTGAATCAATTTTTGAAGTGTTACAAGAAAATGTACATCTACATTCTCTGCATAATATCTTTTTATTTAATTATGGGTTGAGTTCAGAGAACAATCCTGAGAAATTATTTACTTTTTATCCAAATATGGCTGGAAATTCAACAACTAAACCTCTGGAAAAATTGGAACAGCGAGATGCCATGAACGCTGTCCTGAGTCAAGAAAAAGTGGAATATTTTTTTCAAAGTGATCAAGTTAAGGGTGAACTCAGAACGTTGTCTTCTGTGATTAATGAATTAGATATTAAGTCAATAGACTTGTTAAAAATAGATGTAGAAGGTGAAGAATATGAAGTATTGAAAGGTATAGAAGAAAAGGACTGGAGCAAAATAAAGCAAGTTTTTGCTGAAGTTCATGATAGAGAAGGAAGACTAGAACAAATCCAAACACTTCTCACAAATCATGGTTTTGATATAACAATTGAAAAAAACAATCTTTTACCTCCTACAACCAATAACTTAAATTTATATGCTGTACGTAATTGATTAGGTACTTGATCGATAGCGTCGGTCTATTAATTGGTGTTGGCAAAAGCGACATACTGTGGAAACTTAGACAGGACCCAGTCGCGGTGAAGCATTCGGACAGAAAATCTTGGGCTATGGCACTAAAAGTTACGTCAGGCTTGCATTAGAGAGAGTCTCTGTAAATAGTCTTGCTATGTTGAAGCCAAAACGGGCTTACCTGTAGCAACAACCTGCTCGATAATATCAGCAGCCCGACTCACCCCGCCTGCTTGCTTAATCGCCGCTTGTAGCCTCAAGGCATTCTGTTTATAAGAATCTTCAGTGAAGACTTGTTTAATCGCCTTCTGTAGCTTCTCCACACTCACTTTTTTAAGAGGTACAACCTCTCCTGCTCCTGTCCAAGCTATACGCGCTGCTATACCAGGTTGATCGTTAGCAATAGGAATTGCTACCATCGGTACTCCATTAGTTAAACATTCTAGAGTAGTATTCATACCTGCGTGGGTAATCGTCAGAGCAGCTTTTTGCAGCAGTTCTAATTGAGGGGCATATTCTACAACTAGGGGTGAACCAGCAAGTTTTGGAAGGGATTTGGGTTTTGCTGAACCACCTAGAGAAATTAGCAATTGAGCATCCAATCCGACACAAGCTTCAGCAATCTGTTGGAAAACTGCTATCAGGCGATTTTGAACAGTTCCTAAAGAGGCGTAAATTAATGGTTGCTCAGTTAACTTTTCATAAGGAAAACCATCAATATTCCTATAAAAAAAGCGGGATTCACCCGCTCAAAAAATCTAAATTGCAGTGAGTAATTAACGATCTACTGAGCCCATAATCACGTCAATACTACCTAAAATTGCCATAATATCTGCTACCTTTACGCCTTTAAGTAGATGGGGCAAAATCTGTAAATTGTTGAAATCAGCAGCACGAATTTTCCAACGCCAGGGGAAAACATTATCATTACCCACGATAAAGATACCTACTTCCCCTTTACCACTTTCAAGACGAACATAGTGTTCTCCTTTGGGAATTTTGAAAGTAGGAGCAACTTTTTTGGCAACATACTGATAATCAAAATCATTCCACTTAGATTTACGCCCTTCCGCCATACGCTTGGCTTCTAGGTTTTCATAAGGACCACCAGGAATACCTTTTAGAGCCTGACGAAGAATCTTAACTGACTCGCGCATTTCTCTAATACGCACCAGATATCGAGCAAAACAGTCGCCAGCAGTTTCCCAATGTACTTCCCAATCAAAATCGTCGTAGCACTCGTAATGATCTACTTTCCGCAAGTCCCATTTGACTCCAGAGCCTCTCAGCATAGGACCAGAAAGACCCCAGTTAATTGCTTCTTCACGGGTAATTGTGCCAATTCCTTCCACACGGCGACGGAAGATGGGGTTATTGGTGATGAGTTTTTCGTATTCATCTACTTTAGGATCGAAGTAGTCACAAAAATCTTCGCACTTATCAATCCAACCGTAGGGTAAATCTACTGCTACCCCACCAATACGAAAATAGTTGTTATTAATTAGTCTCTGACCTGTAGCAGATTCCCAGAGGTCATAAATCATTTCCCTTTCGCGGAAAATGTAAAAGAAGGGAGTTTGCGCCCCTACGTCTGCTAGAAATGGCCCTAACCAGAGTAAGTGATTAGCAATACGATTGAGTTCCAGCATAATCACCCTGATATATTGGGCGCGTTTGGGAACTTCAATTCCTGCTAGTTTTTCGGGAGCATTTACTGTAATTGCTTCATTAAACATCCCTGCTGCGTAGTCCCAACGACTGACGTAAGGTACGTACATAACATTGGTACGATTTTCCGCAATTTTTTCCATCCCTCGGTGAAGATAGCCAATTACAGGCTCACAGTCGATAACATCTTCTCCATCAAGTGTGACAATAAGACGTAAAACGCCGTGCATTGAGGGATGGTGAGGCCCCATGTTCAGAACCATGGGTTCGGTACGAGTTTCAATCTTTGCCATAAATTAGCAGTGGTTCTATTTAGTAAGTAAGATAATCTTGATTTTTAAATAGATAGTTTTGAGTTTCTTTGATAACTATACCGACTCTTAAGGTTTTTTTCCAAGTTCGCCCTTGATTTTACGGCTATTTATCTTTTTTGCTTCAAAAATGCGATCGCCATCCTACCGGAGCAATTAATTCTAAATTCTGGTCTAGTTATAAAGTTTTTGAGCATTATTACGAAGTATAGCCAGTGCGATGGCATCTATTTCCTGAGATATTAAATCTTGGTTTTTTACAGCGTTATATAATACCCGATGTAAAATTTCTCTACTCCACTTGGCTGCAAGAAAATATAGTTCAGGAATCTTACTGGCACTAGAAGAGTACATAATTTTACTAGTGGGGGCAAGTTCTAGTAATTGAGTTAAAGATGATTCCATTCCCGACACACTTAAAAAAGGAATTGTCATGCCAAAATCTACATAAACTTGGGGATATACTGAAGCTAAATATCCTGCTTCTCTAGTGTAAGGATAAGCACCATGAAGTAAAACAATGGGAGCTTTACTAAATTTTCTAGTTTCTAAGATATAGCGTAAATCTAGGGGGTTAGCTTGCTTTGAGTTAATTGTGCGAGTGCCAAATCCTGTAGAAAATTGTATGGGAAATTTATGTTTGGCTGCAATTTCTAAAGCTTGAATTAACAAATAATCAATCAGGGGTTTATCTTCTAATCTGGGTGGGTTTTCTTTAATTTCTTGTTGAATCGCATAGAAACTAGATTTGACTTCATCTTTATCGTGGGATTGAATATTTAACCCTGTCAGATGACTACAAATACTTTTGAAAGCGATAACTTCTGATGGTGGTGGATCGATCGCCTGACGGAAACTATCAATAAAAGCATCAAATTTACTTTCCTCTAAAATTAATCTTTCTGCGAGATATTCTAATCTTAAAATATGTTTAACCCTGACAAATTCTTCGTACCACTTATAAGGAATCACCTCATCAGGAAGAAAGCCATCATCAAGATAAATTGCTTCGATATTAGCACTCTTAAAACATTTTTGGATTAATGATTCTAATTCTAATTTTTGCCGACACTGGATGATAGATTCTTCTGTAGGTTGGCATTTGAGTAATTTACTAATATCTCTTAAACTACGACGATAAAATAAAGTGTTACGAGAGTGATTCTCAATTATTTCTGAATTATCGGCTAGGGTAAAAGCAGCAGCAAAAGATATAGTATCAGCTACTCCCGCTTTTAAGATATTATGGGCATGATGGTCAATCAAAGGAATATCTTGAAAATTCATAATTATTAATTTTAAAATATTTGTTAAATATACAAAGAGCGTAATGACGCACAGCCAAAAAATTAAATAGAATTCAAATCCGTTAGCGGTCTGGCGGGGGTATGGTTTCGGTCATATCTAGTTAAGAGGTTGAGAAGCGAGAATCCCGCTTTTTAATGCGGGAGGTTCAATAAGTCGTCTGAATTCTGAAGCACAATTAGCAGGGGTTTTAGCTCATGAAATAGCTCATGTAGTAGCAAGACATGGTGCAGAACATTTAGCCAAGCAACAACTAGGTGCAGCCATGGTTAATGCGATCGCAATTGCTGCTAGTGATAGTCCTGAAAGTGGGAAAAATGCTGCTATTTTGGCTCGTGCTGTCAATCAAATGATTAATCTCAAGTATGGTAGAGAAGATGAGTTAGAAAGCGAGCGCCTGGGATTACGTTTTATGAAGGAAGCTGGTTATAACCCCAAAGGTATTGTGGAGTTAATGAAAATCTTGAATGCAGCCAACAGGGGACAAAAACCACCAGCATTCCTTAGTACTCATCCCGATCCTGGTAATCGCATCAGTAAGCTATTAGCCATTATTGAACAAAATTATCCCAATGGCATTCCAAGCCAACTTGAAGAAGGAAAGCAAAGATTCAATCAGATAGTTGCACAGCGATTCTAAAATAATTAAAAATAATTAAAAGTCCCTGTAGCAGTTAAACTAAGGGACTAAACGACATCTCCATAAATTAGATTTAGCAGACCTTTTTACCAGGGTTTCAGCCTTATTATTGGGAGATGTCCCATAAAATAAATTCAGAATTGTTAGATTATTGCCATTTAGCAGCAATAATTTCTGCTAGGTCAACTACTCTTTGAGAATAACCCCACTCGTTGTCGTACCAAGCAACAACTTTAACCATGTCGCCATCCATAACAAGAGTTAGTTGTCCATCAATGGTAGAAGAAACATCAGTACCACGGAAATCGGAAGAGACTAAAGGTAAATCGGTGTAACCTAGAATACCTTTGAGTTCTTTTTCTGAAGCAGATTTGAGAGCTTCGTTTACTTCTTCAGCTATGGTGTTCTTTTCAACTTGAGCTACCAAGTCAACAACAGAAACATTGGGAGTAGGAACACGCATGGCAATACCATTGAGCTTTCCTTTAAGTTCAGGAAGTACTAAAGCAACTGCTTTGGCTGCGCCTGTAGAAGTAGGAACAATATTGATAGCTGCTGCTCTAGCTCTTCTCAAGTCACGGTGGCTAGCGTCTAAAATTCTTTGATCGCCAGTGTAACTGTGAGTGGTAGTCATTGTACCTTTGATGATGCCAAATTTCTCATGAATTACTTTGACAATAGGAGCTAAACAGTTAGTGGTACAACTAGCATTACTGATGATGTTGTACTCACCATCTTTGTATTGTTTATCGTTAACCCCAACAACATAAGTCCCGATTCTACCGCCTTTACCAGGAGCAGTAATCAAAACTTTTTTAGCTCCTGCTTGTAAGTGTTTAGATGCTCCTTCTTCAGTCACAAATACACCAGTAGATTCGATGATGAGATCCACATCCCAATCTTTCCAGGGCAAGTTTAAAGGATTACGATCAGATACACACTTGATTGTTTTGCCGTTAACTGTCAAAGAGTTAGAATCAGCTTCGATCTCAGCATCTAAGATACCCAACATGGAATCATGTTTAAGTAAGTGTGCGTTAGTCTTAGGATCAGAGGTATCATTGATCCCTACCACTTCTAGATTGCTGCTTTCTCTGCCTACCCAGCATCTTAAAAAATTACGTCCGATACGTCCAAAACCGTTAATTGCTACTCTAACCACTGATTCTTGCCCTCTATAATTTTTTTAGGTCAATAGATTAAATTATTCTTAATAAGACTAATCATATCGTAAAGCATGAACAATTCAATACAGCAAATTTCACTGATCTCTGCTGTATAAATGCGACACAGCCAGCTTAAGTTATAAACTTATACTTAAATTTGGTCAAAAAAGATCAGTATTGTAATAATATTTAATCGCTTGTTTTGCTACAAAACAGCAAGTTTGTCTGAAATCAGAAAAATTATGACTACGTTTTAATAACTACTCAGAAAAATTACTGTTATCATAGCCCTTAATTATACGGAACAGTTTTAGCTGACAAAGCTGGTGGCGTTTAAGGAGTAATTAGGGTGAATAAAGTAGATTTAACAGGCAAACCTTTTCATTTTATCGGTATTGGGGGAATTGGAATGTCTGCATTGGCACATATTGTAGCGAAACGTCAGTTACCTGTTTCTGGTTCGGATGTCAAAGCTAGTCATATCACAAAACGTTTGGAGTCTTTGGGCGCAAAGATTTTTCATCAACAACAAGCTAGTAATTTGAATTGTTTTACTACTCCATCCAGTACCGAAAATTGCTCAACTCCTTCTGTGGTGACAGCCAATTCTGATTCTGGTGCAATGTCTGTAGTAACTAAAATAACTCCTGAAACACCTTCTATCTTACCTCAAGTAGTTTGCTCTACTGCTATCAAAAATTGTAATCCAGAGTATCAGGCAGCAATACAATTAGAATGTCCGATTTTTCACCGTTCTGACCTTTTAGCTGCTCTGATGGCAGAATATGAAAGTATTGCCGTTTCAGGGACTCATGGTAAAACTACTACTAGTAGCGCGATCGCCTATATGCTGTTGCAAGCAGGTTTAGACCCCACTATCATTGTCGGGGGGGAAGTAGATGCCTGGGAAGGTAACGCCCGCGCGGGAGAAGGGAAATATCTAGTAGCAGAAGCAGATGAGTCTGATGGTTCTTTGGTTAAACATTCTCCCAGTATAGGTATTATTACTAATATTGAATTGGATCACCCTGATCGCTACGGGGATATCAGGGAAGTAGTTGAGATTTTCCAAACTTTTACCAAGCAATGTCAAACTGTCATTGGTTGTCTAGATGATGAGGTGATTCGGGAAAATATTGCTTTAGATATTAGCTACAGTCTCGATTCCGCAACAGGAGCAGATTATACCGTTACTGATGTTGTATATAATGCCCAAGGTACTGTTGCTCAAGTATGGGAAAGGGGTAAATCTTTAGGAACTTTGCAATTACAAATATTAGGAAAACATAATTTAAGTAATTCCCTAGCTGCGATCGCTGTAGGACGGAAAATTGGTTTAGAATTTCCTGTGATAGCTCAAGGTTTAGGGAGTTTTTCTGGAACAAAACGACGCTTTGAACTAAAAGGAGAAGTTAATAACATTAAATTAATCGATGACTATGCCCATCATCCTAGTGAAATCACCGTTACTCTAGCAGCAGCAAGACTAAGGGTGACAGATAATTCTCCAGAAAAAAGAGTGATCGCCATCTTTCAACCCCACCGCTACACCCGCGCCGAAGTATTTATGACAGAATTCGCTACAGCTTTTGGTGATGCAGATTTAGTAGTTGTTACAGATATTTATAGTGCAGGAGAAACTAACATCAATGGTATTAGTGGGCAAAAAATGGCAGATGCGATCGCCCTACACCATCCCCAGGTTTTCTATAATCCAACTCTGGCTTCTCTTCCCTCTTTCTTAAAACAAGAAATCCTCCAACCAGGAGATTTAGTGATGTTTCTCGGCGCAGGAAACCTCAATCAAACTATTCCTCAAACTATTGAACTATTGCAACAAGGAAGAAGGGATGAGGCATAAAGTAAGGATGAAGGATGAAGGATGAATAAGCATAAATACCTCTTGCGGATTGCGGATTGCCTCACTCCTCATAATTCATGCTTTAGAATCGGTTAGATTATCGTTGACATCGGGAACAGGGAACAATATCTTGTAGTTCGAGTCACCCAAGAATGAATGGTAGGCAATAGTACATTAATCTAAGTAAAAATACTTACCAAAAAATTTACATCCCATAGTAATATCTTCTAACCTAGTTATTCATTATCAGTATTATGAATCTTATAAGCGATCGCCTAATTCAATCTCAAGTACCCCTAGCCTCTCAAACTTCCTATCGTGTAGGAGGGAAAGCTCAATGGTATGCTGCTCCAAGAAACTGGGAACAACTAGAAGCCTGTTTTGACTGGTATCAAGCTCAGGATATACCTCTTACCCTATTGGGTGCAGGTTCAAATATGCTAATCAGCGATAGTGGAATATCAGGCTTAGTAATTAGCACCCGTTATTTTCGTAGCTATGAATTTGAGGAAGAGACAGGCTTACTTATGGCGGACGCAGGAGAACCTATTGCTAAACTAGCATGGAAAGCAGCCAAACGAGGTTTAAAGGGTCTAGAATGGGCTGTAGGGATTCCTGGCACTGTAGGAGGTGCAGTGGTGATGAATGCAGGAGCGCATCAGCAGTGTTTAGGAGATATTTTAGTTAGTGCTACTACCCTATCTCCCGATGGCAAAATTGAAGAACTCAACCCCCAAGAATTGAACTATAGCTATCGAACTTCCAATCTACAAGGAACAAATAAATTAGTAATTCGGGCGGTAATGCAATTACAACCAGGCTTTACCAAAGCGGATATGATGCAACTATCTAGTGCTAACTGGACACAGCGTAAAACTACTCAACCCTATCATTTACCTAGTTGTGGTAGTGTCTTTCGTAATCCTCAACCTCGTGCAGCAGGATGGCTTATTGAACAGCTAGGATTGAAAGGGTACAAAATCGGAGATGCAGAAATTGCCCATCGTCACGCTAATTTCATTCTCAACTGTGGTGCTGCAACCGCTAGTGATATTTTTCACTTAATACGTTACGTTCAAGAGAAAGTAGAATATCATTGGTCAGTAGCATTAGAACCAGAAGTTAAACTGGTAGGTGAATTTTAAAATCCGAGAGGGAATTCCCATGGCTTTCAAGGCATGGGGATGTTCGCTGTGGGCAAGGTTTATGTTATATCAAATCACTTTAACTACGCAATAGATAAAGTGATTTGATATAAGATTTTACGTCGATATTTAGGTATCCAAACTAAATGATAAGCAATTGAGTAGTGGGTATATCTTGTTTTACCCTCCTATGATACTTGACTCATTTTATTGATATATAGTATTTTAGTAAAATGCAAACCACCAAGATATATAGACTACCATACCAAAAACCAGAAGTCTTTGAGAGACTAAAAGCTGCCCAAATGGAAGCAGCAAAAGTTTGGAATGAATGTACCATTGCTCATCAAGAATGCCGTATCAACCAAATTCCTTGGTTAAATCAAACTGCTTTACAGAAACTAACCAAGGGAAAATATCAACTGCATTCGCAATCGGTGCAAATGGTATGTCAGGCATTCTTAGCCAATATTGATAGCACCAGAGCCAATCGTAAAGCAGGGATAAAAAACCTGAAATATCCTTGGCGAACTAAGGGGTTTTATCCTGTAGCTTGGGCTGCTCAATCAGTTAAATACGAGTTAGGTACACTGACTTTACCGATGGGTCGCGGTAGAAAGTCACTATCCTTTAAGTTGGACTTAGACTTTATCCCTGGTGCAGTATCTTTGGTCTGGAATCGTGGTTTTGAACTTCATATCAAAAAGGAGGTGCAATTAGAGTCCAAGAAAACTACAGGGAATAAAGCAACCATTGATTTAGGGGAAATACATATATGTGCTGTTACAACTAACACAGGTCAAGGATTAATTGTTAGTGGTAGAGGGATTCGTTCTCTGAAGCGACAAAGAAATGTTGCCTTAGCTAAATTATCTCGTAAACAGCTCTTATGTACCAAATATTCTCAAAGATGGAAAAAGTTACAAAAAGCTAAAAATAAATTTTGTCTGAGAAATTCTAGACAAATTAAAGAATATAGACATCAAGCTACTCGTCAGGTTGTTGAGTTTTGCAAAACTCATGACGTGGATACAGTCTTTATTGGTAATCCTGATGGAGTCAGAAAGAAGAATTGTGGAAGATGCCACAATCAAAGAATGACACAATGGGAATATGGTCAAGATATTGACTACCTAAGATACAAGTTCAAAATGGCTGGGATCTCAGTTCTAATTGGAAATGAAAGAGGTACATCCAGCACTTGTCCTGAATGTGGGCATCGGCATAAACCAAAAGGTAGAACTTGGAACTGTCCAAAATGTAGCTATAAGAAAAAGCATAGAGATATTACAGGTTCTCTCAATATGCACAATCTTGCTTTTGGAGAAAAAGCTAAATATCCTGAAACTATCAAGTATCTACGACCAGTTATTACTGGAAGTAGTAGATGGCTCGACACCGCCCAAAGTAATCTAAGACTAACTAATACCACAAGCACCTCATCCAATGAGGGAAATCAATTGATTTGCTGCCCAAAATATTAGTGTTGTTTAGAAGCCCGTGCGCGTTTACGCCACGGGAGTGTCACCCCACTTAAAAGGTTGTATCATTATTGGCTATTAGTCTCTATTCAGAATAATTACAAGATATGGTAAAAAATCCCTTTGGTAAAATGAAAGAACTAGCTGATGCTTTTAAGAAAGCTCAGGAGGTTCAACAAGGAGCGCAAGAACTCCAAGCAGAATTAGAACAGTTAGAAATAGAAGGCATTGCTGGTGATGGCTTAGTTAAAGTCATTATGAGTGGAAATCAAGAACCCCGTCGTGTAGAAATCGCTCCTGATGCTCTAAATCATGGAGCAGAAGCCCTATCTGCAATGGTGACAACTGCAATGCAAGATGCTTACAGCAAATCCACCGAAATGATGCGTAGTCGCATGGAAGAGCTTACTAGTGGTTTAAATCTTCCTGGTTTCTAGCAATTTGCTGCAATATAACCAAATAATCAATCATTTCAGGGATAGTTAATTAATTATCCCTATTTTTATTAGGAGTGGTGGGATAGGAGGGATAAGGAAATATTGAGAGTTAAATTACGCTCTTATTCTCACTATAAGGGAATTACTACTCAGTATATGATTTAGAATTAAGAATTAAGAGAAACCGACTTTACCGATAACCCCTTGGGCATTCTACTCAAAAGATTGAGTCATGATAATAGCTGAAATGAGATTGCAACCGAGCTTTATATATACTACTGCAATGATTATTCCTATATTATTCACTATTTCGCAACAAGTCTAATTTAAGTATCTCATGAAAGATTTTCGCCAATTACCTGGTCCAAAAGGAAATTTCTTCTTAGGCAACGCACTTCAACTTAACAAGGATTTATTAGGTTTTATTACTAATTGTGCGGAGCGGTACGGCGATATCGTACCATTGCTTCTGGGATTAACTCCTGCTTGTCTTATCAATAAACCCGAATATATAGAGCAAATCTTACAAAAAAGAGAACTTTTCGTCAAAAACACTCCAGATTGGCGTACTGTGAGAACCCTTGTTGGTCAAGGACTGGTTACCAGTGACGGAGATTTCTGGCTTCGTCAACGCCGTATGATTCAGCCAGTGTTCCACCAACAACGCATCAATACTTATGCAGAAACGATGGTTCACTATACAAAGGATTTACTCTTGACTTGGAAAGACGAAGAAATCCGAGACATACATCAAGACATGATGAGTCTTACTTTGAATATATAGTCATTTCAATTAAGTTTGAGACAAAGCATTCTTCGTATCACAAGTCTTTGAAGAAAAAAGTGTTTCATTTTTATTTGAAATGACTATATCTTGTCCTACAGCATCTATTGGTACGACAGAAAAACCCAAAGATATTCGTCTGGTACAAAAAACCTTTCCCCTAGCAGTAGAAGATAACGTTTATTATTGTGGTTATAATTCCTCCAAGTCTTATGGTGCAGCTAGCTATTTTATCCAAAGACAGGAAGGCAATATTTTAATTGACTCTCCTCGTTTTACTCCGCCTTTGGTTAAGAGACTGGAGGAGTTGGGAGGATTAAGTTATATGTATCTAACTCATAAAGATGATGTTGCCGATCATCAAAAATTCCAGCAACATTTTAAATGCGATCGCATATTGCATAGAGACGATATTACTAAAGAAACCTCGAATGTAGAAATCGTCCTCTCAGAAACTAAGAAAATAGAATTAGCTCCAGACCTATTAATTATTCCTGTCTCTGGGCATACTAAAGGTCATACTGTTTTACTATACAAAAATAAGTTCCTGTTCACAAGAGATCATTTAGCATGGTCGCCCCATCTTAATCATCTTTATGCTTTTCGTCGCTATTGTTGGTATTCTTGGTCAGAACAAGTTAAATCTATGGAAAAATTACTTGATTATACTTTTGAATGGGTCTTACCAGGACATGGTCGCCGTTATCACAACAATAGCACCCAAATGCAACAGCAAATGCGACAATGTTTAAGTTGGATGAAGCGACAATAATTTATAGGCGATCGCAATTCTGGCGGATAAGACTTCTAAATTTTTGTAACTGTTATTTATTTTGGGGATAGCCAGGTACTTTCAGACATGAGTTAATATCGTAGAGGTTTTTGCTGGTTTTTCTATTGTAGATTTTTCCATGACTTCTAATGAATCCCATCCAAACTCTGATCCCTTAGAAACCGAGACTGACTTGGATTCTAATGTGGAAAAAATTTTAGCGGAAGTGGGTAACTCCCTTACGGAATTAGGCTCGCGCTATGAGCAAGTAAAACAAGATTGGCACAGATATACAGAACTTCAGCAGCATCAGGAAGAATTAGAAGCCAAAAAAACTCATAATCCTGAAAAAGACCCGATTAAAACAGAACTTAAACATCTTCTTCAAGAGTTAGAAGAATTGGAAATCAACTTAGAAAGCGTGTTACTTCCAGACTTATTTTGGCAAGCAGTACGTTTTGGAGGCTTAGGAATAGTTATTGGTTGGCTGCTAAAATCTTTGGCAAGTTAAATAGCAACTAAGGATTTTTATGTCTGGCAAAACCCGTTTATTAGTAGCTGCGAGTGGTACTGGTGGTCATTTATTTCCAGCACTAGCTGTAGCAGAAGCCTTATCTGATTATGAAATTGAATGGTTAGGAGTCCCCAACCGCTTAGAAACCGAACTTGTACCAGAATGTTATCCTCTCAATACAGTGGCAGTAGAGGGATTTCAAACAGGTTTGAGCCTGAAAAGTCTTAAAATTGCTCTGGGATTAATTGCTTCAGCATTTAAGGTAAGAAAATTAATTACACAAAAGCAAATCGATGCAGTATTTACCACAGGTGGTTATATTGCTGCTCCTGCTATCTTAGCTGCTCGTTTAGCGAACAAACCCGCCATTCTCCACGAATCCAACTTTATCCCAGGAAAAGTTACTCGCTTTCTAAGTAGCTATTGTAGCGCGATCGCAATTGGTTTTGAAGGAACAGCCCAATACTTACCCAAGGTGACAACAGAATATGTCAGTACTCCTGTACGTTCTCAATTTCTCTCTCCTCAACCCCTAGATTTACCCATTCCCAATGATGCTCGATTAATTGTTGTTGCGGGAGGCTCTCAGGGTGCAGTTTCAGTTAACAAGTTAGTCCGACAAGTAGCGTCTTCCTGGTTAGATCGAGGGGTATATATCGTGCATCTCACAGGAACAAATGACCCTGATGCTGATAGTTTAGAACATCCTCACTATATTTCTTTGCCTTTTTATGACAACATGGCAGGATTATTGCAGAGAGCTAATTTAGCTATTTCTCGCGCTGGTGCTGGAACACTGACAGAATTAGCCATTACAGAAACTCCTGCAATTCTTATTCCCTATCCCTATGCAGCAGAAGATCATCAAACCTATAATGCCAAAGTATTTAGTAATGCTGGTGCAGCAGTAGTCTATAAACAGTCTGAGTTAACACCAGAGATTTTAGAGTCTCAAGTAATAAAGTGGTTAGAGCAACCTGATAAGTTATCAGAAATGGCAAGTCAAGCTAAGTCTTTAGCCATGAGGGATAGTGCGGAAAAGGTAGCTAGTTTAATCAAAAATCTCACTCAAATCTAAACTCAATCCTGGTAAGATAATTGCTAGATTTACCTGATGTTGACCTGACGATACAGCGTGAGCTTCTCAGTAGCCCAAGTTTTATAGACTAAGAAAGCTTCCTTTAAAATATTACTAGTAGTAGATTGACTTAATGTTGTTTGGCAGGTACTTGTCGTAATACTGTTAAACCAATGTAGTAATTAAATTTTTATAGGAGTAAAACTCTTGTAAATAATTCCTAACTTGTTTAATTACTACTATTGTTATATTTATATTTACTCTGCTGAAAACACAATACTTTACAACTATAAGTATGTATCAATATACATTGTAAAGAGCGATCGTTGCTTATCTTGACTGTTCTTTGTGTTGTCTGCTTATTTTTCTACTAGATATAGTTTTCTAACTTATTTTGTAATTTAACAATATTTTTCTTGTATATCCTAATTCTTTCTTTGTCTTTTTCAGTAGGGTTATAAATTCTGGAAATATCCAGATTATCCGTCATATCTGCTATTTTTACTCTTAAAGCAATCTCGTTATCCATAACTCTTCTTAAGTATTCGTTGAGCTTTTCTCCCTTTCGTTTGGTAATAGCATCAATAGCTACAATTAAGCAATTGCTAAATCCTGCTACTTTTAAATCTTCAAGAGTTAGGTCTGAATCTTCGACGGCATCATGGAGGACTCCGACAATTTTTTCTTCAACAGTCTCAAGCGCATTCATTACTCTTAGGGGATGACTTATATAGGGTTTTCCTCCTTTATCGACTTGTCCATCATGAGCTAGTTCGGCAATTTCTATGGCTTTATTTAATAGGTCTTCTGGTTTTAACATTATCTTTGGTTTGTAACAGAAATCAAATTGCGTACAAATTGCGTACCCACTCTGCCAATTATCGCGATCGCCCTATCTCCCAGATTATTTGTTTGGTCATTACTCTTACATTCGGCTCTTCCGTTAACAATATAAAACCTGTAGAGCGATTTTCTTAACATTCAAAATTGAAAACTTATGATAGCTTTAAGCTAAGATGGTCTGTTGTCTATGTTCCTTGTTTCTTAATTGATACACTATTAAGCAAGTCACTTTAGCAAAAGAATATAGTATGCTCAATTTTTCAGGAACAAGACCCAAGAATTTAGGAGTAAAAGACGGAAAACTTGTACCTTGTCCAGGTACACCTAACTGCGTCAGTAGTCAGAGTGATAATCCTCAATTTAAAGTCGATCCTTTACCATTAACCTCTATTGCAGAGATTAAAAAGGTAGTGGAAGGGATGGAAAGGACTACTATTATTGAAGAAACTGATAATTATCTTTATGCTGAGTTTAAAAGCAAGTTGATGGGCTATGTGGATGATGTGGAGTTCTATTTAGATTCTGATAATAATGTAGTGCAGGTTCGTTCCGCTTCTCGTTTGGGTCAGTCTGATCTTGGCGTTAATCGTAAAAGAGTAGAAGAAATACGTTCCTTATTAGCATAAATCAATTTGTAGGGTGGGCGGTGCAGGCAGCCCTACCTCATTCTTAACTCCAAAGTTTTAGGTTCAGAAGCTCGAAATCGTTACAGGCTGGTTGGTAAGATAGCGTGACATCTCCCGACACTCTATCCGTAGGATAGAGTGCGGGCTTCCAATCCTCGCAGATTGGTATTTCTGGATCGGCACTTATCTAGGCATATTCCCCCGACAGTACGCCATTACCAGACAGTTTCCTTTCCCCGCCGTCCACGGGTACTATTGATTCTAGTCCTCGATTTAAAATCACCCTCCCACTAGCATGATCTCTCGAAGTTTGATACCCGCATTCAGGACAAAGATGAACTCTTTGATTGAGTTTCTTTTTACCTGTGTGAGTGCCACATTCAGGACAAATTTGACTGGTGTGTCTGTGGTCAACTTTAGCAAAGTGCTTACCGCGTTTCCAACATACCCAAGAGAGCAAATGTCGGAATTGACCAAAACCACCGTCGAGCATCTGCTTGCCCAAAAATCCCTTGGCAGTCATTTTAAAGTTGATATCTTCTACAAAAATCATGTCTGCCTGGTCGCACAGGAGATGGCTAGTAGAATAGTGAAAGTTTTTACGAGTATTAGCTATTTTGTGATGGAGTCTAGCTACTTTTAGCTGCGCTTTTTCCCAGTTTTTTGACCGTTTATTTTTGCGAGATACTCTTCGTTGCAGCACTTTAAGCCTACTTTGAAGTTCTCGGAAAAATCTGGCGGGTTCGACTCGGAAATTGTCGCTAGTCACCAAAAACGATTCCAGCCCGATATCGATGCCGATTCCTCTCCCCATAGGCAAAGGGTCAGGTACATTAACATCGCATTGGATAGTTACAACTGCATACCATATAGTTCCTCTTGCTCTTGATACAATCCTGACTCCTTTGACCTTAAATCCTTCAGGGATTGGTCGATGGCAATTGATAGTTACCTCCCCAATTTTGGGCAATTTTATTTGATTGTCAGAAATTGGATTTTCCTTAAATTGAGGGAACAAAAAGGATTGATATCTTCCGTATTTCTTGTATCTGGGAAAACCAAAACCACGAGTTTTAAAAGCTTCCCAGGTATTATGCAGTCTTTTCACTACATCCTGAGTTACTTGGGAATGAACATCTTTATAGTCTGAATTGGTCTTTTTCCATTGGGTAAGTTGTCGCTTTTGTTCCAAGTAGCTAGGAAATGGAATATCGGGAGACATAATGTGTTCCCGTACCAAAGAGCAAGAGTACAAACTACATTTTCTGGAATTTATCCAATCTTTGAGGTCGCGCAGACAATGATTGTACAATCGTCGGCACGTCTCCAACCATTCAAGCATCAAGGCTTGTTGGCTTTCTGTGGGATAAATTCGGTATCTGTAGTTTATATTTAACATGAAAACATAATACCATGTTTAGCGCGATTCATCACAACGCTAAATCAAATAGATTTTAGCGTGTGGCTTCTCGCGCACTAGCTAAATTCTTGTGTGTGGAGTTCTTATGGAATCAAATTTTCTAACGGCTGTTTTTCTACCTCTAGCACTATTCATCATCATGCTGGGCATGGGGCTAGGGCTAACATTAGATGACTTTAAACGAGTTTTGGTTGAACCAAAAGCTGTTGTCGCCGGTCTCATAGCTCAGCTTATTCTGTTACCTATCGTCGGTTTTGCATTAGCGACAGTTTTTCCGCTTTCCCCTGAGTTAGCTGTGGGGGTTATGCTCCTCGCTGCTTGTCCCGGTGGTCCTACCTCCAATATGATCGCCTATCTGATTAAGGGAAATGTTGCTCTCTCTATTACTCTGACGGCAATTACTACTCTGATTACGGTGTTTACAATTCCTCTGGTGGTAAATCTCTCTATGCAGAACTTTATGGGGGAAGGGACGGCTTTACAGTTGCCTTTTCTGAACACTGTCATTCAGATTGCTGTCATTACTCTAATTCCTATTAGCATTGGTATGGTGCTGCACCATTACACACCCAAGTTAGCAGCTACAGTTGAGAAAAGTGTTAAATGGTTGTCTTTGTTCTTTTTGTCCTTAATTATTGTAGGTTTACTGGTCAAGGAAAGAGCGAATGTCCCTAGCTTTTTCTTACAAGTTGGCTGGGTGACGCTCACGCTAAATATTATCATGATGGCTCTAGGGTATAAGCTCGCCACTGTTTCCCAGCTAGATCAACCCCGTGCTAAGTCAATTACTGTGGAAGTTGGTATCCAAAATGGCACTTTGGCGATCGCAATTGCCAGCACCCCGACATTACTTGATATGCCCACTATGGCAATTCCCGCAGCGATCTATTCCCTAATTATGTTTGTCACAAGTGCTGCATTTGGTTGGTTGGTCAAACATCAATCCGACAGCATTGCTAGCTCAACTCATTGACATATTCTCTCCGTTAAAATCAAGGATTTTTAACGGGATAATCTAAAGTGTTTCTCCTTCTTCAGGCGACCCAGTTTATTGTAGGGCGATGCACTGCCCACCCTACCTCTAATAGCTTTAATGATGATGGTGATGATGGTGGTTGTTAACAGAAGCTAATTCTGGATTTACGGTTACTCCTTCATCAGATAGTAAAGCAATAATTTGTTCGTTTGCCCAATCTGCTGCCATGTGTAAGAATTCACTATTATCATTGACGCAGGGCATTCTGACAAAATTAACTTTTTTATGACGATGTTGTAAATGATGAATAATATGATCTACATCTAAGATAGTTTCATGGTTTTCAGTTGCAAAGCCAATGGGCATCATAATTATGGCATTTGCGCCTAATTCAATTAAGTTTTTGGCTGCTAACTCTACATTAGGCTGTGTCCATTCAATTAGGGGTGTGTCATGGTTGAGCCAACCTACAGAAATTAGGGGATATTTAGTAATTAATTCTTCTCTGACTAGTTCATAAAGAGCTTGACTTTCATCTATGCCAGAAGTAAATCCTTTGGCTTTATGAGGACAGCCATGATTCATTAAAATAATACCGATTTGGGATGGTAAATGGGCTTGCTGCAATTCCCTGGTAATTTTTTCTTCTACCATGTTTGCCAACAATTTGATGTAAGCTGTCTGGTTGTAGAAAGAAGGAATGTAGCGGATACTTTTAAGCCAGTGCTGTTGCTTTTCTGAGAGTGCAACTAAAGCTTTGTTTACTTGTTCTACAGCAATTCCACTGGTAAAAATTGAATCTACAACTAGTAATGGATAGATTAATAGTTTGGTAAATCCTTCCGCTTTGATTTCAGTTAATACTTGTTCTGGTAAAAAAGGTTTGCAGAAGTTAAAAGCTTTAAAAACTTTAAGGCGATCGCCCCAAGTTTCCTGTAATTCTTGTTCGATTCCTGCTCTTTGTTGTTCAAAAATTTGATTGTGAGGTGAAATAAAATTACCGTGCTGGTGTCCCCATTCATGGAGGTCAAACATAGCTAATATTTTAGCTAAAGGAGGATACATCCAAGTAGGAACAGGAGCAAACTTGGCAGTTAAAAGATTTAATGCTTGTTCATTATAATTAGCAAAATCTTCGTAGCTTTCTACTTCTCCATAACCCATTAATAAAACTGCAACTTTGTCTTGATTGGGATTATTAACAGGGTGTTGGTGTGTATTTTCAGAAATTGTTACCACTATTGCTTTCCTTGGGATAATTTATGAGAGATATTTGATGAGAGATGAGGGACAAGGCATGAGAATAATAACCACTAATTAATTTCCTTATTCTTTTTTCTTCCTTCATCTCTTAAGAGCAGAAGCCCCTTGCATAATGAGGGGATAGATTTATAACTCTTTCTCGACTTGCTTTACGCTAACGTCCCTACAGGGGGGTTATTCGCTATGTAACGCAATACTTTGCATTTTGTAATTATTGATTAACTATTGTTCAATGAAAGTAATAATTTGCCCTGGTATTCACTCCTCTGAGTTGACAGAGAGTTTTGTCCGTAGTGTTTCAACAACCATAAACCCTAACATCCAATGGTTAGTTTTGCCCACTGAGGAACATCCTCCCTATTCTCCTTTTGCTATCTATAATTGGCTCAATAAACCAGAAATACTCACTGATGAATTGTTATTTATTACTTTTAGTGCTGGAGTAGTGGGAGGAATGGGGGCTGCGATCGCTCTTAAAGGGAAAGGAGTTAACATTAAAGCTTTTATTGCGATCGATGGTTGGGGTGTTCCTCTCTGGGGAATTTTTCCTCTATATCGTTTTAGTCACGATTATTTTACCCATTGGAGTTCCGCTATTTTGGGGACAGGAAAAGCCAGTTTTTATGCTCATCCTCCTGTAGAACATTTGGCAATGTGGCGATCGCCTGAAACCTGTATTGGATGGATTGTTTCTAATTCCTCAGCTAGCAAAGTTAGTTGTTCAGCACAAGATTATCTGCAACGGATAATTGTTGATTGCTAATTGTTAGTTGTTAGTTGTTAGTTGTTGATTGCTACTTATTCTATTGATGTTTCCATTCGGCAAAAATCTCTTTAATTCTGGCGATCGCTTCATCTGCTGCTTGTTCGGGGGATATGCCATCGATAACTATGCGGTATAAAATTTTTCCCCAAAGATTTTCTTCTAGTACTTGGCTGTAAGCAGGGTTATTAGAAGTATAAGATAAGCGAGTTTCCCCCTTGACTAAAATTTTAGCTGCTGTCATCAGATAAGGGTCTTTAGTTTGTTGCCAAAAAGGGTCTGACCAAACGGAATTTTGTACTGGTTGGCTTCTATGTCCAGAAGTATGAAGATATTTCATTGTAACTTGGGGCTGAATGAAATAGCCCATAAAGTCTTTAGCTAATTTGATGTGAGGTGAATCAGCAAAAATCACTGCTTGTTTGACAGTAATGATGTAACACATTGGTTTGCCATTAGGTTTATTGGGAAGTTCAACAACACCTAATCTGTTGTAGTAAGTATCAGTATCCTGACGCACCATAGCAGAAATCGAAAGGCTAACATTAGGAGTCATTAATACAACTCGGTTGAGTAAGTTGCGATTGTTATCGGTATTCAACCAATTGACTGCATCGGGTGGTACATAACCTTGTAGATAAAATTGGCTGTACCAGTCTAAACATTGAATAATTCCCTGGCGTACTTCGGGGCGATCTACTAGTAGCTTTCCTTCCTCATTAAGTAGGGTGACATCGTATGCTTCTAAAATCTGCTCAAATAAAAGAAACATATCATCTGTTCCATTAATAGAAAAAGGTAGCCCCAAGCCGTAAATATCTTGATTATGTTGTGTTCTTAATTCATATTGGGCTTTTTGCCAAAATAACCAAAAATAGTCCCAATCTTGGGGAATATCACTGTTCTTCATTCCCACAAGTGATAATAATTTCTGCCAATAGAAGATAAATGTAGTAGCTTGATATACTGGTATGCCGTAGTAGCTAGATTCACCAGTGACCTTATTAGAATAGGTGATCGCTTTCAGGATATGTTCGGGATAAGAATCCTTAACTGGTTCGATAACATCAGAGACATCTTGCAGTTTATTTTGCCAAGCTAGACGAGGATAGAGAGTTGGGTTAGCTTTTCGACTCATGATTAGATCGGGGAGATTTCCTGATCTTACGGCTCTTTCTACTTTTTCTACTAGTTCGTTAGTAGGATAAAAAGATAGCTTAACCTGATTGCCTGTTTTCTGTTGCCAATCATTAACAATGGCGCGAAAAGCGGTATCTTCTTCTAAATTCAAGCCTTTTTCCCACCAGATATTCAGTTTTTGTGTCGTTTCTCTAGCAGAATACTCAGCCATCTTTGATGGGTCGATTTGCATTTCTTGGGAGCAGGAAACTGTAAACCAAAAAAATGCGATCGCAAGATAAAAGTACCAATATTTAAAACTGCGACGCAACTTTTTCCTCATAAATAAACCAGGGAAGATTAAGGTATCAGTACTGAAAAATCAATATTTTCGACCCTATTACTTAATCGAGAATAAGTAGAGAAGTGATAAGTGCCATGTCAGGCGCGATAACTTTTGCCATCACAACTTATTCTGTTGAACTTACGTTTTTTAATATAAGATTTGAAGAAAAATATTTATCCTGTTGAATAAACTGATGTCGAGAGAGCCAGTCAAGATACCGAAAGCAGACATCTTAGCGATCGATGATACGCCAGAAAACCTAGCTTTACTGTCTCAGATGCTAACAGAAAAGGGTTATAAGGTACGCAGTGTTACTAAAGGCTCTACTGCGCTGCGAGGGGCGAAAGCTGCTCCACCAGACTTGATTTTACTGGATATCAAAATGCCTGAAATGAATGGTTATGAAGTGTGTCAGCATTTGAAAGCTGATGCTCGTACCCGTAATATTCCTGTGATTTTTATTAGTGCTTTGGGAGATGTGTTTGATAAAGTTAAAGCTTTTCAAATGGGTGGTGTGGATTATATTACTAAGCCTTTTCAGGTAGAGGAAGTTTTAGCCAGACTCGATACTCATCTGACTATTCGCAATTTACAACTGAAACTTCAGAGACAAAATATCCAATTACAGCAAGAAATTGCCAATAAAACGGCTGCGGAACAGAAATTTGCTAAGGCTTTTCGTGCTTGTCCCAATCCTATTGCGATCGCCACCGTCTCAGAAGGGCGTTTTGTAGAGGTTAATGATAGCTTCCTACAAATGAGTGGTTATCTCAAGTCAGAAGTTGTAGATCAAACAATAGAGCAGATTTATTCTTACTCTGCCCTAGAAATATATACCAAAACTCTCGAAAAATCTCAGTCTCAGGGTTTTGTCCGTAATCAAGAGCTTGAGTTTCGCACCAACTCAGGCAAAACTAAAATTGTCTTGCTCTCTATGGAATTAATTGAATTAGATGGAATTGAATGTACCCTGCAAATTATGAATGATATTACCGAGCGCAAGCGGTTAGAAAATGAGTTTATTTCTCTAGTCAGTCATGAATTGCGAACCCCCATGTCTTCTATTATTGGGGCGTTAGACTTGTTAAAATCTGGTCAATTGGGAAGATTGAGCGATCGCGGAAACCAAATCCTTGAAGTTGCAATTCGCAATACCGAACGTCTGATCCGCTTAGTTAATGATATTCTAGATTTAGAACGGATCAAATCAGGTAAAATATCTATTAAAAGAGTTAAATGCGACCTCAAACCTCTTTTAATTCAAGCAATTGAGGTAATGAAACCAATGGCAGATAAAGCCCGGGTAGAATTAAGGTTAGAACATTCTTCTATGAGGCTAAACCTCGATCCAGATCGTATTCTACAGACTTTAACTAATCTATTGAGTAATGCTATTAAGTTTTCTGAACCAGGGGATATAGTTTGGTTAAGAACAACAGTAACTAATTCACTACAACACAAAGTAACCGACATCAACTACTGTCAAATCCAAGTACAAGATACTGGTAGAGGTATTCCCGAAGATAAATTGGAGACTATTTTTGAGCGTTTTCAACAAGTAGATACTTCTGATTCTCGCAGTAAAGGGGGAACAGGTTTAGGATTAGCTATTTGTCGTCATATAATTGAACGACATAACGGATATATTTGGGTAGAAAGTACATTGGGTGAAGGTAGTACTTTTTATATTAATTTGCCCTTAACATAAGTTCACAGTGACCTTCAATGCTAGTCTGTCTTTTGCAATGATCGGTTGAGACAGGCAAGAGGCTGATGTGGCAAGAGGCAATAGTGAATGGGCGAATGTACTTTCTAATTTTGCTTGGGTACTTAATTCGAGCTTAATCCTAAGAGATAATAAAAGTAGAGGAGTTGTGTGTAAAGGCTATGTAGCCCCCAAAGAAAAAATTTGAGAAAACCGACACTGTAGCAGGAGGTGAGTTTTGAATGAAAAAAGCTCTAATGTGTCTGTGTCTGGCAGTAACAGGCATACTTGTTAGCCCAGGAGCTATCAGTTATGCTCGGCAATCAACCCTCTCGCCAAGAGTGGCTATCCAAACCCAAATTGATTCACGAGTGCCTTCTATCGTTAGGGAAGGATTCGAGGCTTTGGAATCTAATGATGTCAAAGCTGCCTTGAGTGTTTGGCTAGAAAAAAGCAGCCCTCTTTTGCGAAGTAACTTACCTTTAGTAAGTAGTACTTTACAAGGAGTTGTTAAAGAAGCGGTAGGGGAATGCGTAGGCTATTCAGCGATTGAAACTTTTTCGGTTACGGACAATAGTAGGGTTATTTGGGTTGAATCGCAACATGAATATGGAGCGCTTTTTTGGGCTTTCACTACCTACAAAAGCCCGAAAGGTTGGATAATTTCAGATTTTAGCTTCAACACAGACCCTAGTAAAGTGATTCCCATAGGAATAATGTTTAGGAGATAAAGCTGAATAACCTGAGTTCTATGAGTAAAAAATTAAATGGTTTTGACCAAGGGAATAGGTAGGTAATTATTAATTCTTGAAACTACCTATTCCCTACCCTTCAATTAACTTTCTGATTATTTTCGAGAATTGGTCTTAACTCATGGATTTATTTGAGTTTAGAAAAAATGATTTTATTCTCTGCCAACGAGTGAGTAATAAAGATAGTACGACTACCATTAATGCAATAATATTACTAGGTTCAGGGATACTTGCAGAACTATTATTTAGAGGATTGTTAGGTTTATTTAAAGTCTCTTTTCCATCTTCAATTTTACGGTCAAATCTATCTTTTTGAGATTCGGCTTTTTGTAATGCTTTTCTTTGTTCGTCGTTCACTAATACAATCATGGAAGAATAGGGAGTTACAATCTTGTATTGTTTAGCGATCGCATGAATAGCATCTAGTTGTGCTAAATTATTATCAACGATTTCTTTGCTCAATTCCCTTACTAACACTCTTGCTCCTAGGGGAGTAAAACTATTTTCCTGATTATTATTTACTGCTGATTGATTTTTAAACATCGACCAACTGTAGCCACCAGCAACCCTCACTATGTTAGAATTTGGCTCATTATCAACAGCAATTTGTTGTAAAGCTTCAGATATATTGGTTGTTACTCCACCGCCATGTTTTTCAATAGTTTTAAAAGTAGCATCATCATAAGCTTGTGCTAGAGAATTGAGGTGTACCATCCATAAAGGTGCATTCAAGTCTGGTAATTTTTGTTTGTCTTTCCCTAGCTCATAACTTCCTTCATCAGTGAGTAAAATAATGCCATCATATTTAGTTTCTGCTTTTAATTCAGAGAATGTCTGCAACATTTCTTTAGGCTGCAATGTTCCATAGAATCGATTAGTCAGATTATAATTTTTCTTGAATTGTAACTTTTCTAACCATTGAGTAAAAGGCATTCTTTCAGATTGTATTCCTTTGGCATAAGTCAAATACACATCGACTTGATTTTGCTTGGTAATATTGTCTCGTAACCAAGTCAAAGTTTTAGTTAATTGCTTACTTTGTTCTCTCATACTGTAAGAAGTATCAAGAATCAAAGCTAAAGTTTTTCCTTGAGGTAGCTTGTTATTTTTTGCTGTAACAGCTTGCGCCTTAATATTATAACTATCCAACAGATTTACTGTTGGTATTTCATTAGATATTTGAGTAGCTGAAACACTAGATTCTAGCCATTCCCTAAACCCTTTAACTTGCTTACCATTCCGCAGACGTTGTGTATTTCTTGTCCAATAAATATTACGCTGTTCTTCTAGATGAGGTAGTTCCCATTGTCCATCTTTTTGCATTACTTTATAAGTTAACCACAAGTGCATTTGAGTAGGACGATTTTGGGGGTTTCCTATTTCTCTACTGCGGAGTTTTCGTGGTACAGGAAAAGCTCTTAAACGATATTGTCTTGAACCTACTTGTTCTAATAATGCAGGATCTACAGGGCGCACTCTTCTTACTTGAGAATTATAAACCTTTTGGGCTGCACCACGAGTAGCCACTTTAAAAGGAAAACGAGTAGCTAAGTTATCATTATCTCCTAACCAAATACCTGTAATAACTGCATTTTCAGGAAGAGAAAAGTAATAGAAAATTTCTTCGACATCAAAAGTCTGATTTTCATATACCTCATACAATTCTACATCTGCCCAAGCACCATGTTCTTGAATATTAACTGCTTGTTTCTTCAGCCAGACTTTCTTTTGATCGATGTTTAAGACTCCAGCTTTAGCATCATCTAAAATCGCTGTAGATTTTAAAGCATGACGGACTGCTTTCTTTTCCCCTTTCTGAATTGGAGTATCAAAAAACTCAGCATAAAGTTTGGCTGCTTTAGCATCATCTTGGCGTTTTCCCTGATATAGAAAAGGAGAGATTAGCCAGTTATAACTATCTTGTATTCGTTTACAAGCTGTTTCAGGAAGTCGCAGCGCATCCCGATACATAATTCTCATGCGGTTACTATCTGCAACTGAGCTAATATAACGATAGGAATAAAGATAAGCATTCACTAATCCTTTACGGATATCTTCAGAATGTTTGGTTACTAAAGTAGCTCTACTTTCTACACTACTAGTTGGCTCTTTTAACAAGTCAAAAGCTACAACTTGGGGTTGATGAATAAAAGAAGTAAAGAGAACTAGCCACGCTGTGGTTACTCCTAATAATACTTGCCAAGCTCTTTTATAACTATACTGTCTGCCAAAAGCTTGTAAAATATTGTTGGCTGATGAAACATAAAACACTGCTACAGCAAAAGGCATAACTACCAGTAAGCTGCAAGATAAAATAAAGAATCCTAAAAAGAGTAAACTCAAGGGATGAAGTAAATAAATTACTCTCTCGATCCATTCAAAAGTAAAAACCCATCTTACAAATTCAACAATAAATTCGACAAAGTAAACTCCTAAAGGAATAACATCAAATAATAAAACTAAACTAAAATATACTCCAAAAACTAACATCAAGCTATGAGATATCGCCTGAAGCCAGCTAATAGTTTTGTTTTCTTGGTTATATCCCCCAAATAATTGTATGAGCAGTGTAATTATAGATACAAAGCAAGTAATTAAAATTAAATGAGTCGCTGGAGTAAGTTCCCTCAGTACAAATAACCTAATTAAAGATAGTAAAAATAATGGAGCTTCAACACCGTAAAAAAGACGAGCTAATTTTCCTGGTTGACGATAAAAGTATCTGTAACCGACGTAGGTGCAAAAAGGAGGAGTAATAATTAAACCTAAAAATGCCAACAAAAATTCTGGTTCAATTTCTCCATTAAAAATAGCAACAACTAAATCAACTCCAATAAAAGGTAAAATTAAACAATAGACGACTCCAAGAAAGGTAAAGTTCCAAGCGGTGAAACTTACTGTCAAAAATATAGTTAAAAACTTTTTTATTCCCAGCATAAACTTGGTTAATCAACAGCTATATTAAATACTAACAATTTCAAAAATTTGAGATAGTGATATTGCTCAAATGTTAGAAATCTTAAGTAACTACGTCTTGGGGGGTGAGACAAATACTTGAGATGGTAGTCACAGCATAAAATAGAGCAAATTATCATTATTCATCATTAAAAAAACCCTAAATGCTTCTATTGCTAAGACTGAAATCTATATTGTAGTAAATTTTAATTATTAAAAACTACTAAGTTAGATAAACTTAAAGCAACTTTAAATTATGAATAGACTTTCTGTAGAAAAACAAGCCTTGTCAGTTACTTATACTAAAGTAGAAGCAGCAGCAAAACGTTTAAAAAATATATCTCATCTTACGCCAGTCCTGACCTCTACTACTGTTAATCAGTTAACTAATGCTAAAGTATTCTTGAAATGCGAGAACTTTCAACGTACAGGTTCTTTTAAATTCCGAGGAGCTTACAATACTCTTTCCCAATTGTCCGATGTTCAAAAGCAACAAGGTGTAATCACTTATTCATCAGGAAATCATGGTCAGGCGATCGCACTATCAGGTAAGCTATTAGGTATTCCGACTACTATTGATTTCCCCTAGTTCTGAAATATGCAGATGAAATGGTAACAGTATCAGAAGAGGCGATCGCTCGTACCCTAAATTTTTTATCTTTAATGATGGGAGAAGACCCTCGCGTCCCGCGACGGGACTCCCGCGTATAAACACTTGGGGCAAACCCCAAGTGAGCTGCCCCTCATGAATCGCATCCAACCCACAGCTTGCTTACCGAGTTTGAATATTTAAAAATAATTAAATATGTGGTAACTATAATACAATAAAAACCTAGAAGCTAAATTAGGGTCGAATTACAAGCATAGTGAAAACCTATAAATTTAAGTTGTATAACTCAAAAAAAAATAGATATTTACACCAACAAATCCATTGCGCTAGTTCAATCTATAATCATTGTATTGCTTTACATAAGCGGTATTATCGAATTTTTGGTAAATATTTAACTCAAGGAAAACTTAAATCTCATATAGCTAAACT